>NZ_OZ253945.1:302916-605833 GCF_965267305.1 Hyphococcus sp. | reverse complement strand
CGGATGCCGATGCCGAAAGCGCGCGTGCCGGCTTCGGCCTCAAGGCAATATGCGCTCAATGTCGGGCCTAAAAGAAACGCCGATGTCGTGTGCTGCTTGCGGCCATCGGGCATGTGCATAACGCCGCCGCCATTCAGAACGACGCGAATATTGCCCATTTCCGCGCATAGCGGCTGAATTGTTCTGTGATCTGTAGAGAACAAATAATAGGCGCGAACGTAATCCCGAAGATCAGCCCGCGGCATATAATATTCAAGCGCCATCGCCTTCGTCGCCCAAACTACCCAACCACCTGCTACACAACCTTATTTTGCGCCCGTATTGCGGCCAAACTACGGGATAAGCGCCTTATTCCTCACAAGGCGCCTGTTGTCCGGTTTACGCCTGCAAGCAACTCAATTGATCCTAGCAGACTTTCCGGAAACCTGCCATGTATTCAACGCAAATAATGACGCTAGCCCATTGTTTTTGTTGGAATACGGGCAAGCGCTCGGCGGAAAGTTGGGAGTGATTATCACGCCTCTCCCACGACGATCATGCCGTCAAAGGCGGGCTCAACCCATTCGGGCAGCTTCTCCGCCAGTGTCCGATAATCCATATGGACATGCAGGTTGGTCAAAATTCCCCGCCCCGGACGCACCCGTTCGAGCCACTCAAGGGCCAGATCGAGATGCGCATGCGTCTTGTGGGGACGATATTGCAGGGCGTCTACAATCCACGCCTTAACACCGGATAAGACCGCGAAGCTTTCTTCGGGCAGACCGACAACATCGCTCGAATAGGCGATGTCGCCGAACCTGAATCCGAGCGAATTGACCCCGCCATGATATTGCAGGAACGCTGTCACTGGTATGGGTCCTGACGGCCCGTCGATGCAGAAGGTCTCGCCGCAGGGCGGCATGTCTCTTTTTTCAAGGATCGGCGGGTAATAGCTTCCGGGCGCCTGCTCGAAGCAGTACCAAAACCGGTCGGTAATCGCCCCGCCCGTTGCGTCATCTATATAGACTGGCATGCGCCGCTGCATTTGCAGGGCGAACACGCGCAGATCGTCGATGCCGTGGCTCTGATCCGCGTGGTCATGGGTAAAAAGAACCGCATCGAGCCGCGAACATTTAGCCGCCAGCAACTGCTCACGCATATCCGGTGACGTATCCACCAGAACGGATGTCACCTTGTCATGGGCGAAACCGAACTCAGGATGCTCGCGCTGGACAAGGATTGAACAGCGTGTGCGGCGGTTTTTGGGCTCTCCAGGGTCGCAGGCGCCCCAGTCCCCTGTTCCATCGGGCCCGCCGAAGCGCGGGACGCCGCCGGAAGAACCGCAGCCGAGAATGGTGACGCGCAGTTTTCCGGTCATGACGCTTTGCGCGGATCGCGCGCCTTTGAAAACAGGCGGAAGAAATTGTCTGTGGTCGCCTTTTCGATTTCATCGGTTGTGACGCCTTTGATTTCTGCAAGCTTTTCCGCGACGTGAACCACATAAGACGGTTCATTGCGCCGTCCCCGCATGGGTACGGGCGCCAGATACGGGCAATCGGTCTCGATGATGAGCCGGTCGAGCGGCGTCGCCTCCGCAATAGCGCGCACATCAGCGGCGTTTTTGAAGGTGATGATCCCGGAAAAGGAAATATAGCCGCCTAGTCTTAGCGCGGCTTCGGCAAGCTGCGGCCCCCCTGTATAACAATGGAGCAGGGGGGTGAACGCCCCTTCCCTGTGCTCGTTTTCAAGCAACTCCGTCATGATTTCGTCGGCGTCGCGCGTATGAATGATGAGCGGCAGGCCGGTCTCGCGCGACGCTCGGATGTGAGCGCGGAAAACCGGTTCCTGCACGTCGCGGTCTGAATATTCGTAATAGAAATCGAGACCGCATTCGCCGATGCCGACCACATCTTCATCGGCCGCCATGGCGATCAATGTTTTAGCCGGCAGGTCAGAATAATCCTTGGCGAAATGCGGATGAACGCCGACGCTGCGCCATATGAGCGGGTCTTTCGCCGCTATGGCGGCGATTGCGTCTGTCGATGACAATTGGTCGGAAATGGTCAGCATAGCGTCGACGCCAGCTTCGCGCGCCCGCGCTATAACCGCTTCAAGGTCCTCCGCATATTTATCCGAATGCAGATTAACGTGACTGTCTACAAACATGAGCGTCAGGCGGCCCTTCGCTTCAGCGCGGCGCGCAGGTCGTATGCGATGGCCTCGAGCAATTGAGCCCTGTCGAGATTGAGCGCCTCGCCCCGCCCGGCGAGCGCCGTCACAGCCTGCCAGGCGTTTAAGAGATCGCCTGCATCGGCGCCCTCAAATCCTTGCGCGGCGTCATGCGTCGCCGCTGCCCGCGAAGCGTCGCTGAGGCTGGCGATGAGGGTGTCGCGAAAGATCGGCCAGCGCGCATCGCCCGCTTTGCCCGCAACGCCGGCAATGATCCGGGAAAGATCCCCGCCTCTTTGAGCAGTCTGCAGAAAGGCTTGCGCCAACGAGATCGCCTCCGCCCCCTCGCCCGCCGCCAGCATCAGCGCGTAGCCCGGCCGCCCGCGGGCATGATCGGCAATGTTTTTTGCGTTCCCGGGGCTGGCGCCTTCCGTGCGAAGCAATTGCACGATCTCGTCATCCGCAACAGGCGCAAGGTCAATGCGGCGGCAGCGTGACCGGATCGTCGGCAGCAATCTTCCCGGGGCCGCCGATAAAAGCAGCAACGTCGCTCCCTCCGGCGGCTCCTCAAGCGCTTTCAGGAGCGCGTTCGCTGCATTCCTGTTCATGTCGTCCGCCGTATCGACGATGGCGACGCGCGCGCCTCCGCCAGATGCGGTTCGGCTCAGAAAGCTTGTCAGTTTCCGTATGGTTTCGACAGTAATTTCAGATTGATGCCGGTCTTTCTTTTCATCATACAGCCGTTCGGCGACAAAAAGGTCTGGGTGCGCACCGGCTGCAATGTGGCGGAAGACTTTTGCGGTTTCCGGCATATTGAGGCTCGTATCATCGGTCAGCGACGAAGGATCGAGCAGCGCGCGGGCGATGCGGTAGGCGAGGGTTGCTTTGCCGGAGCCTTCCGGTCCCGCCAGGATCCAGCCATGGGTCAGCGCCCCCTCGCCTATGGCGGCGCGCAATTGGCGCTCGAGGGCGTCGCGGCCGATCTGGTCGGTGCGGGATCGCGGCGGGATCAACTCTTCTTCCATATGGTTTACCTAGGCGTTTTGAGGCGCCGAGGGAAGGTGCTGAGGAATTGTCCGGGCTCAGGCGTTGAAGAGCGCCGGAAGCTTTTTTTCCACGATATTCCGGATGCGCGCGGCTACCTTTTCTGCGCTTCCAGAGGCATCCACAACAAAGCAACGGTCGGGCTCGCGCCGGGCGATTTCAAGAAAAGCCTCGCGAACTTTCTCCTGATAGGCGGCGCCTTTAGATTCAAAGCGCTGTTCCTGACCGCCTGTCGCGCCGGCGCGTTTCAATCCTTCCTCAATGGGCAGATCGAGGATGAGCGTGAGGTCCGGTCCGCGGTTCCCTACAACGAGATCGTATAGCGCAATGACGGTTTTTTCGCCGAGGGCCCCGGCAAGACCCTGATACGCCATCGTAGAGTCGGCGAACCGGTCCGTGATGACAACGGCGCCGCGAGCCAGCGCGGGTTGAATGATGCGCTCCAAATGGTCGGCGCGCGCCGCAGACATGAGCAGCGCCTCCGTCACCGGCGACCATTTGTCAGCCGACCCTTCCAGCAAAAGCTTGCGGATGGCTTCGGCGCCGGGCGATCCGCCGGGTTCGCGGGTTGTCACCACTTCCCTGCCTGCATCGCGTATCGCATCAGCAAGCAGTTTGATCTGCGTCGATTTACCGGCGCCGTCGCCGCCCTCGAAGCTGATGAATGCGCCGGCGGAAGAAGCCGTCATATGCGTCTACTCCGCCGACGCAGTTTCCGCGGTTTCATGCGAAGGTTTTGCGAGGAGTTTTTGGGCCGCAAGGCCGATCTTGCCCCAGATGCCGGTTTCCTTGACCTCACGGCCGGCATAGAGCGCATATTCACGGGCCGGACCGCCGCCAGGGGCTTCTACGCGCAGATAACCGATCTGCTGGTTTTCTTTTATCGGCGCGGATACAGGACCTTCATAAACGATGGTCGCTTTTGCTCCGTCAATGAGCGAACGGTGGAGGATAAGTTTCACTGGTTCGTGCGCGATCAGCGGAACGGTCGGCTGCTTGCCTTTGAAAACTTCCGCATCCCCGACAATATCGCCCGGCTCGAAAAAAGTTTTCGTTGAAAAGTCATTGAAGGCGAGACGCATCAGCCGGGCGGATTCCGTAGCGCGTTCACGCTCCGAGGACAGCCCGTTGACGACAACAATACGGCGTTCGCCATTCTGCGCCGCCGACCCCACAAGGCCGTAACCTGACTCTTCGGTGTGTCCGGTTTTAAGGCCGTCTGCGCCCTCGACCATATCGAGAATGGGATTGCGGTTCGATTGCTGGATTTTTTCCCAGGTGAATTCGCGCTCCGCAAAAAGAGCGTAGTACTCGCCATATTCCGAAATCATCTTGCGCGTCAGCACTGCAAGGTCGCGCATGCTCATTTTGTGGTTAGGGTCTGGCTTTCCATGCGGGTTGCCGAAGGTGGAATCGTTGAGCCCCCACTCATGGGCCTTCTGGTTCATCAGTTGAACAAAGGCTTCTTCGGAGCCGGAGATATTTTCAGCGACGACAATGCAGGCGTCATTGCCGGACTGCACAATGATGCCGCGCAGGATATCGAGCACGGGAATGCTGTCGCCGACCCGCACCCACATGGAGGAGCCTTCGCGCTCCCGCCAGGCTTTTTCGCTGACGTCGAACTTGTCTGTGAGCTGCAAAGAGCCGTTTTTGAGCCGCTCGAAAACGATGGCGACGGTCATCAGCTTCGACATGGAAGCCGGGGCGGTCGGCGTGCGCGCATTCTTCTCATAGAGGATCTCGCCGGTGCGATAATCCATGATCAGCGCATATTCCGCAGGCGTCGTCAGCGGCGGCTGGTCTTGTCCTGAAGACTGGCCGAGACTTACGGCGATCATGGCGAGTGCGGCGATAATATGAGAAAACTTCAAAACGCGTCTCCTAAACCTGTTCAGGCGATGTTCCGGCTCTGGGCGCTAACCCCTTGATCTATATTGCTCATGACGCCGAGCTTACGGAGTCAGTGTGACCAGGGAAGCATCAGCATAACCCGCTCCGCGCACTGCTTCCAACTTTTCTGCGGCGGTTTCAATAGAGGAAAACGGGCCCAGATTGACCCGGTAAAATACGCTGCCCGCCTCGGTCTCAACGCGCGACATGCGCAGAGTTCCGATGTCGCCGAGCTGGGCGCGGAGCGCGTCGATATTGTCGAGGCGCGAAAGGGCGGCGATGCGGATCAGATAGATCGCTTCCGCGGGCTGCTGGGCGCTCGCTGACGGGTGAACGAGGCGCGCGTCTTCCGGATCGGGAGTCGAGAGGTCGGCGGCGGGGATCTCCGCTTCACCCCCCTCCTCCGCCTCCGCGATGGCGACCTCTTCAGCGCCGGGCGTCAGCGCCGGCGCGCTTTCCATGCTGGTGAGAAGCTCAGAGATCGGGTCGCAATCCGGATCGACGCCTGGCCGGATGGTTTCCTGCCGCACAGGCGCGGCGCGGGCGATGCGCTCGGGACGCGGCGATGTTCTTGGCGCTTCGGCGGTCAGCGGCGCCGGGCCCGCGTAGCGCACGCGCACGCGCGCCGTTCCCTGTTGCTCGAAGCCGAGCTCACGCGCCGCCTCCCGCGACATATCGATGATCCGGTCGCCGACAAAAGGCCCCCTATCGTTCAGCCTAACGACGACGGAGCGCCCGTTCTCAAGGTTCGTCACTTCGACCATGGATGGCAGCGGCAGCGTCGTATGCGCCGCCGACAGCCGGTTCATGTCGAAAATCTCGCCATTGGCGGTAAGGCGTCCGTGAAACTGCTCTCCGTACCAGGAGGCGACGCCGACCTTTGAATAAGACGGGTCCTCGGCGGGGTAATACCACTTGCCCTTCACCTGATAGGGTTTGCCGACCTTGTAATGGGGATCGGTCCCCCGCCCCGCCGAAGGCCGCGAGGTCGTTGAGCAGGCGGCGAGGAGCGCCAGCAGGATTAGGACGGCGATCCTGAAAACGAAAGAGGCCGAATGGGTCATAGCGGAAAGTACTGGTTGTACGCGGCGGCCCGCCGCTTCGTGAAGCAGCCCCGGCAATAGCCTTCGAGGGTTAACGCCTTATTAACCTAGTTTGCCCGTCAGTTGCATCCATCAGCTCAGCAATGTAGACGACAACACCGCTACTCCCGGAGGGGTGGCAGAGTGGTCGATTGCGGCGGTCTTGAAAACCGTTGAGCGTGCGAGCGTTCCGTGGGTTCGAATCCCACCCCCTCCGCCACGGAGTTTGTTTTTCGTCGCCGGATAAAACCTCAGGCGATCTCTCTCAAATGGTTCGCGGCACGGACAACTCTGTTCCGGCCGGCCCTTTTCGCTTCATAGAGCGCTGCGTCAGCAGACTCAAAAAGCGCTTCCATAGATTGACCTAAGAACCATTCTGCAACGCCAAAAGAGATGGTGACATTGCCGATCTCCTTATTCGACTTTCTGAGCGCAAGCGGACGATTGGCGATCTCCGCTCGAATGTCTTCGGCAACCTCAGCAGCCTGCATCAGCGTCGTATTGGGAAGGGCGATGACGAATTCTTCGCCGCCATAACGCGCAGCGAGATCTTTTCCTTTGATATTGCCTTTTATAATGCTGGCCACAAGCGCAAGCACCTGATCGCCGACTTTGTGACCATAGGTGTCGTTGAACACTTTGAAAAAATCGATGTCGCCGACAATGATGGAAAACGCCTGTTTCTCCAGCATGGCGTCTTCCATCAGCCGGGTAAGAAAAGTGTCGAGCTTCCGCCGGTTTGCAAGCTTCGTTAAGAAGTCCGTCTGAGCGCTTTCTTCCGCGCGCTTCAGCGTGTCGTGCAGTTCGCCGATATTTTCCACTGCGGCGTCCAGCTTGCCTTCAAGGACCTTGTTCTGTTCTACAGTTTTTTTTGTGAGCTCAAGCAAGCGGCCCACAATGTCCTGGACATCCCCGCCAGACGTGGAAACGCCAATAGCGTCGCCTGCCTGCGTCTGCACTTCCACGCCGAATGTGTGTGCAGATGAGCTTAAGGCATGCGCAAGCCCTTGCAGTCCCGATGACTGGTTTACGAGCGCGTTGGCAAGCTTATCGAGCTTTTGAGTGTGGCTAGGTTCAGGGCTAAAAAATCTGGCGTAAAGCCGCTCAAGCTGCTTGGCGCTGGGCGGGGTTTCATCGGAGAAGCGTGTTTCGATCGTTTCCGACAGCTCCGCATTCGCGCCATCATAATGCGCATAAAGAACGGCGTAGGCCTCAGGCGTCGGGTCTAGATTCCAGGCACTCAGTCGGCTTAACGCCTTTTGCGAAATATCGGTCGCGGTCTTCATCGCTCCCCCTTTGAGCTGATCAATCCACTATCATGTATTGGTAAACGAGTTCTAAGCCTTGGGGCTGGCGCTGGAAGAGCCGGTGTGCTCGCGCATGAAACCTCACAAAAATCAGTAATTTGTAATGTTCTGTCTTTAAGCAGCAGCGAGACAGCCTGAGCTTACGAACGACACACGGAAAACGCCGCATCATTGCTGATGCGGCGTTTGGAGGGATTAACGGCCAGTACGCGGCCGCCAGTTTTCAGACTAGAAGTTGCGGCGCAGCGTCACCGCAAAGGTGCGCGGCTTGCCCGGCGAGCCATAAACATGGCCCACAGCGGCGGCATCGTTCACCTTTGTCGTCAGGTAATATTCGTCGAAGAGGTTTTGGATTTCAAAAGCAAGACCCCAATTGTCATCTGCGGAGTTCCACATAATGCGGGCGTTGCCGAGGAAGTAACCTTCGATGAGGTTGTCCGCAACCAGAACATCGATCGGTCCGCCACCTCCCGGAAGGCCGAAGCTCTCAAAACCGGGCGATCCCGGAACAACGTCATTCGGTACGAGAAGTTCGCGAACGTTGCCCGCTTCGGTAAAGATTTCGGACTGATAGGAGCCGTCAAACCGGAAGCTCAAATCGCCGCCCCAGACATTTTCGATGTCATACTGTACGCCGATGCTGTACTGCCACTCCGGCGTGTAAGGGGTGATGTCTCCGAGAGCGACGCCGGTGCCGGCATTCGGGTCGATTTCCTTATATTGGAAGTCGAGATAGCTCAGCGAAGCGTCGATGCTGATTTCCGGAATAGGATAGAAAGTCGCTTCAGCCTCGAAGCCTTTCACCTTAGCCGAGCCGACGTTGCTTGGACGCAAGCACGGAGCCTGTTGCCCCGGGGGAAGGTCCGCGCAGAACGTCGAGTTCAGGACGATATTGTCATACGGGAAGTAGAAGCCCGCTAGGTTCAAGCGAAGTTTGTCATCAAACAGGTCGGATTTGAAACCGAGCTCGTAGGAGGTGATCGTTTCCGGCACATGCGGCGTCGCCTGGCTCGGGAAGAACGGACGGGCGTTAAAGCCGCCCGCGCGATAGCCGGTTGCGACCTGGCCGTAGACCATCAGCGCTTCATTGAACCGGTAGTCGAGCGCAACGCGCCAGTCGAGCTGACTGTTCTTGAATGTCGCCGTCGTGCCGTCGACGCCGAAGAGGAGACAGTTCGGCTGGTTGCCGATGTCGACGGGGCCGGCTGTCGGTGCGCCGAGGAAGAAATTACAGGGGCCTTCCACCGGCGTGAGATCGGGATTCCGGCGGCGATAGAGGTATTCTTTCTTATCCCAGGAATTTCGGACGCCGCCTGTCAGGTGCAGATCATCAGACAGGTTCAAGGTCACGTTCGCGAAAACCGCCTTGTTGGTCGACGGTGTCGGGTCAGGGCCGTGAATGAAGTCCAGTTCCGCATAGGCGATATTGATACGGCCAGTGTAGAAGCTGTCCGTATCGAAGTAGAAACCGCCAACCGTAAAGTCGACGAAATCGTCAAACAGCTGGCCATTGAGACGAATCTCTTGGCTCCACTGCTCGTTGGTTTGCGTCTGGTTCAGAAGGTTCGGCGCCAGCGGCGATCCGTCTACGTCGTAAGACCAGTCGGTCTTGTATTTCCGGTACGCTGTGACCGAGAACAAGGACAGGTTTTCGCTGAGCCCGATATCCATCGTCAGCGCAGCGCCGTAATTGTCCATATCGCGGTGCGGATCGAGCGCAAGGGGCGTGTATGGAAACTGCGAATCGCCCGGGTACAAATTGTTGAAGGTCGCATAAGTGACGTAGCGCCCGTCATAGCCGGTCAGCGTATCGCAGCTGTTGGGTCCCGAAGCGACGAACATACAGTTATAAGGAATGGCCTGACCGTCGGTGCCACGGAGCCACGGCCGCGAAGGGTCGTTATTCAAGGCGCCGTCGGCGTTCGCGTAGAGCAAGGTCGACACGCCAGCATCATTACGTTCGCGCGTGTAGTCGCCGCTCAAATTGATGTCGACATTGTCGGTTGGCCGCCAGCGCAGAGCGATTTTACCGCCTGCAATGGCGACGCCGCCATCACGGCCGAGAACAGGATCTTCGCCAGTCGCCTGCGTCGGCACATTGGTGCCTGGGTGTGTCAATGCATAGTCGAGGCGCTTGATATAACCCGTTTCGTTTTTGCTGACACCGGAGACGCGCATAGCGAGGGTTTCCGTAATCGGCACATCATAGATGCCGCGGATATCGATCCGGTCATAAGACCCGTAAGTCACTTGGAAAGAGCCGGAGTTGTCGCCCTGCGGTTTCTCGGAATAAAGCTTGATCGCGCCGCCGATGGAGTTCCGGCCGGCCAGCGTGCCTTGCGGACCGCGCAGGATTTCCACCCGGTCCACATCCATGAGATCGAGCAGCGAGCCGGTCAGAGTCGGCAGATAAACGTCGTCGATATAGATGCCGACGCCCGGCTCGACAGCGAAGTTCGGGTCGTTCTGCCCGATGCCGCGGATATAGGCGATCATCGCCGAACCATATTCCTGGTTCTGGCCCGCCAAGGTCACGTTCGGCGCCTGTCGAGCGATCTGAGAAAGCTCCGTCTGACTGCGGCGCTCAAGCATGTCGCCCGTAACCGCCGTAATGGCGAGCGGCGCGTCCTGCAAATTCTGTTCGCGGAATTGCGCCGTGACCACGATTTCGTCGGTTTGGGCAAGCGCCGCCGTTCCTGCAACGCTCGAAAGCGCTGCGAGCGACACGCTTGCGCGTGCAAGTGTTCTTATAGCCGTTTTGCGACTGTCCATCCGTTCCTCCCATGAACTACGCTATGTGAATCAGTTTCTATTTTTTTTCTTAGCGATAACATAAATCGCCATTATCAAAGGCATAATTTCGCATTTTATCGCCGATCACGGGGGCGTTGTTGCAGTCTGGCAACG
Source organism: Hyphococcus sp. (assembly GCF_965267305.1). GTDB lineage: Bacteria > Pseudomonadota > Alphaproteobacteria > Caulobacterales > Parvularculaceae > Hyphococcus. The sequence continues at coordinate 595,452 of NZ_OZ253945.1, read as the reverse complement.
ACAGGCTTCAATAACGGTATCAACTTTTAATTAGACAGATTATGCTATTATTTTTGGTAACAGGAAAAAATGAAATCGCGATTTGTTTTACCTATACACGCCACACTTCGGCTGAACGCATGCGTGCGGCGCAGCAATTAAATATCGAACTTGACGCCCTGAGCGAGCGGCAGCGCAGCCGAATAATTAATGGTTTGCGTCTGACGGCGCATATACGCCTTCCAAGCGTCGGAACCGCTTTCTCGTCCGCCGCCGGTTTCCTTCTCGCCGCCAAACGCGCCGCCAATCTCTGCGCCGGAGGGGCCGATATTCACATTGGCGATGCCGCAGTCTGATCCCGTAGCGGAAAGGAATTGCTCCGCCTCCAGAACATCCCGCGTAAATATGCAGGACGATAGTCCTTGCGGGACAGAATTTTGCAACGCAATGGCGTCATGCAGATTTTCATAGCGCAGGACATAAAGAATAGGCGCGAAGGCTTCTTCAAGGACGATGCCTTCATGCATGTTGAGTTCGGCAATGGCGGGACGCACATACCAGCCTTTCTCGCCTATGTGTTCGCCGCCTGTAATGTGGCCGCCCTGCGCCTTCGCCCGGTCGAGCGCGTAATGCATTCTGTCGAATGCGCCTTTGTCAATCAGCGGTCCCACAAGGACGCCATCTTTCAAAGGATCCCCGACAGGCAATGAGGCGTAGGCTGACTTAAGACGCGGCAGGAACGCGTCATAGATGCTGCCATGAATAAATAAACGGCGCAGGCTGGTGCAGCGCTGGCCGGCGGTTCCTGCAGCGGCGAAACAGACCGCTCGAAGCGCAAGATCAAGATCGGCTGAAGGCGCGACAATGCCTGCATTGTTGCCGCCAAGCTCCAGTAGCGAGCGGCCGAAGCGTTTTGCGACGCGAGGGCCCACTTCACGGCCCATGCGCGTGGAGCCCGTCGCCGACACAAGCGCGATGCGCGGGTCGTCGACGATTTGCTCGCCCGCTGCTCGCTCTCCAATCACAACCTGGCTGAGATGGCGCGGCGCCTCTCCGAAGCGGTAGGCCGCCTTTTCGAACAGAGACTGCACCGCCAGAGCAGTAAGCGGCGTTTTTTCCGACGGTTTCCAAATGCAACTGTCGCCGCAGACGAACGCCAGAGCGGCGTTCCAGGACCACACCGCCACCGGAAAATTGAAGGCGGATATGATCCCTACGGGCCCGAGGGGATGCCAGCTCTCGCGCATATGATGCCCGGGGCGCTCCGAGGCGATGGTGAGACCGTAGAGCTGGCGCGACAGGCCGACCGCGAAATCGCAGATGTCGATCATCTCCTGAACTTCGCCCAACCCTTCCGAGAGGATCTTGCCGCATTCGATCGTAACGAGCCGTCCGAGGTCGTCCTTGTGCTTGCGCAGTTCCTCGCCAAAGACGCGCACAAGCTCGCCGCGGCGCGGCGCCGGAACGCTTCGCCATTTGAGAAAGGCTTCCTGCGCTTGCGCAATCTTTTCTCCGATCACCGCCTCGTCATCGATCGCAACCTGTGCGAGTTCGGAACCGTCAATTGGCGTTGTCACAGAGAGATCGCCGCGCGTGTAATGACGTTCTTCGACGCCAAGGCGATCCATGATGTCGGATATATTCATGAGACTAGCTCCTTTGGCTCGCGTCCTACACGCCGACCCATTGTTTCAGTAACGCGCCGGTCAAATAGGCTGCACCGGCAGCAGTCATGCCAATTAGAAAGGTTTCAAGCCCGGAACTCCACCATGGAGCGGTCGACCATTTCGATTTCAAGGCGCCGATGCCAAAGAATACGGCGCCTGTCATAATGATAGCGCTCAACAGCGCGCTTGCGCCGGCCCCGAAGAGAAACGGCAGCAACGGCACGGCGCCGCAAATTACGAAAGCGGCGAAGGTCGCCGCGCCGGCGGCGAAAGGGGACTTGTTCGCCTTCGGGGCGCCGTATTCCTCTTCGATCATCACTTCGACCCAGCGTTCTTCATGTTTCGTGACGATATCGACTGCACGCTTGAGGTCTTCCCCCTCGAAACCCTTCGCAGCGAAAATCTGACGTATTTCTTCGCGCTCGCCTTCGGGCGACAGCGCAATGTGGCGCAGCTCGGTTTCCCGGAGGCGACGATAGTCGTCGCGTTCCGCCTTGACGCCGGAATAATTTCCCGCGGCCATGGAAAAGCCGTCGGCGAGAAGGTTGGCCGCCCCGAGAATAAGAATGATTTTCGTCGACAGTTCAGCGCCCGAGACGCCGGCGACCACTGCGAATGTAGTGACGGCGCCGTCAATCCCGCCAAGCACCCAGTCCCGCAAATAAGTGACCTGCGGCCCCTTTTTCAGGCGCTCGGCGATGTCCTGCGGATCATGACTATGTGCGATCATGGGATCGCGTGATGAAAGGTTCATGAAGAGCTTATGAAACGCGCTGCAAATCGCCGTCAATCGCCTTGTCGCAATGGCGGTTTCGGGCAGGCATCCTGCGATTTTCTGCACCATTGCCACCCGGTCGGCGAGGGCGTAAACCGCCACGAGATCGAGATGTTTTCCCGGAGAATGCGCCATGACGCGTAAATACGACCGTGTGCCGGAACTGAGCCTCAAAGCCTATACGGACGGAGATCTGGCGGCGCGCCGGGAATTCGAGGAAGCGCTCTATGAGGGCTTCAAATATTTCGGCTTCATTATTCTGAAAGATCACAAAGTCAGCCACGATTTGCTGAAGCGCGCCTACGACAAAAGCGCAGAGTTTTTCGCCCTGCCCGAAGACTATAAGAATCAATTTTTCCGTAAGGACGGGCAGCGCGGCTACACCCCTTTCGGACGCGAACATGCCAAAGATTCCAATCATCCGGACCTTAAGGAATTCTGGCATGTGGGCCGAGAGTTCGAGCCGGGGTCGGAGCTCGAGAAAATTTATCCCTCCAATATGTGGCCGGACAAGCCGCAAAGTTTCCGCGATACGTTTCTCGAACTTTACGATGCGCTTGAAGAAGCCGGTCTCGTCATGCTTGAGGCGCTGGCGCCCTCGCTTGATGTCCCGCGCGACTTCTTCCGGAAAATGGCGACGAATGGCAATTCGATTTTGCGCCTGCTTCACTATCCGCCGGTGCCGGAGGGCGTCGATCCGGGATCGATCCGCGCCGCCGCCCATGAAGACATCAATCTCATCACCATTCTCGTCGCAGCGAACGGCGCCGGGCTTCAGTTACTTGACCGCGAGGGCAAATGGCTGCCGGTGGAAACCGATCCTGACAATCTGATCGTCGACGCAGGCGACATGCTGGCGCGGGTTTGCAACGACGTCATTCCCGCGACGACACATCGTGTGGTCAATCCTGAAGGGGCGACAAACGAGTCGCGTTACTCAATGCCGTTTTTCATGCATCCCCATTCGAGCGCCATGCTGTCCTGCCTCGACAGTTGCAAAGGCGACGGCGCCAAATATCCGGACATCACGGCGGATGATTTCTTGAAACAGCGGCTAAAAGAAATCGGCCTCGCCGGATGATAGTGACGATCCGGCCTGCATCAGCGGCGGACATTCCCCTGATGCAATCGCTTGAGCGGGATGCGGCGCAGGCCTTTCGCGCCGTCGGTTACGATTTCTGCGCAGACGGCCCAGTGCGTACTCACGAAGAACATGAACGCGGTCTTGAGGGCGGCGCCATATTCATCGCCGAAACTGATGGCGAAGCCGCAGGCTTCATTCTGTTATGGGTTGTCGACCGCCACGCGCATTTAACAGAAATATCCATCGCCGAACGGTTCCAAAGGCGCGGAATCGGCCGGGCCTTAATTGAAGCAGGCGAGGATTGGGCGCGAGAGCGAGGCTTTGACGCTATCACGCTGACGACCTTTCGGGATGTTGCATGGAACGCGCCGTTTTACCGTTCTCTGGGCTATGCGGAATATGCGCCGGGCGGCGGCGAGTTGGACCTTGCCGCGGTTCAGGCGGAAGAAGCGCAGTCAGGCTATGCCGGCAAACCGCGGATTACGATGAAGAAGGCGCTTTAGTCGTTCATGCCTTCGCAATGCCAGCATGTCTCCATCATGCTTGCTCCTCCCGCGCCGCCAATCGGACTGCCGGGCGGAATTTCCGTCGCCGGCATGGAGACGGAAACCGCCGCCGCCGGACGGTTCAGATGCGCCTCGATCCGCTCGCGCAGCCACGCATTGTGCTCGCGCGCATTGGCGCCGCTGAACAGCGACGGCTCCAGGCGGTTGCCGATGGCGCGGAGTTTCGCTTCCGCCTGCGCCCGCACAGAGGGCGCCGCCGCCTCATCAAGCGACAAGGAAATGAGAGAGGACACAAACCTGTCCTGAATCACATCGGCGAGCATTTGTTCGTTCGCGCCCGCCGCGGCAAAAACTTTCGTATCGATGGCGTTCAAGACATCGCCGAAACTGAGTGCAGACGCATTGCGTCGGTGCTGCTCCTCAAGCCGGGCGGCGCGGGCCGGGTTCAACAGCGCGTTAATGGTGATGCTCGCCGCGGCGTCAGCGGCGCTCGCGAGATCGAACATGGGATGCGCGTCGGATTCAAAGACTTCGCCGCCATTGTTCCCGTTAAAGGCGCCCATCGGCGCCGTCATCTGATCGAGAACGGATGTCGGAATGACGAGCGCCGACGGATCGAGCGTATCGACAAGCGCGGCGAGCGCGTCGCGCTGTTTTTCATTGGAGACCACCGATCCGTTGCTCAGCGCATCGCCCTTTGTCTTGTAGGCGAAGTCGTAACCTCCGACGAGCTTCGCTGCAGCCTCGACCTGATAGCGGTGATAGAGATAGATCGGCACGATCACTTCGCGCAGTTTCGCCATGGGCGTCCCCGGCGTGATTGTGTTCTCGCCGAAACTGGATAGCGCGATCGCGCGCACGTCCATTGTGTCGCGCAATGCTTGAACCGGATCGCCGCCATTGTCCCAGACGCTGCCGTAGGGATTGCCGGTCGCAATGGAGCGGCCTTCGCTGTCGGCGACGAAGCGCAGACCCGAACCATATCCGTCCGCGATGATCTTGTTGAGCGCTGCGGCTTCGTCGGTTCCCGGCGCAAATTGCGCATAGAGCCAGGTGGCGGCGAACTTGTCCCACTCGCCGATGCCGGTGTCATAAGCTTCGGAAAAGTCGAGCGACCCGTCATCGCCGACCGTCACCAGCGGCGCCGGGTAATCCATGACCGAGGCGCGATCATTGGTCGACGCCGCAAAATTATGCGCAAAGCCGAGGGCGTGGCCGACTTCATGGGCTGACAATTGCCGGATGCGGGCGAGCGCAATCGTCACCGGATCGTCGGGACCCCCCTTGCCTGAATTCTGCGCGCCGGCAAGGCCTTCGAAGATCATCCGGTCCTGACGCACACGCTGCGAGCCGAGAATGACGCTGCCTTTGATCATTTCGCCTGTGCGCGGGTCGGAGACGCCGCCGCCATAGGACCAGCCGCGGGTCTGGCGATGGGTCCATGAAATGATGTTGTAGCGGATGTCGCGGGGATGCGCGCCTTCCGGCAGGGGCTCGACACGGAAAGCGTTTTCAAAGCCCGCAGCTTCATAAGCTTCCGCCCACCAGGACGCGCCTTCGATCAGGGCGTCGCGAATTTCCGGCGGCGCTCCGGCGTCCACATAAAAGACAATGGGATCTTTCGCCGGACTTTTGGCGGCCGAAGGGTCTTCTTTTTCCAGCCGGAAGCGCCGCGCGAAGGCTTTCTGGATCGGTTCCGCGAGCGGCGCCGAAAAATCGTAATAGGGAATGTCGATCGCGCCGGAGCGAACGTCGAAGGGCCGCGGCGTGTAGCCGTCGTCGGGGAGCCGCACCAGCGAATGATGCAACACCATGGTGACCGCGCGCCCGTCCGCCGCAGTCGCGCGCACTTCGTCGCCGGGCGCGTCGCTGACAAGCGTCAGATAGGCGTCGAACTCGACATTATTGGGAAAGGCGAGCGCATTCGCCGCATCAGGGAATGTCCTGTCTTCGGCGACGGAAAACGATCCGCCCTTCGGATGATCTTTCAGGGCCGCGATGACGCCAAGGGAGTCGCGGGTGATGAAGCTTGAAATGTCCACGAGGCTTTCGCCCCCGGGCCCCGTGGCGCTCACCTCGCCCGCCCACAGGAAAGACCGTGCGAAGGATTCGCGCACGGCCTTTTGCTCCAGCGGATTGTCGGAAGTCGCGCGGTAGGTCCAGTTCTCCTGTTCTGCGATGATCTTGTCGCCGACGCGGCGGAAGGCGATCAGCGAGCCGCTGTCGAATAAGCCACGATCAAGACCGACAGGATTGGAGCCAAGGCCTGACGTCAGTCCCGCCGCATGAATGGCGCGCAGCGTGACCCCGTCTTCATCCGCTGGCGGAAACACGGCGAATACCTTCGCGCCTTTCTCATCGGCGAAGAGCGTCAGGAAGCCGTCTTTGCGCGTGAAATCCTTGACGCTCTCGTCGACCCAGACGTCCCTTGGCGCGGTCGCGGTTTCCTCACGCGCCTCCTGATCGCTGGTGCGCGGCGCCCCTTCCCCGGCGCCGTCACGCGCGCAGGCGGCGGCTATCAAAGACGAGGCAAGGAACAGAAGAATAAGACGCATGAGGCTTCCTTTCGGGGCTGACGTCGCGAAGCTGCCGGATTTTCAGGGGAAATGCAAAATTGAAATTTCGCCGCTGCATCAAGCGATTGCCTCATGCTTCTTCGGCCTTATAGTTGCAGTGCAAACAGGAAGAGAGCGTTTCCGTGAAGTTTACCGGCACCAAGGATTACGTCGCCACCGAAGACCTTAAAGTCGCCGTCAATGCGGCGGTGACCCTGGAGCGTCCCCTGCTCGTCAAGGGCGAACCCGGCACCGGCAAGACCGTGCTCGCCATCGAGGTGGCGAAGGCGCTCGGCGCGCCGCTTCTCGAATGGCACATCAAATCGACCACCAAGGCGCATCAAGGGCTTTACGAGTATGACGCAGTTGCGCGCTTGCGCGACGGCCAGCTCGGCGAGGAACGCGCGCGGGACGTCAAGAACTACATCAAGCGCGGCAAACTGTGGGAAGCGTTCACGGCGGGCGAGCGGCCCGTTCTCCTCATCGACGAGATCGACAAGGCCGATATCGAGTTTCCTAACGATCTCCTCCAGGAACTCGATCGCATGGAGTTCTTCGTCTACGAGACCGGCGAGACGGTGAAGGCGAAACAGCGTCCCATCGTCATCATCACCTCGAACAATGAGAAAGAACTCCCCGACGCCTTCCTGCGCCGCTGTTTCTTCCACTACATCAAGTTTCCCGATGCGGAGACGATGGCGCAAATCGTCGAGGTGCATTTTCCGGGCATCAAGAAGCGCCTTGTGGGCGACGCTATGAAGATCTTTTACGAGATCCGCGAGGTTCCGGGCCTCAAGAAAAAGCCTTCGACGTCGGAGCTGCTTGACTGGCTGAAGCTGCTGATGTCCGAAGACCTGCCCGAGGAAATCCTTTCCGAACGCGATCCGCGAAAAGCTATTCCGCCGCTTCACGGCGCGCTCCTCAAGAACGAGCAGGATGTGCATCTCTTCGAGCGTCTGGCGTTTCTGGCCCGGCGCGAAGGCGTCTAAATGTCAATAAGGCGAGAAGGGTAAGCGATGCGCGCGGAAACGCAGCGCATTTCAGCGAATGGCCTTTCCCATTTCGTGCGGGACACCGGCGAGATTGATGCGCCTGCCGCGATCATGCTGCACGGCTTTCCGGATTCCTCTGCGGTCTGGACGAAAGTCACGCCGCTGCTCGTCAACGCAGGCTTCCGGGTGATCGCCCCTGATCTGCGTGGTTTCGGCGAAACCGACATGGCGGCGTCCGTCGCCGGTTACGACATTCAGAACGGCGCGTTCAAGGATGTGCTGGCGATCATGGATGCGCTTAAGATTGAAGTCGCGCATATCGCGGGTCATGATTTCGGCGCGCCGGTCGCCTGGATGCTGGCGGCGCAACGCCCCGAACGGTTCAAAACGCTAACGGCGATCTCCGTGGGTCATACGCGCGCCTATCTGAACGCCGGATGGGAGCAGAAATGGCGCAGCACATATATTCTCTTCCATCAGGTCCGGGGACTTTGCGAAGCGGCGTACCGCGCCAATGACTGGGCGCTGTTGCGCAGACACTGGTCCCGCCATGGCGACATTGAAGACGCCATTCACCTGCTCTCACGTCCGGGACGTTTGACCGCCGGCCTCAACTGGTATCGCGCGAATATTTCCCTCGACCGCATCCTGAAGCCGCCGCGAGTGGGAACGTTCGGCGAGGAAATCGTGCGTATTCCTACACTTGGTATCTGGAGCGATGGTGAAGCCTATCTGACCGAAGCGCAGATGATGGGTTCCGAAGACTATGTGGATGCGCCATGGCGCTATGAGCGCATCGAGGGCGCCAGCCACTGGATTTCCTATGACGCGCCCGACGCGCTGGCCCGGCTGATGATCTCGCACTGGCGGGAATACGCCTGATCGACGCGCCCTTCCCTCCCTTTCAAAAAGCCCTTAAGCTTCCCGGAATTGTCTTGCGTTGAGGGGTCCCGGGGCATGGAAGCGTTTTTCGGCGCGTTGCCGATCTTATTGATTTTATTATTTATTTTTGCGCGCAACATCGCAAACCAGCAGCGTCACGCGGAACTCGTCAACAAATTCACGAAGATCCAGAAAAAGCGCAAAAGCCGCATCATCGCCATTGTTCATCGTCAGGAGCCCATGGGCCTCCTCGGCATCCCGATGCTGCGCTACATCGATCTCAACGACGCAGAAGACGTGCTCGAAGCGATCCGCAAGACCCCGCCGAATAAGCCGCTGGAATTCATCCTGCACACGCCGGGCGGCCTCGTGCTGCCCGCGGTGCAGATCGCGCGCGCCATCAAGGCGCATCCCGGCAAGAAAACCGTTTTCGTTCCCCATTACGCCATGTCGGGCGGTACGCTGATCGCGCTCGCCGCCGACGAGATCGTCTTGAGCGAGCACGCCGTGCTCGGACCTATCGATCCGCAGATCGGCGGCCTTCCCGCGGCGTCGGTCGTGCGTGTCGCCAATGAGAAGCCTATTCAGAATACGGACGATTACACGCTGGTGCTCGCCGATGTGGGCGCTATGGCGATCACGCAATTGCAGAAGATCGCCCGCGAGCTGTTGACGGGAACGGTTTCCGAGAACGCCGCCATCGGCATTGCTGAACAACTCTCCTCCGGACGCTGGACCCATGATTATCCTATTGCCTACGGGGAAGCGAAAGAACTCGGCCTCAATGTCTCGCGTGATATGCCTAAAGACATCATGGAAATGATGGCCCTCTTCCCGGACTCGCTGCGCCGGACGAAAAGCGTCCGTTACATCGAAGATGAGCCGGCACATGCAGCAGCGCCCGATCACCGCGTCACCCTCACCGGCTATCAGCCGCAGCCCGGCGCGCGCAGTTTCAGCTACGGCCCCTGGAATCCGAAAGAATTGAAAAATCCCAGGGCGCATGAAGAAAAGCGCAAACCGTTCTGGCGGCGCGGCGAAGACTGATGCGCCGCCCCATTAAACTCTAAGCTCAACAGGATATTGTTCATGGTTCAGTATAAACTCGCCGCAATCGCCCTTTGTGCTCTGGGCGCGGCTTGCGTCTCCTCGCCTCAGACGGCGCAGCGTCTGGCCGGCGTCAACCCTTACGATTATTACGCCTTCGACCGGCTTTCGCGGATCGAGATCGCCCAGAATCTCACCATCGGCTCCGCCTCGCTCGACGAGAATTTGGCCCTGCTGTCGGCGTCATCCGATGAACGGACACAAGGACATGAGCGCGTCATGCATCGTGACGTCAGCGACAGCGACCGGCTCAACAACAAAGCGCTCTCCGGCGGCGGTCATTCGTATTATGTCCAGACGCAGAACAGCTTCGAACAGGATGGCTGGGCGATTGAGGGCGACCGCCTGCGCCATGTGGAGAGCGGGCTCTTGTGCCCGTCCGGCCTTGCCCTTGGCGATCAGGGGCGCACCTTTGGACTGGAGCGCGTCATCGAATTCTCCAATGACGGCCGTGATGTCGCCTGTCATTACCGCGCGGCCGATAATGGCGACGGCATCACCGCTTATGCGAGCTATTGGCCGGACGTGCCTCTCGAGGCGCATGCGGCGGCGGCGGCGCAAGGCATTTTGCAGAATTACGCTGTCGAAAGTCAGGTGATTTTGCCGGTCGTCGATCTGCAGGCCGATGAAGTCGATCCCGACCTCGCCGACCTAGTGAATGGCCTTGAAGAACCGCTCGCCGGCGGCTTTGAAATCGGCGCCGTTAACGGCATCCCCTACCGTACGTCGCTCTGGATTGTGAAAACCCATGGCTGGCATGTGAAGCTTCGCGCAACCTACGCCTCGGCCGACCAGTCATCGGAGCTGTTGTCGGCTATCCATTTCATGGCGTCGCATCTCGCCGTCCGCGCGAAAAACATGGCGGAACCGATCGCACTGGGCGGCGAAGTCTGACCGGCTCTTAAAAAAGAAATTCCGCCTCTTCGGGCACGCGGGAAAACGCAATCTTCGCGCCGAGATAGTTGAGCGCAAGGCCGGACTGGCTCGCTAGCGCCACATGGCGTTTCGGCCCGCCTTCGCCGCGAGGCCCGCCAAGGCGCTGAAACTTCGCGTCGAGATCGGCGTTGATCGTATCGATGGCTTTCCAGAGGCCGGCCCGCCGCGCGTTTTTCTCAACGCCTTTCGGTTCGGCGAAAAGGTCTAGTTGTTCGAGCGCGGTTTCTCCTTGCTTTGCTAACCCGTGCAGATAGACGGTGACGCCGCCAAGCCTCGGAAAATGCCCTTTCCGGCGCTGGGCGTCGGAGAAGTCCGCCCACATGTCGTCAAGCAGCGCCAGAAACTGAAAACTGTCCTGCGAATAGGAAAACCGCCGCGCCGCCTGCCAGCCGCCTTCGGGGCGCAGCCTGACGGAAAGGCTGAGGGAGCTTGCATGCATGCCGTAATGGCGAAGCCGGCTCGCAGCCTTGAGGAGAAGCGCCCGGGCGACGATGCGCGCCTTGTCTGGAGTTTCATGTTCGCGCGTGAGGACGCGGCTGTGCCCGATCATGGATTTTTTTGTCGGTTCTTCGATGGTTTCATAGCCGTGAAGGCCGTGCCAGAATCGCTCGCCCATGACCGAGCCCCAGATCGCCCGCGCCTGTTTCGGCTGCAGCGCCCAGAGCTTCATGAAATCATCGACGCCGGCGCGCGCCAGCCGCGCTTCAACCCCGGCGCCGATTCCGGGAATATCCGTAAGCGGAATATCGGCGAGCGCATGGGGAAGGTCCTCAGCCCGCAGGACGGTCAGCCCGTCCGGCTTTACCCGTTCGGCGGCGAGCTTGGCGAGGAGCCGCGTCGGCGCGATCCCGATGGAGGAGCGCAAGGCGGGACCGACATTGGTGGCGATCCCCTCTTTGATGCGATGTGCCGTGGCGACGGCGCGGGCCGGGTCTTGTTCCGACCGCGACAGACGGAACGCGGCTTCGTCAATGGAATAGATTTTTTCGAGCGGGATGTGCCGCTCTATCTCTTCCATGAGGAGTTTGTGGACGGCGACATAGCGGTCATGGCGCGCCGGCATGACGGCGATGCCGGGACAAAGGATGCGCGCGTCAGCGACTTTCGTGCCGCGTTTGATCCCGAAGGGCCGCGCCTCGTAACTCGCGGCGATCGCCCCTGTGTGTTCCGAGGCGAGCGGCGTCACGATTACCGGCTTGCCCATGAGCTCGGGATGATCGTGCTGTTCGACCCCGGCGAAGTAGGCGTTGAAATCGATAAAAAGGTAGGAAAGCGGCCGCTTGGCCGCGCCCTTGTTTTCAGGATATGTCGCTCTTGACAGCATGAGAACAAAAATAGAACACTTGTTCTCTGCTGTCCATGAGACGGGGGCGGCCCGAAACTACATCAGGCCGCGCGCGGCGATCTCGATCCGGGCCGCCGCGCCGTAAAGCGTTGAAGCGCGCCCTTCCGTCGTTTCCACGGTCAGTCCGTCGAAGGACGCCAGCGCCAGATCGATCTGTTCGTGGGCGAGACTGATCGCGTCCGACGCATCGACGTCGCTGGTCTCAAGACCCGACAGCATGTCGCGTCCCGCGACCAGAAAACCATAGGCGTCCTGATATTCATGGGCGTTGACAATGGCGCCGCTGTCTTCAACCCCGATGTCGAATTCGTCGGCGGCGGTGCGGGTCATTTCCGATATGGCGAGCAGTACGGCGGCGGGATTCGTGCGGGGCGCATGGGCGTCGATCGCTTCGACGACAGCTGTGTATTCCGCGTCGATGTCGCCATTCGCTGTCGCCGCATCCACCAGCGCCGTCAACTCGTCGGCGAAGCCTGATTGGCCGCGCGGCGCGAAGGCCGGCACGATATCCATGTAGAGTTCGCTTTCGGGGTGCTTCACATGCATTCTCGCCATGTCGCGCGAGCCGCTCTGGTAAAGTTCGTAGAACGCGATCAGATGGCCCCGCACGAGGCCGAGCAGCTTCAGATAGGCGACGTCGTCGGTCGCCGGATCGCCGCTGAGGCTGCCGGATTCACCTTCGCTTTCGCCGCCTTCTCCCTCGCCTTCAGCTTCGCCGCTGGAGACAGTGGAAAGATCGACTTCGCCTTCCGCGCCCTCTCCTTCGCCCTCGCCGCCGCATCCGGTCAGGGCCAGCGCGCCAGCGGCGGCCAGGGTTGAAAGGCTGGTCATGAGTTTCAAACGTCGGGTCATCTTGCCCCTCCAAAGGTCTTGCAGGCATGTATAGTCGACCTCAGTGTAGATGCAAACCATTCTTAACTAGGCGCCGCCATGCTGTTGCAGATCGACCAGATACTAACCCCGGAAGAATGCGACGCCATCCTTGAGGCTGTCTCGCCGGAAGCCCTGTGGCGTGACGGCAAGGAGACGGCCAAGGGCGAAGCGCGCGCGGTGAAGGAGAACCGCCAGGCGGACCCCGGCGCCCCGGCGGTCAGGGGCGCCCTCTCCAAGGTCGAGGCGGCGCTCCTCGCCCATCCGGTTTTTCAGGCGGCGGCGCAGCCCGCCTCCTTCGCGCGCATCGCCCTTAACCGTTATAGCGAAGGCATGTCCTATGGCGACCATGTGGACGCGCCTTACATTAACGGCCAGCGGACAGATCTTTCTTTTACGGTTTTTCTGAACGGATCTGAAGATTATGAAGGCGGCGACCTGGTTATCGACAATGCCGGGCATGAAGACGCCATTCGCGGGGCTAAAGGCAGTGTCGTGCTATATCCTTCCCGATCGCTGCACCGGGTGGAGCCCGTCACGGCCGGCGCCCGTTTCGCCTGCATCGGCTGGGTCAAGAGCCGCATTCGTTCCGCTGAAGACCGCGCGCTGCTCTTTGAACTCGAAGCGGCCCTTGCCGATCTCAAGCAGGCGAGAGCGCCGCTTTCCGTCTATAATCGCCTCATGAACATCCGGAACAATCTTCTGCGCCGTTTCGGGGAGTGATGTCGAAATGGCGCGGTGGAAAGCGTCATAGGGTCATGGCGGCGCCCTGGGGCGCGCAACATTTAAGGAGCCTTGTATGAAGGTCATGATCCTCGCGCATGAGCCACCCGGCGATTTCGCCCTGCGCGACAATAAAGAGAAATTCGATTCCTATATGGGCGAATGGTACGCCTATAGCGGGTCGATGAGGGACGCCGGCATTATGCTCGACGGCGCCGCGCTCGAGCCGCCATCGACGGCCACGGTGGTTTCGGTAAGAAACGGCGTCCGCAAAGTCGAAGACGGTCCTTTCCCCGACACCAAGGAACAGCTCGGCGGATTTTTCATCATCGATGCGCCCGACATGGAAACCGCAGTCGAATGGGCGTCGAAATGCCCTGCTGCGAAAACCGGCTTTGTCGATGTGCGCGCCATCCCCGATTACGGCCAGAACGGATAGGAGCGCCCCATGCAATATCTGTTGATGCTCTACGACAATGAAGACGAATGGGCGGCGATGGAGGAGGAAAAGCGCAACGGCATTCTCGGCTCCTATTTCGCCTATACGGATACCTTGCGCGAAGCCGGCGCCTATGTCGCCGGCGAACCGCTTGAACATTCAAAGGAGGGCAAGCGCGCGCGTCAGGGGCGCGTCGAAGACGGTCCTTTCGCCGACGGCAAGGAAACCCTCGGCGGGTTTTACATGATCGAGGCGCCTGATCTCGACGCTGCGCTCGACTGGGCGGCCAAGTGTCCGTGCGCAAGCTTCGGCTATGTAGAGGTGCGCCCTCTCTGGAATGTCGGCGGCTAGACCATGAGCGAGGCGCGGGCGATTGCGGAAGAAACCGCCCGCGCCTCCTATGGCCGTTTGCTCGCCTGGCTCTGTGCGCGCACCGGTGATGTCGCTGCGGCGGAGGACGCCCTCGCCGAGGCGTTTCGGGCGGCGCTGGAACACTGGCCGCAAAGCGGCGTTCCCGCCTCGGCTGAAGCCTGGATCATCACCGCAGCGCGGCGCAAGCTGATCGATCAGGGACGAAAGGCGAAGACGCGCATGGATGCGGAGCCTGCGCTGGCCCTCGCCGCAGAAGAGGCTGAGGCCAAAGCGAATATGGATTCGCCCTTCCCTGATGAGCGCCTGAAACTCATGTTCATTTGCGCACATCCCGCGATTGAAGAAAACATCCGCACGCCGCTGATGTTACAGACCGTGCTCGGCCTCGATGCGGCGCGCATCGCGTCCGCATTTCTCACCTCCCCGAAAGCCATGGGCGCGCGGCTGGTGCGCGCCAAACGCAAGATCAAGGCCGCGTCTGTTCCCTTCACAGAGCCGCCGCTGGAGCAGTTGCCGCAACGCATGTCCGCCGTCCTCGACGCGATCTACGCCGCCTTCGGGACTGGCTGGAACGAAGTCGACGGCGCCGGCCAGACCGGCGATCTTACGCATGAGGCAATATTCCTTGCACAGCTTGTGACGTCGCTGGCGCCAGACCGGGCGGAAGCCTGGGGGCTTTTGTCGTTGATGCTGCACGCCGAAGCGCGCCGCGAAGCGCGTCACTCAAACGGTGCGTATGTTCCACTATCGTCACAGGACACGTCGCTGTGGGACCGGCGCATGATCGCCGCCGCGGAACAGGCGCTTGCCACGGCGTGGCGGCTCAATGACATGGGGCGGTTTCAACTTGAAGCGGCGATCCAGTCAGCGCATGCGGCGTCACGGCTCCACGAGCGCGATGTCTCGCAAGACGTCATCCTCCTGTATGAGAATCTGATCCGCATCGCGCCGTCGGCCGGCGCCGAGATCGGATACGCCGCGGCGCTTTCGAGCGCAATGCGATTTCAGGATGCGCTAGACGTCCTAGACCGTATCGAAAAGGAGCGTGTTGAAACGCATCAGCCTTTCTGGGCGGTGCGGGCGCATGTCTGCAAAGGACTTGGGCGCGCGAGCGAGGCCGACGCCGCCTATGACCGCGCCATTGGCCTTTCGGATAATGACGCCGCGCGCTCATTCTTGCGGTCGCAAAAAACGGCGCCGGTTTGAAACGGCGCCGTTTGGTCTTCGATTGGAGAAAATTCTAGAACCAGTAGCTCTTGTTAAGGCGCTGCATGAAAAGCGGCGTCGAGGACGGCTCCATGTTCACGGTCCAGTTGAACGGCCTATCGAGACTTGCTTCGGCGGACTTCTCCAGAATGGCGTAGCTCTCAGCCTCAACGCGCACCCAGATCGTAGCGTTCTGGCTGCGCGCCGGAATACCCGCGCGGATCACCAGAGAATTGCCTTGCTTCTGCATGGTGCCGCCTGCTGCGCGGAAGAGATTGTACGTCTCCCCTGTGTCCGCATTATGCATGCGTCCCCGCAGCGTCCCCTTCCGCAGCATCGTGTCGATGCTGTCCGGCAAGCCGTTCGGGAAGTTGATGGTCAGCGTGCAGTCATATTTGGCGGGCCCCCGCCGGTCCTGCACCTCCATATATTGCGCAGGCGAATAGCTCGCATGGTAAATGCGGCCCTCTGTCGAGACTTCCCGCATCGACGCGGGCTCAAGGCCCGGCAGCGAATCGTTGAGGCCTTCAAGTCCGCCGGCGAGGTTGGCCGGCACCGCCGTCATCAGAACCGCGAGAAGGCCGAAGCCTTGTGCAAAAGCCCCCTGACGCGTGATGGGCTGGAAATAGAAAATCGAGCCGGCGCCGACGAGCGTCATGCCGAGCACCACCATCCAGAGCGGTATCTCCGTAAAACCCAGAATGGCGCCGAGCTGCGCCACCCATTGGTTTATCGTATAAAGAGCCGAAGCCTCGCCGGATTGCTGATAGTCTGTGACCAGCGCCGCGATAATGCCGGCCGAGCCCGACAGCGCGAGCCCTAACATGTCAATCGTCGTAAAATTGCCCGGCGCCTTGACGCCTTGCTTCATACCGTACGGCATTGGAAACGCCTCCCTCACGATACCCCTACGCGGGGAGTTAACCACAGAATTGCGAAAGGTTTAAGGCTGTTTCTGAAGGAGTGATCAGGCAATATCGCTATTGCGCGGGCGCAGACCGCCGAAATCCACATCGAAGAGATGTTCAAGGCTCGACCGGGAAAGCCCTTTTTTCACAAAGTCATAGGCGGTGACGTTCAACGCTTTCAGCGCCATCCGCTCGATCTGTAGCCCCTGGCCGCTTTCGGCGGGGGTCACATCCACGTCAATAAGATTGAGGCAGGCGAGATCCTGTTCGAAAGCGGCGATGGTGGCGAGGCCGCCGCCGCAGGCCCAGCCGAGCGCGATGCGATTGACGCCCTCATGAGCGACAATCAGGGCGGTGCGCCATTCGCGGTTGAGAACTATTTCCTCCAGCGCCGCCGTGACGCGCGCCTGGGCGTTTTCAAATGTTTCTCCGTCGGGCAGGAAACGCGCGCCCGGCGCATCGGCGTTATCGAAGCTGTAGGCGAGCCGGGCCGCGAGTTCTTCCCGGCTGTCGGCGCGGATCCAGCCGCTTTTGATCTCCTCAAGCCCTTCATGCGCAATCAGTTCCGGCGGCGCGTCATTGCCGGCAAGAACGATCTCCGCCGTCTGGCGCGTACGCGGCAGGCCGGAATAAACGGCGAGATCGAAGCGGGCGTGGCGCAGCGCGTCGCGCGCTGCAGCCGCCTGCTCCCGCCCCTCGTCGGTGAGGTTAACCATGCGAGGATCGGTAAGATCCGGCGCGAAATAGTCCACATGTCCATGCCGCATGAGAAAAATCCGCCGCCTGCCCGCGCCTTTCATCAGCTCTGTCCTTTTCGCATCTTGCCGCCGGGATAGCCAAATCCTTGAGCCTAGGCCAGCGCGGGAAGCGGCCTGGCGCTCTTAAAAAATCCCCTGTCAATGGCTCGCGCCCCGCTTCCGCGGGTGATAAAGTCACCTTGGCGAAAGGGGAAAGCCGGGGGCCGAAAGGCGCAGTCGAGGGGTGTTCTAAGGGCGATGGCGTTGCGTTCGCCGATATATCTTGCCGGGGCTTTTCTGATCCTGGCGATCAGTTTCGCCGCATATTTCAACGTCGCCGTCAGGGTGGACGCGCCATCAGCCCTGTCCCGTTTCAACCAGTTGATCGAGCAGTCCGCGCCGAAACGCGCGGCGGTTCATGGCGAACGGGCGCTGCGGCTACTTGCGAAGGAAGGCCAGACCGTCGATGAGCTTGCGCCGCTGATGCTGCGCGTCGCCGATGCGCAGCTTGAGCGCCGCCGGTATGAGCGCGCTGCATCCCTGGTTCGTGAGGCGCTGGCGACAAAAGCCTCGAATACGCTGAGCCGCCGCGAACGCGCGCAATATGAGGACAAGCTGGCGCAGGCGTCGATTCTCTCCGGCGATATTGAGACCGCGGTCGCAATCTACGCATCTTTTCTCGATCTTGCAGGCGACGATGCGTCCCGCGGGCACGGGGAAGATTCCTCGGAGATTTCCGCCTTCTATGCCGAACGCGTCGGCGTCGCGGCGCGCTATTTCACTGAAGCGCTGAACCACGCAAGACCCTATGAACCTGCGTCCGGGACACGGGAAGAACAGCTTGCCACGGCGTTCAACATGGCGTCTCTCGGGGCCTTTTACGCCATGCGCGATGACGCCGCCTATGCGGCGGCGGGGCTCCTCTCATCGGCTTATTTGATCCGCACCAAGCTGCTCGGTCCGGAACATCAGGACACGGTGCAGCTGACGCTGGTCCTGGGGCCGGTTTATTCCGGCATGGGCCGTCTCGACGACGCCGAAAAGCTTTATCTCGACGCCTTCCATGCGCAGGAACAGCTCAAGGGCGCCAACAGTCCAGATCTCAGCTTGTACATCAAGCTCCTCACCGGAATTTACGAGAAACAGGGCCGCTACACCGAAGCGCAGGCGCTTCAGGAGCATATGCGCAACCTCTTTCGCGATGCTTTCGGCGCGCAGCGCTACGCCGTCAATCGCGAGCGCGACCGCCGCGAAGACATCAACCGTCCTGTCTCCCAGCAGTTCCTCCTGGAAGCGAATTATGCGCCGGGCGACCTCATTTCCGCGGCGGAGTTTTCCATTCCAACGGCGAAGTCGCCGAATATTGACGAGATGAAGCTGCGCCTTGCGGGCGACAGCGACGCCGATCCGCGCGAAGCCAATCTGCCGGCGCGGCTGGCGCAGTTGATTTCGCTGTGCCGTTCGGAATCGGGGGAACGCATTTCCCTGCGCTCGGGCTACCGCTCTTACGCAACGCAGAAAGTCCTCTATGCGAATATCGGCGCCAAAGGCACGGTGACGCCGCCCGGCATGTCGGAGCACCAGACCGGCCTTGCGGCGGACATCAATGTGGACAACCGCTTCATGCGCCCGAGCGACCGCGCCTATCAATGTTTTGAAGAGAACGCCTATCGTTTCGGCTTCATCCTCTCCTATCCCCCGGGCAATGACTATCTGCCGGGCGAAGACCCTTACGAGCCCTGGCACTGGCGTTATGTGGGCGTCTCGACAGCGCAGCTCTACCGCGAGGCTGGCCCCTATCAGAAGCCGCAGGAGTTTCTCGCCGCCCTTCCCTGCTATCAAGAGCGCGCCGCTAAGGGTGTTTTTCCCGCTATTGGCGAAGAGGACATCTGCCTTTCGGGCAAGCCGGAGATCAAGGTTGCGGCGAGCGAGAGCGATCTCCTGCAACCTGTTGAAGAAGACGACAGATCGGCCCGTATCTTGAATAAAACTCCGGCGGCGCGGTCTCCGCGCTGACAACCATAAGCGGCGACGAAGCCGCCGGCCGGGTGAGTTCATGCAGGAAGATATCGGCGCTGCGCCGAAAGCGCGTATTGTTTATGTTGGCGGCGACGAAGCGCGCGGCGCGTTAACCGTAGCCTTCGAGGATGCAGGCTATGCGCTTGTCTCGCATGAAGACGCATCGCGCGCCGACATAGGCCTCATCGATCTGCGCGGACGTCATGTCTCGAGCCGCAAGGCCCAGTCCATTGCCGGCCTCCTGCGGAAATCGTCTCCGGAATCCTCGATCCTCATCATGATCGACCCTTATATCGACGAGACCGCGCGCCGGGCGCTCCGCCGTCATGGCGAGCTGGTTGTCATGCTGACCCGGCCCGAGGCGCTGATCGAGCGCTGCCGTCAGGTCTTGCGTTTGCGCAACATCGCCGAGGAAGCGGGGGAACGGCTGAAAAGCCTTGCCGGTCTCAACCGTCTCAGCGATTTCCCGCCGATCTCAGCGCCCGCGGCGCATCTTCGGGTTTTGATCGCCGGCGAAGCGGGTCCGGTCGCCCTTGCCGCGCTCAATGCGCTGAAGCCCATCACCGAGCAATGCGTTTGCGTCTTCTCCGCAGGGCAGGCTTTGCGCGCGGTGGAGAGCATGCGGTTCGATGCAGCGATCTTTCTGCCGAAGCGCGACAGCGATCCGTTGATGAGCCTCGCGCGATCGCTGCGCCGTCACCCCAAGCACGCCAACATGCCGATCATTTTCCCGATGCACGATCCTGACGACGCGGCGGCCTTCGCTCAACGCGGCGCGTCGGATTTTCTGCTGACGGGACATATCGCTAGCGATCTCGGCCCCAAGGCGCAACTTTCTGCGCGCCGGGCGCGGCTATTAAAATCCATGCGGCGCTTTCTGCAGGCCTGCGAAGGCGACGGCGTGCGCGATCAGGGTTCAGGCGCCTTTACTTCCGCCTTTCTCGCCGAGCACGGCGCGAGACTCTGCGCGCGCGCAGACCAGAACGGCCGCGCCATGGCGCTCATTGCGCTGCGCATCGAAACGGAATCGAAAGACCATGGCGAAGCCGAACCGGGCCGCCGCGCGCTGCATCAGGCGGCGCGCCTCATCAATCGCGTGACACGCGCGGAAGACCTGGCCGCACGGGTCGCCACGGACACGTTTCTGGTGTTGCTCCCGGCGACAACGGAAAAGAATGCGGAAAAAGCCGCGCTGCGCATTCAGGGCGTTCTAGAAAACACTGTCTTCCGCAGCACCAATGACGATCTTCTTTATGGCGTCCATGTGGAGACCGCGGCGGTGGCGCGTCCCGACGGGTGTTGCATCGAGGAATGCGTGGCGCTCGCCCTCGCCGTCTTGCGTGAAAACGCGGATGTGACCGTCAGCGCCAGCTAAAGCTGCGCTATCCCCGTTCGCGCAACAGCCGCTGTTTCTGGCGGTTCCAATCGCGCTCTTTCGACGTGTCGCGTTTGTCGTGCAGTTTCTTGCCCTGCGCGAGACCGATCTCCAGCTTCGCGATGCCGCGTTCGTTGAAATAAAGCTTCAGCGGGACGAGCGTGTAGCCCTTGCGCTCAACCGCCTGCGCCAGCCTTGCGATTTCGCGCTTGTGCAGCAGCAATTTGCGTTTGCGCTTGGGTTCATGGTTTTCGCGGTTGCCGGCGGAATATTCCGGAATGTTGGCGTTCACAAGCCAGATGGCGCCGTCTTCCGGCGAGGCGTAGCTCTCCGCAATATTAGCCTTGCCTTCGCGCAGCGCCTTCACCTCTGTGCCGGTCAGCATCAGCCCGGCCTCGATCGCGTCTTCCACGAAATATTCGTGACGCGCCCGCCGGTTCTCCGCCACGATGGTGCGGCCGTCTTTATCTTTGGATGACATCAGCCGATCAGGCCAAGCTCTTCCAGAGCGGCCCGCACCTTCGCTTTCGATGCATCATGCGGCGGCACTAGCGGCAGCCGCAATTCTTCCGAGCACAAGCCCATCAGCGACAGCGCATATTTCACCGGCGACGGATTGGTGTCCGTAAAGAGCGCTTCGTGCAACGGCGCGAGCCGATCCTGAAGCGCGCGCGCCGTGACGTAATCGTCATCGAGACAGGCGTTCTGCAGCTTTGCGCAAAGATCGGGCGCGACATTCGATGTCACGGAGATGCAGCCGACCCCGCCCATGGCGTTGAAGCCGGCCGCGGTCATGTCCTCGCCCGATAGCTGGATGAAATCCTCGCCGCACATGCGGCGCTGCATGGCGACGCGGGCGAGATCGCCGGTCGCGTCTTTGACGCCGATGATGCGGGGAAATTTTGAAAGCTTCGCAAATGTTTCGTTGGAAACATTCACCGCCGTGCGTCCCGGCACGTTGTAAATGATAATCGGGATGTCCGTGGCGTCATGGAGCGCCGTGTAATGCGCGATGAGTCCCGCCTGGCTCGGCCGGTTGTAATATCCGGTGACGGCGAGAATGGCGTCGACGCCGATTTTCTGGATGCGCTGCGCCATGTCGATCGCATAGGCGGTCTCGTTTGAGCCTGCGCCGCCGATGACCGGCACGCGCCCGCCGGCGACCTCGACGCAGAGCGAGATCACCCGCTCATGCTCTTCATCGGTCAGCGTCGCCGATTCGCCGGTTGTCCCCACCGGCACAAGCCCGTGGGTTCCTGCAGCGATCTGGCGCTCCACGAGCTCCTGAAAGGCCCGTTCATCGACGGAACCGTTTTTAAATGGCGTGACGAGGGCCGTAATGGACCCCTTGAATTGTGTCATTGGCTCTGATTTCTCAAATTTAACGCCACCCCTAACGCCGTCGCGCCGTTTCAGCAAGCGCCGCCTGTTTGGATGACGGCCAGTTTGGGCTATTGTGAGGCGGGCCGGTGTTCTGAAGCGGGAGTTTACTGGGTATGGTGCGTTTGGCGCCCAAGGGGATGAAAAGGCGCTTTCCGGGAAGGGCAGGAAAATGGCTGAGGGCCGGCGCTGCTGCGCTCGCCGCAATGGCTGTGTCTGTCCCCTCCCTTGCCGTCGCAGGCATGGCGGATGTCGCGCCGCGGGTGAAGCCCGCAGCGCCCGGGCCTCTCTATCTCAGCCGGGGCGACAAGGAACGGCTTCTCGCCGCTCATGCGGCGCTCAAGGCGAAGCAGTTTCCCACAGCCGTCTCGCTTATCAGCCTCGTCCAGGATCCGATCGCACGGGGCCTTGGCGAGTGGATGTATTTCATGGCGCAGGATCCTGCCGCCGACTTCACCATTGCGGACGGGTTTCTCGACGCAAATCCCGACTGGCCGGCGCTTTATCGCATCCATGCATGGATCGAGAAAAAAATACCGGATTCGGCGCCGGCAGATGAGGTGCTCGCATTCTTCGACAGCCGCGAGCCAGTGACGGCCGCCGGCAAGCTGCAGCTTGCGCGGGCGCTTTTCACCGTGGGCGACGCCATTGGCGGAGAGCGCCTCGTTCGCGATGCGTGGATCAACGACAGTTTCACGCTCGCGGAAGAGCGGCGCATCCTGTCCAATTACGGCGGCAGGCTGACGAAAGAAGATCACGCGGCGCGCGTCGACAAGCTCCTCTGGGGTCGGCAGGTGACGAATGCGCGGCGCGTTTTCCCCTATCTCGACTCCCATGAGCGCAAGAATGCGGAGACCCGCGCGGCGCTTCTCCTGCAGGCGTCAGACGCCCAGAAAATGTTCGACCGTTTGTCCGAGAAGGACAAACTCGATTCCGGGATGTTGCATGCGGCCGTGCGCTATCACCGCCGCCGCGGCGAGGAGCAATACGCCCTGGCGCTCGCCGACATGGCGCCGAACGATCCCGCCGAGCTGAGAGATGGAGGCCGCTGGTGGGACGAGCGCAATCTCCTGATGCGGTGGGCGCTGAAGAACGGCCGCTTCGCCGACGCCTATCAGGTCGCCGCCGGCCACCGGATGAGCGAAGGCGCGGAATATGCGGAAGCTGAGTTTTATGCGGGCTGGATCGCCCTGCGCTTCCTCAATGAGCCAGAACGCGCGGAGACGCATTTCCTTGCGCTCGCCTCAGGAGTGGAATCGCCGATTTCCGTCTCGCGCGCCTATTACTGGCTCGGGCGCGCCGCCGAGGCGAAGGAAGATCCCGCAAGCGCGCGAGCCTATTACGCAAACGCCGCGGAACATTATTATTCCTATTACGGACAATTGGCGGCGGAAAAACTCGGGGGCGCGTTTGCTGCGTCGACTTTCGGAGAAATGGCGCAGTCGAGCCCGGCCGAGCGCGCCTTGTTTTCTTCGCGGCCGACGGTGGCGGCGCTGCGGATGCTCACCGATCTTGACCTAGAATACGAGTTCATGGTCTTCGCCTATCATGTGGACGACCAGCTGGAGCGGCCCGGCGAATATATCGAGCTCGCCAAGTTGACCAATGGCGAAGGCGCGCCGCATCTCACCGTGCGCGCCGGCAAGGTGGCGATCCAGCGCGGCGCCTTCGCGCCCGATGTCGCCTATCCGCTGGTCTTCGTTCCCGACGAGGCGGCGAGATTCGTATCGCCGGAAATCATTCTCGGTCTTTCGCGGCAGGAAAGCGAATTCAACCCGCGCGCCTATTCGCGCGCCGGCGCCAGAGGCGTGATGCAGCTCATTCCGACGACGGCGCAGATCACGGCGCGCAAAGAAGGTCTTGTCTATTCGCGCAACGCCCTTCTCGACGATCCCGCCTACAACATGACCCTCGGCTCCGCGCATCTGTCGCATCTTCTGGATCGATTTGACGGCTCTCTCGTCATGACCCTCGCCGGATACAACGCCGGCGCGGCGCGGGTCGATCAGTGGATCGGCGATTATGGCGATCCAAGAAGCGACAGCGTCGATCCCCTCGACTGGGTTGAGCTGATCCCGTTTTCGGAAACCCGCAACTATGTGCAGCGCGTGCTTGAAAATGTGCAGGTCTATCGCGGGCGGCTGAGCGAAGAGCCGATCCCCGGCAAGCTTGCCTCGGACATCGAACGCGGCGGCGCGCGCAACCGCATCGCCAATGCGCTGGCGCCGTCGCTGGTTCTGGCGAACGCCGCCTCGCGCTACAGCGCACAGGCCCTGCCGCCCGTTCCCGAACGCACGCGGGAACGCGCGCGCCGTTACGCCATGCAGAACCCGCCGCGAATGCCCGGCGACGCCGGCGCGCCATTATCTGCGCCCGGAGAAGAGGCGACATCCGCCTCACCCATCGCCTTCAACGATGCGAACGGCGAGTCGTCCGGCCTCAAGAAAAGGCAAGTCAAGCGCAAGACCCCGAAACTTGAGCAGCCGGATGCGCCGGTCCCGGTTTTAAAGCCGCTGCAACGCGAAGAGACGACGCCGGATGGAGCGCGCGCCGTCAGCGTCGAAGAAGCCGCGGATATCATGGAAGCGGCTGCGCAATCCGCTTCTGGCGCGGCTCCGGCGGCTGAAACGCATATCCTCACGCCAGAACCGGAACCGGCGCCAGAGGGCGATCTTACAGACGACATCGTCGCGGAAGAAAACCTCGCCGAGAATGCGGATCTGACCGATGGCGGTGATGTCTTGGAAAATGCTGCGGATATGCCGCCCATGGCGGAAGACGAAGCGGACGATATCGTCGACTTTTCGACGCCGCTCAGCGAACAGGAATATTGCGACGCATACCGGGAGTTTCTCCTTCGCAATTCCGAGGAAGACCTCGACGCCGCCGAACTGAACGCCAAGATGCTGGCGGATCTCGAAGACCGAGGCATGTGCCAGTAACGCAGGAACGTTTCGCCTTCACTACACTTGTTCTTGATATAGAGAGCCTCGCTCTTTGCTTGTGAAAGCGATTTCCAGGGGATATCGGGTGCTGAATGATCCCCACTTCCCCATGCAGACTGACATTCGCGCGATTGCCGGACGTTTCACCGAACGAGATCACAGCCCATATGTCGGATCCGCGCGTCGCTGAGCACATGCCGCTCCTCGATTTTGCTTGGGACGAGAGCAAGACAAGAGAATTCATTGAAGCGAAGGAGGAATGCTGGCGTAGAGACGGCCTCGGTCATTGGGCGTTTCTCTGCGACGGCCTGTATGTAGGATGGGGCGGATTTCAGAAGGAAGGCGACGAATGGGATTTCGGGTTGGTGCTGAAGCCCGACCATTTCGGACTCGGCATGCGCCTCACCAGAAAAGCTCTCGACTTCGCGAAAGCCGATCCGCGCATTCCCTTTGTGACCTTCCTGTTGCCCATGTCCCGGCGGCGCCTTCGGGGGCTCGCGCGGATGGGCGCTGAGTATATCGGTCAAATCGATTACGCGGGGGCCCGGTTCCGAAAATTCCAGCTCAGCACAAGCTAAAATCTATAGGCGCCCCGTTTCGGCAGGCGTCGGGCGGAAACGAAGGGATTCGAACCCCGCGCGCCGTAGGCGCGCAATCTTTAAGACGAGGGTTCAAACAGACTTTCGCGTGAAGACTGTTCGGTCATGTCCTCAGGTGAAAATCTGGCGGAGACGAAGGGATTCGAACCCTCGATACGCTTTTGGCGTATACTCCCTTAGCAGGGGAGCGCCTTCGACCACTCGGCCACGTCTCCGCCGCCGGTAATGCCCGGAATTGAAAGGCATTGCAAGGCGTTGCACCGCCTCTTCCCCCCTTTCGACGCCTGCCGGAATACGGCCATCTCTCCCCTCGTCCGGCCTTTGTGGTAAGGAAAGATTTCAACAGGACGGGCGGAATGGAGAGAACACGCCATGGGACTTTACAGCTTCGGCCAGCCGAAAGGCGGCATCATTCAGACCGCCTATGTCGTTGAAGACATTCACGAGGCCATGGAGAAATGGCGCTCGCGCATGAAGGTGGGGCCGTGGTTTCTGCTCGACCATTTCACCGGCGAGAACGGGACCTATCGCGGCGCTCCGGCGGTCGCCGACATCTCCATCGCCATGGCCTTCGCCGGTCACATGCAGATCGAGCTGTTGCAACCCAATGACGATCATCCATCGGTCTACAAGGAAACGATTGAGGCGCGCGGCTACGGGTTTCATCATTTCGGCAAGTCGTCCATGGATTACGCGGCCGACCTCAAGGCCTATCAGGCGCTCGGCTATGAGCTTGCTTTCGAGGCCGGGGTGCCGAGCGGCGGCCTCGTCGCCTATCTTGACACCAAGGGCGAGATGCCGGGCTTTCTGGAGCTCATTGAGGACACGCCGGGCCTCGATGAGATGTTCACCTCGTTTTACCGCGCTTCCCTTGCCTGGGACGGATCTGACCCCGTCCGATCCATGCTGACCGGCGAGGCTCTGGGCTAAGTAAACAAATCGTTAACCATATCCGCGCTATCCCGTCAGCCAAGGAAGTGCGGGGCAATGGCCGGAAGACTCTGTTTGTTATCAGCGCTTTGTGCTCTGGCCCTCGCGCCGGCGCAAACTTTTGGCGCCGATGATGCGGCCGGCAGCGTTTACGACGCGTTCGAGGGCGCGGCCCCCGTCGATCTTGAGGCGCAAGGTCCTGAGACCGTCATCGGCGCGATCCGTGACGCCCTTCGCCACAATCCGGACATTCGCGCTGCGGCCGCGCGGGAAGACGCCGCAAGGGCGGAACGTTTTCGGGCCCTTGGCGGGTTTTTGCCCGATGTGGAGGCGGTCGCATCCTACACGGACGACCGCTGGCGCAGCGATGGATTCGAGCTCCGCAATGAAAGCGAGGGCGCGACTGTCGGCGTGACCGCGGTGCAGCCCTTGTTTCAGGGGCTGTCCGCCTTCAACCGTTTCCGCGCGGCGCGCGCGCGCGTCTCGCAATCGGAACTTGCGCTTCTGTCCGCTATGCAGCAGACGGCGCTCGACGCGGCCCGCGCGCATGCTTCGGTCATTCTGGCGCGCAAGATCGTCGATCACCGCATCGAGAATATGGGGCTCGTCAACCAGCAGCTCACCGTCACCGGCAAGCGGGCCGAAGCCGGCGCCCAGAGCCGGACCGGCGTCGAGCAGGCGCGCATGCGCCTTGCGCAGGCGCAGGTCGATCTTGGCGAAGCGCGCGCCAATCTCGCTCGTGTGGAAGCCGCCTATACGCGCATTGTCGGCCGCGCGCCTGCGGCCGAACTGACCGCCGACGACAGCGATCTCGCGAGCCTTTTTGCGTCCGTCGAAGACGCGCTCGCCATCGCGCGCGACAACAATCCGGCGATCGCCGCCGCCGACGCCGCGGCCGAGGCGGCGCGTCACGACAAAAGCGCGGCCGTCGGCGTGCTTGCGCCGCAGCTCACCCTCGAAGGCAGCTATTTCAAGCGCTATGGCGAAGATCCGCTGATCGCCGCGCAGGAAGATGAGGAATATCAGCTCGTCGCGCGCATGCGCATGCCGCTTTTCCGGCAGGGGAACAACATCGCCAATGTGCGTTCCGCCGGCGCCTCGGTGGCGCAGCAGGAAGCGCAAATGACAGCGACCCTTCTCGCCGTTGAAGAAATTGTCAGCCGCGCCTGGCGCCAGCTTGCCCAGGCAAAGGCCCGCCGCGCGGCGGCAACGTCCGGCATCGAAGCGGCGCGCCAGTCGGTCAAAGGTCTAAATATGGAATTTAACGCTGGTCAGCGCAGCGTTATCGACGTGCTCGACGGTCAGCGCGATCTCGTCATTGCGCAGATCAATGCGTCACAGGCGGACTATGAAGTGCGCATCACACAATATGAACTCGCCGCGGCGACGGGCACGATCTTCGACGCTTTCGGCGAAACGCTGGGCTCTAAATAAGATTACGCCGCGAGCGGCACGCCCTTGTCCTGAAGGAACTGGCGAAGCTCGCCCTGCTCGAACATTTCCCGAACGATGTCGCAGCCGCCGACGAATTCGCCTTTGACGTAAAGCTGCGGAATGGTCGGCCAGTCGGAAAATTCCTTGATGCCGTGACGGAGCTCGTCGGATTCGAGCACGTTGGCGGATTGGTAATCGACGCCGAGATGGTCGAGGATCTGCACCACCACCGACGAAAATCCGCATTGCGGGAATTGCGGCGTCCCCTTCATGAACAGCATGACCGGGTTGGCGTCGACCTGCGCCTTGATCTGGCTCTGAATGTCGCTCATCGGGGGTGACTCCTTTACGTTTGGCGATAGCTAGGCGCCCGGCCGGGCGAGGTCAAGGGAGGGGCACCCCCCGTCAGGCCGCCTTTTCGGCGATTTCCGCAATAATGCCGGCGATCTTCTTCGCGCCCCGGAGCCGCGCCTTGTCGTCCGCCCATTCCTGACGGAAGACGACCTTCTGGTCGGGCCGGAGTTTCACGTCGAGGGGCGAGGTCGCCATATACTGAACGAGGCCGGCCACATTGGCGAATGTGTCGTTGCGGAAGGAGATGACGGCCCCCTTGGGCCCGGCGTCGATCTTGGCGATGCCCGCCTTGCGGCAGGTCGCCTTGATGGCGACGATTTCGAGAAGGTGCTCCACCTCGCGCGGCATCCGGCCGAAACGGTCGACGAGCTCGGCGCCGAAGGCGTCGATTTCTTCCTGTGATGTCACGTCGCCAAGACGCCGGTAAAGCGCCATGCGGACGTCGAGATCGGTGACGTAAGTCTCGGGGATCAGCACCGAGGTTCCAAGATTGATCTGTGGCGACCACTGGTCGTCTGCGGCCGCCCCGCCTTCGCGCAATTCGGCGACCGCCTCCTCCAGCATGTGCTGGTAAAGTTCGACGCCGACTTCCTTCACATGCCCGGACTGTTCCTCGCCGAGAAGGTTCCCCGCGCCGCGAATGTCGAGGTCGTGGCTCGCCAGCGTGAAGCCCGCGCCCAGCGTATCGAGCGACTGCATCACCTTGAGGCGGCGCTGCGCGGCGTCGGTGAGTTTCTTGCGCGCGCTCGTGGTGAGGTAAGCGTAAGCGCGCTGTTTTGACCGCCCCACCCGGCCGCGAAGCTGATAAAGCTGGCCAAGGCCGAACATGTCGGCGCGGTGGATGATAATGGTGTTGGCCGTCGGAATGTCGAGGCCGGATTCGATGATCGTCGTCGAGACTAGCACGTCGAATTTGCCTTCATAGAAGGCGGTCATGATGTCCTCAAGCTCGCCCGCCGCCATCTGTCCGTGGGCGATCTTGAATTTCAGTTCCGGCAACTCGTTGGAGAGGTATTCCGCAATGTCGTCGAGATCGGCGATGCGCGGCGCAACATAGAAACTCTGTCCGCCGCGATAATGCTCGCGCAGCAAGGTTTCGCGCGCCACGACCGGATCGAATGGGCCGACGGTTGTTCGTACCGCGAGCCGGTCCACCGGCGGCGTCGCGATCAGCGACAGATCGCGAATGCCCGACATGGCGAGCTGCAGCGTGCGCGGGATCGGCGTAGCGGTGAGCGTCAGGACGTGCGTATCGGCGCGGTATTCTTTCAGCCGTTCCTTGTGCTTCACGCCGAAATGCTGCTCCTCGTCGACAATGACCATGCCGAGATCGCGGAACTTGATCGTCTTCTGCAACAGCGCGTGCGTGCCGATGATGATGTCCACATCGCCCGAAGCGAGCCCGTCTTTCGCCGCCTTCTGGTCTGCGGCGGAGACCATTCGCGACAATTGCGCGACCTTGAGCGGGAAGCCTTTGAAGCGTTCGGCGAAGTTTTTGTAATGCTGGCGCGCCAGCAAGGTCGTCGGCGCGATCACCGCCACCTGACGGCCGGTCATCGCCATGATGAAAGCGGCGCGGAGCGCGACTTCCGTCTTGCCGAAACCCACATCGCCACAGACCAGCCGGTCCATGGGCTGGCCTTTCGCAAAATCCTCAATGACGTCGGCGATCGCGGCTTCCTGATCTTCCGTTTCCGCATAGGGAAAGCGCGCGCAGAATTCGTCATAGGTTCCGGTCGCCGGTTCGACAGCGTCGGCGTGGCGCATGGCGCGTTTGGCGGCGATGGCGATGAGCTGTTCGGCCAGCATTTTGATGCGCGCGCGCATTTTCGCCTTGCGGCCCTGCCACGCGGCGCCGCCGAGCTTGTCAAGCTGCACGCCCGCATCGTCTGAGCCGAAGCGCGACAGCAGTTCGATATTCTCGACGGGGAGGAACAGCTTGTCGCCGCCGTGATATTCAAGATGCAGGCAGTCATGAGGCGCGCCCTGCACTTCAAGAGTTTTGAGGCCCTGATAGCGCGCAATGCCGTGATCCACATGGACGACGAAATCGCCGACATTAAGGCTCGAGGCTTCGGAAAGGAAATTCTCCGCCCGCTTCTTGCGGCCCCGGCGGACCAAACGGTCGCCGAGAATGTCTTGCTCGGAAATGAAGGCGGCGTCCCGGGTCTCGAAACCCGTCTCAAGTCCCAGCACCGCCGTCATCATCGGCGTGTTGGATTTCAGGACGGCGTTCCAGTCGCCCGCCTGCCCCAGCTCTTTCGCGCCATGATCGCCGAGCACGGTCTGCATCCGGTCGGCGGAGCCTTCGGACCAGCAGGCGATGACGACTTTTTTCTTGTTCGCGATCAGCGATTGCGCATGCTTGTTTACCGCATCGAAGACATTGAGGTTTTCAGCGGCGCGTTCAGCCGCGAAAGTGCGTCCGACTTTCGCGCCGAAATTGAAGGCCCGCGTGTTTTCTGGCGGCGCGAAAGGCGAGAGCGGGCGCAAATTCGTGGTGAACATGCGCTCTTTCCACTCGTCGTCGCTGAGATAAAGCGCATCGGGCTTCAGCGGCCGGTAAACCGGCGCTGCGAAGTCGTTGTTACGAGGTTTTCTCGTCTCGGTGTCTTCGGCTCGTGCATCGTAGTGATCGCGAATGGCGCCCAACCGCTCCTCGACAGCCTCTTCCGCGAGATGATCCATGAAGACGAGCGCGTCGCCGACAAAGTCGAACAGCGTATCCACGCGCTCGTAAAAAAGCGGCAGCCAGTGCTCGGCGCCCGCATGAGTGCGCCCTGCGCTCACCGCTTCATAAAGCGGATCGTCGCCCGCCGGGCCGAACGCCGCCACATAGCCCTTCCGGAACCGGGAGATGGTCTCTTCCGACAACAGGATTTCGCTCGCCGCCGCCAGCGAAAATCCGGAAAGCTGGCAAGTCGTCCGCTGGGTTTCGGCGTCGAAGGCGCGGACGCTCTCGAGGCTGTCGCCGAAGAAGTCGAGACGCACGGGCTCTTCGGCGCCTGGCGGGTAGATGTCCACAAGGCCGCCGCGCACCGCGAACTCGCCGGGCTCGCGCACCGTCGAGGATCGCGCATAGCCGTTGGCGGCGAGATAGGAGGTGAGACCGTCGAGCTCCATCGTCGCGCCGGGCGCCAGCGACAGGGCGGCGTTCGCGATAACCTCCTTCGGCGGGGTTTTCTGAACGGCGGCGTTAATGGGCGCGACGATGATGAACGCGCCCTCGCCCCGCCGCTGGATCGCGGCGAGCGAGGCCATGCGCTTCGACGAAACCGCAGGCGACGGCGAAACGCGATCGTAAGGCAGACAGTCCCATGCTGGATATTCGATAACGGGAATGTCGGGCGCGAAGAATTTCAGCGACTGCGCCATGGCGGCGGCGCGGGTTCCGTCGCGGGCGATATGAAGGACGAGATTGTTCGTCGCGCGCGCGGCGTCAGCGACGGCGAGCGCATCCGCGCCTTCGGGCGCGCCGAAAACCTCGAGGCGGCCCTCCGTTTTCCAGGCGGTTTCGGCGCTCACCGCCGCCATGCCCGAAACCATTGTCTTGCCGTCCGCCATACAAGTTCCTCAACGCAAAATGCGCGGGACGCCGATTTGACGGCCCGCGTTCAACTTTGGGAGGGTGATGTAGGCCGGGAGCCAGAGGAAAGCAACGCGGCGGATCGGGTCTTCGCGATAATCAGGCCCGCGCCGCGGAGAGGCCGTCGCGATATTGCCGGCGCTGATGTGCGCTGGCGGCGCTGCGCAGCTTTTCCACCTGGACATCAGTTTCGCAGGAAACACGGTTCCGGCCTAGGGCTTTCGAGAGATACAGCGCTTCGTCGGCGCGGGCGATGAGGGACAGAAGGCTCTCGCCGGGCTGGCGCAACGCAACGCCGAAACTCGCCGTGAAATTATCGGCGTCGTCAGTATTGGCTGCATCTATGTTTATTTCCGCAAAATCGCCGCGCAGCGCCTCGGCAAGCTCCTTCGCCGCATGCAGCGGTTCGCCCATCACCAGCATGGCGAATTCTTCGCCGCCAATGCGGCCGGCGATGCGGTCGCGGTCGGCATATTCCGTAAACAGCGCCCCGAGTTCTGCAATCACCATATCCCCGTAGGCATGACCATGAGTGTCGTTGACCTTTTTGAAGTGATCGATATCGGCGAGGATGACAGCAGCGAAGTCATTGTCCCGGCGATTGCGCAAGGCGGCTTCCGCCACGTCTTCGAAACCGCGCCGGTTATAGATGCCTGAAAGCCGGTCCGTAACCGAGCTCACGCGCAGATCCTCGATGATTTCCGTGCTGCAGGCGACAAGAAGCGCCATCCCCAGCATCACGGCGCAGGCGCCGACGACGAAATGCAGCATTACGATAAAAAGCGCCTGATCGAAATTCTCTGGCGAAAGCGATCCGCCAGAGGCGTAAAGCATGACGAGCGGGCGGGCAAAACCCTGAAAGCAACTGATTGCGTAGAGCCAGAAAACCAGCTTGTCGATCTTGCGCGGCGTGTGCCCGCGAATGGCGACAAGGCCGATGGTGAAAATGATCCCGCAGCCGAAATTCGCGATGAATGAGCTGGTCCAGCCGGCGCCGAGCGAATTGAAAGACCAGCTATAGAGAAAGACATGAATGACGAAGGCCGCTGCATAAAGCCGCCATGGGGCAGTGCCGCGATAGTAAAGCGCAAGCCCGGCGGAGGCGAGTGTGGCGGTAATGGCGTAAATCGAGCCGACGACGATAATTCCGAAGGAAATTATTCCCGCCTGTTCGAGAATGTCCGACGTAAAGGCGGCGGCGCCGGTGAGATAGGAAATGGCCAGCAACAGCACAGCTCGCGACGGACGCACTGCATTCACGGTGAAAAACCCCGCCGCAAAGAGCAGGAACACCAGCGGATTCATAAGCTGGAAATAGGCTTCCGCCGACACGCTACGCAACTCTCCCTATGGCGGGCGAGCCCGCGTTCCCCGGCCGTGTCCTAGACGCAAATCGGTAACGTCTGGTTAGGACGGAGGCGAAAATTTCCGCGTGGTTAATGAAAGATTGCTGGGTGCGGGCTTTAGAGCCGCGGAATCTCGAACGCCTTGAGCCTTTCGAGAACGGACCCTTGCAAATTCGCCGGCGCGTCGGCCTTGTCCGTCGCCCAGGCGTAAAGCTCCCGGTCGTTCTGTTTGAGGAGCGCCTCGAGCTGGTCCAGTTCGCCCTCATCCATTCCGGCGACATGGGCTTTCACGAAACCGCCGATCAGAAGGTCCGCTTCCTTGAAGCCGCGATAGGTCGCAAGATAAAGAAGCCTCTTGCGGCGGATGTCGATGGTCTCGCTCATTAGGCTCGCTCCGTCATCATGCGGATGATTTTTATAATGGCCTCCGTCTGCGAATGATGCAGCGCATGGCCAGTGTGCGGCAGCAGGGTCAGCGACGCGCCCTCGATATCTTGGGCAAGCTGTTTCGAATGGATGTGAGGGCTGACGGTTGAATCGCTCGTTCCGGTGACGACAGCGACAGGAAGCTTCAGCGTAGCGTAGCGCGATTGCTGCGCGATAATCTCCGATTTGAGATTGGCGATGTCCGCTGCATTCGCCTTGAAGTCATGGGGCCGGAACAACAGCGACAGGCCGCTTTCTTCAAAATAGTTGTCAGGCGGCGTATCGGGCGCGAACGAATCCTTGATGCCGCTCTGCGCTGAAAGCTGGCCATAAACGGGGATCACGAGGCGGCGCAGGAAAAACCCAGCGACGGGCCAGCCGGACACGTTGTTGTACCAGGCGACGCCGCCTGGCCATTGGTGACTCACCGGCGCCAGCAGGACGAGTCCGCTCATGTCGTTCTGATATTCAAGCGCATATCGCAGCGCGACGGCGCCGCCAAAACTTTGTCCGACGACGACCGGATTGTCAGCGCCGAGCGCATCCACGGCGCCTTTGATGAGACGCGCCTGCGTTTCAAGCCGCCAGCCGTCATCGGGGCGAGTCGAGTAGCCGCGCCCGGGACGGTCGATGAGAATGACCCGATGATCCGCGGCGAGGCGGTCGCCCAGCGCCAGCTTCATGTCGCGCAGATTCACGCTCGCGCCATGGATCAGGATCAGCGGCGGTTTGGCGCTGTCTTTCGGACCCATGTCGACGACATGCAGACGCTCGCCTTCAACATCGATGAATTTTCCGATCGAGGGAGCGCCCTTTTGCACCGACCAGGCCGCGCAGCCGGCAAGCCCGGTCAGGGCGGCGAGAAGAAAGAGAACGATCAGGAGCACCATGCGCATCCCGTTTTACATTCCTCCCGGCGCGGCGGCGATGATTGGATAAAAGTCATCCGCCTTGAGGCTGGCGCCGCCCACCAGCGCGCCATTGACGTTGGAGATAGCGAGAATTTCTTTGGCGTTTCCGGGCTTCACCGAACCGCCATAAAGAAGGCGCGTTGCTTCCGGCGTTTTCGAGCGGATGAAATCGTGCATCTCGGCGATGTCATCATTGGTCGGCGTCAGTCCGGTGCCGATGGCCCAGACCGGTTCATAGGCGACGACATAGGTTTCGCCGGTTTCGGGCAAGGAGCCGGCGAGCTGCGCGCCGACAACCTCAAGCGCCTTTCCGGCCTCGCGCTCCTCTTTAGTTTCGCCGACGCAGATGATGGGCGTCAGACCGGCGCGAAACGCCGCCTCGGCTTTCGATTTCACGACCGCGTCGGTTTCGCCGTGATCGGCCCGGCGTTCCGAATGGCCGACAATGACATAGGCGGCTCCGGCGTCGGCCAGCATCTCCGCGCTGATATCGCCCGTATGGGCGCCATTCGCCTTCGGATGGCAGTCCTGACCGCCGATCTGGACGCCCTCGTCCGAATAGCTGGCGGCGAAGGCGGCGACGAGCGTCGCTGGCGGGCAGATGAGAACGTCGCGATCCTCTGGCGCCGACCCCCCGAGTTTATCTATCAGGGCCTCGATCTCCGCCCGCGCGGCGGAAAGTCCGTTCATCTTCCAGTTGCCGGCGATCAGCGGTTTCATGGGATCGGTCCTCTGCAAGTTTCCTAGAGATTGGGCCGGGGGTAAGCGATGCGGCGGGACCTGTCCAGCCGGACAAACCGCCCGCCGGCCGCCCTTGCCGTGAGCGAAGGGCGCAACTAGGTTACGCGCAATTTTGAAATAGGGTCCCGGCCCCGGCGCCGGGGTCCAATAAATCGAGGCGGTATAAATGCTTAGTCAGGTTCGCGGCGCGCTCAAGGGAGTGGTGGCCTGGATCGTCATCATCTTGTTGGTTGCGGCTTTCGCCCTATGGCAGGTGCCACAGGCGAGCCAGCTTTTCTCCAGCGCGGCGGTCAGCGTCGGCGGCGAAAGCTTTTCCCAGCGCACGGTGAGCCAGGAATTCGACCAGACCTTCCAGCGCGCGGCGCGCGAATCCGGCGGCGACTTCACCCGCGAGGCGGCGGTCGCCAGCGGCATGCCCGGCCAGGTCGTCGACCGGCTGATCACCCAGTCGGCGCTCGACCAGTACGCCCAGAAGATGAACCTCGCCCTGCCCCGGGAAGCGATCCGGGATTTTCTTCAGAACAATGAGAATTTCCAAAACCCCGCGACGGGCCAGTTCGACCCGACAACGCTGGAATCCATTCTTCTGAACAACGGCCTGACGGTCACACAGTTCGAAGACATCATGCGCGACGATCTGCGCCGGGCCCAGCTTGTCGAAGCGCTGGTTTCCGAAACCGCGGCGCCCGGAACATTCATGGAGGCGATGATCCTGCGCGAAACCGAGCGCCGCCGCATCGCCTATATCACCGTGACGGATAATATGGCGGGCGACGCCGTGGAGCCCACGCCGGAAGACCTGAAAACCTATTACGACGAAAACGCGCCGCTCTTCACTGCGCCGGAATACAGAACCTTCGATCTCCTCGTCCTGCGCAGTGAAGATTTCCGCGAAGGTCTCGAGGCGCCGGAAGAGGAAATGCGCCGCCTTTACGAAGCCGGCAAAGACCGGCGCTATTCGACGCCTGAAACCCGTACAGTCTATCAGATTACCTATGAAACAGAGGCGGAGGCCGCGGCCGCTATCGCCGATCTCGAACAAGGCAAGCCTTTTGAAAATCTCGCCGAGGCGCGGGGGCTTTCCCTCGCTGCCGTTACTTTCGCAGATGCAACGCAGAGCCAGATCGTCGATCCTGCGGTCGGCTCGGCCGCTTTCGCCGAAGACGTCGGCGAAGGTGATGTGGTCGGGCCGGTGCGCAGCCTCTTCGGCTGGACCGTCGCGCAGGTGGCCGGCGTTACGCCGGGCGAGGAGCGCTCCTTTGAAGATGTGCGCGCCGAACTTGAAGCCTCCTTCCTCGACAATGACGTGCGCCGCCGCATGCAGGACGCTATCGACGAAATCGAGGAAGTTCGCGACACCGGCGCCGAACTCGCCGAAGCGGCGGAAACGGCCGGCTTCAAAATCGAAACCTTCGGCCCCATCGACCGCCTCAGCTTCGCGCCCGGCGGCGCCATCATCGACAAGGTTCCGGGGGAAGCCATCGCAGAAGCGTTTCAGCTTGATGAAGGCGAGCAGAGCGAAGCGATGCGTCTCGCCAGTGACGACGGTTACTTCTTCGTCTCGCTCCGCGAGATCACGCCGCCCGCATTGAAACCTTATGAATATGTCGAAACCGAAGTTAAAAACCGCTGGCGCGCAGATGAGCGCCGGGCGCGGATCGAAAAGACCGTCGCCGCCATTCGCGAAGCTGTGACGGCCGGCGAAAGCCTTGAAGACGTCGCCGGAAAATACGACCGCGCGCCGATTGAGCTCGTGATCGACCGCCGTTTCACCAATGAAACGATCGACAGGAACTTCAACGAAACGATCTTCTTCGCCAATCTTAACGATCTCGTTTCCAGCACGGTCGGCAATAACGGCGCGCAAGTCGTCGCCGAGGTGCGTGAAATCGGATATGGCCGAAGCGCGATTTCCCCGGTCGAAGAAGCCCGTCTCGCCGAGCTGGTGGGCATGCAGCTTGATCAGGAGCTGGTGTCGGCGTTCGTCGACGGCATCCGCGATGACTATGGCGTGAAGATCAACCAGTCGCAGATCGACGCGCTCTTTAACGACGGATTCTAAGAGGCGTGAGCGTAAGTCCCGAATTTACGGCATTCGAACGGACTTACGCTGAGGGGCGCCCGCAGCTTGTGTGGCGCAGTCTCGTCAACGATCTTGAAACGCCGGTGTCGGCCTATCTGAAGCTCGCCGCCAATCGCAAGAATGCGTTTCTGCTGGAGTCGGTTGAGGGCGGCGAACAGCTTGGCCGGTTCTCCATCATTGGTTTCAAGCCGGACGTCATTTGGCGGGCGAATGGAGCGCGCTCGGAGATTAACCGAGACGCCGCCGCGGATGTGAACGCCTTCAAACCTGAAGACGGGCCCGCGCTCGACAATCTGAAAAGGCTGCTCGCCGAGTCCGAACTGGCGCCGCCCGAAGGCGCGCCGCCCATGGCGGCCGGCGTCTTCGGCTATCTCGGCTATGACATGGTGCGCCAGATGGAGCGGCTCGGACCGAAACCCGAAGGCGGGCTTGGAACGCCGGACGCCCTGTTCATTCGCCCGACGATCGTCGCGATCTTCGATAATGTGCGCCAGGAGATCAGTCTCTTCTCAGCCGTCCGCCCCGAGTCGGGGGTTTCCGCGCGCGCCGCCTATTCGCGCGCGTCCGAACGTCTTGCGGACGCCGTTTCCGATCTGCAGTCGCCGCTGGCGGAAGCGCGAACGCCTTTTGATGAAACCCTTCTCGATGCGCCGCAAACGTCAAACACCTCCGAAGCCGAGTACAAAAGCATGGTCGCGCGCGCGAAGGATTATATCGCGGCGGGCGACATCTTTCAGGTCGTGTTGAGCCAGCGCTTTTCGAGGCCCTTTGCGGCGCCGGCCTTCTCGCTTTATCGCGCGCTTCGGCGCTCGAACCCCTCGCCTTTCATGTTCTATTTCAATTTCGAGGATTTCTCCGTCATCGGATCGAGTCCCGAAATTCTGGTGCGCGTGCGCGACGGCGAGATCACCATCCGCCCCATCGCCGGCACGCGTCCGCGCGGTGCGACAACAGCGGAGGACAAGCGTCTCGAAGAAGAACTCATCAACGACCCGAAAGAGCGCGCCGAACATCTGATGCTGCTCGATCTCGGGCGCAATGATGTGGGCAGATCTGCGGCCATCGGCACGGTTAAAGTAACGGATCAGTTCGCCATCGAACGCTACAGCCATGTGATGCACATTGTCTCCAATGTCGTGGGGCGTTTGCGCGATGACGAGCATCCGGTGAACGCTGTCGTCAGCGGCTTTCCGGCCGGCACGGTTTCCGGCGCGCCGAAAATTCGCGCCATGGAGATTATCGACGAACTGGAAAAAGACGCGCGCGGCGTTTACGCGGGCGCCATCGGCTATTTCTCCGCCAATGGCAATGTGGACACCTGCATCGCGCTTCGGACAGCGGTCGTCAAAGACGGCGTCATGCATGTCCAGGCGGGCGCGGGGATCGTCGCCGATTCCGACCCCGCCTCCGAACAGGCCGAATGCGAAAACAAGGCGAAGGCTCTCTTCGCCGCCGCCGAGTCCGCCCTTGAACGCGAGGGCAATCGCTGACCTTTAGGCGAGTTGGGGCCTATTCCGGCCCGGCTTTGCGACGAACCGCCCGAACCATGCGATGAAGACGGCGTCTCCAAACGGCGATATGCACTAAAACCGGTTTAACCCGCGTGGGGCCATTCCCCTCGCTTCCGCAAGACCATAGAAGGGGCCTTTTCATGATGAAATCTCTCAAAGCCGTGCTGGCGGCGACAACCGCGTTCGCCGCGCTCGCCGGCGCAAACGTCTACGCCCAAAGCGCTGAACCCGCCGCGGCGGAAGCCGCGCAGACTGAAGACGAACGCCTCGCCGCGTTTTTCGAGGAAATTTTCCAGCGCAATCTCGCCAATAGTCCGATCCTGCAGGCGCAGCTCGGCATGAAGACCGACCGTTATGGCGAGTGGGACGATTTCTCCGACGCTGAAGCCATCCGCCAGAACGAAGAGACGAAGGAAGATCTCAACCGCCTGCGCGCCGAATTCGATTATGATGCGCTCTCAGAGCAATCCAAAGTCAGTTACCGCATTTTCGAGTTTTTGCAGGAGCGCCAGCTCGAAGGTTTCAAATACCGGTTCCACGGCTATCAGTTTTCGACCATGAACAATCCGTCGACCTTCCCGGCGACATTTCTGCAGAACATTCATAGCGTGGCTAACGTTTCTGACGCAGAAGCCTATATCTCCCGCATCAACAAGCTCGAGACCGCCATGGATCAATTGATCGAGGGCATCGACAAGTCGACCGAGATCGGCGTTGTTCCGACCTCCTATTCCTTCGATCCGGTGCTGAAAGACACCGCCAACATGATTAAGGGCGCGCCCTTCGATGATTCCGGCGAAGACAATGCGATCTATGCGGACTTCAAGAGCAAGGTCGATGCGCTTGAGATCTCCGACGCCGAAAAGGCGCGGCTCATCTCGGAGGCCGAAGCGGCCCTGACCGGGCCTTACAAGGAGTCCGTCGAACGGTTCATCGCCAAGGTCTCATCCCTGCGCGACAAGTCTCACGGTCCCAACGGCGTCTGGGCCCTGCCCGACGGCAAAGCGTTTTACGAAAATCAGGTTTCCTTCTGGACCAGCGAAAAAGACCTGACGGCCGCCGAAATTCACAAGATCGGCCTCAAGGATGTGAAACGCATCCGCAAGGAAATGGAAACGATCATGAAGCAAGTGGGCTTCGACGGCACGCTTTCGGAGTTTTTCGATTTCCTGCGCACCGACCCGTCGAATTTCTTCCCGAACACGGAAGAAGGCCAGCAGGCTTATCTCGACCAGTCGAAAGCCTATATCGACTCGATCTACGCGGACGTCGACAAGTACTTCAACATCCTGCCGCAGGCCCCGCTTGAAGTGCGCAAAGTCGAGGAGTGGCGAGAAGAAACTGCGCCGATCGCGTTCTACAACCGTCCGTCCCCGGACGGATCGCGTCCCGGCATCTACTACGTCAACCTCAAGGACATGACGACCAAGCAGAAGCACGAAATGGAGACTGTCGCCTATCACGAAGGCGCGCCGGGCCACCATTTCCAGATCGCCATTCAGCAGGAGCTGACCGGCGTTCCGACGTTCCAGAAATTCGCGTTCTTCGGCGCCTATACAGAAGGCTGGGGCCTTTACGCTGAGCGCCTCGCCAAAGAGGAAGGCCGCTTCACCGATCCCATGCAGGATTTCGGCCGGCTGCAGAACGAAATGCTGCGCGCCTGCCGTCTCGTTGTCGACACGGGCGGCCATTCGAAAAAATGGACGCGCGAGCAGATGATCAAATACATGCTCGACAACAATCCGATGACCGAGGAAGACGCGACCAAGGAAGTCGAGCGCTATCTCGACACGCCGGGCCAGGCGCTTTCCTACAAGATCGGCATGATCAAAATTCTCGATCTGCGCGAAAAAGCGAAGAAAGAACTTGGCGACGATTTCGACATTCGCGATTTCCACGACGCCGTCCTGAAGAACGGCGCCGTCGCTCTGCCGATTCTTGAAGAACTGGTTGACGCCTATATCGCCGAGAAGAAGGCTGCGTAATCAGTCGATTCAGACGCCATTGAGAAGGGGCGCTTCGGCGCCCCTTTTTTTGTGCGCGAAACGCACATCCATAACGGGAGAAACACATCAAACAGGCGAATTCTTCAATATTTCCCAGTATCGGTGAATAGTTATCCCCCGCTTTTCCGGCGGAGGTATGATCCCTCCTGACCGTAATGAGACTCCTGCTGAAGCGAGTCGCAACGAATCGCTCGCGGCGACATGCGCGGCTGCTCTGCGGCGCCGCCATCAGGTTGCGCAAGCGCGAGTCTCGGGAGTTGAAGAAGATGAAAGGGCCGGAGCACAAAATGTCAAATGGCGCCACATTCGCCGCAAGCCCAGTAAACATGCAGGACAAACCTGGCGGCGCGCGGCTCTCAGAGACGCAGGTCGGGCGCGGCGGCGACCGTCTGGGCCTGCGCCGTGGCGTCAGGCTGGCGGAGCGCGCTGGCGTATATGAGGTCGAAGCCCCGGGCCGGCGCCGTGGTCAGCCACGGGCCGAGAACCTTCATGGTTTCCGGACGCGGGTGACCGATGGCGACCACATAGCCCGTTTCCCGCGCGATGCGTTCGGCAAGCGCCAGTTGCACGCGAATAGCGTCTTCGGTTTCCACGTCATCGAGAAAAACGTCCCGATAAAGAATATCGACGCCGAGCTCCTTCGCCGCCTGCCGCACGGCGCTGTCCGGGGTTGTCACGGAGTCGAGAAAGAAAAGGTCGCGGTGATCGAGATAACCGAGCAGCGTCTTCATCGCCGCGATGTCTTCGGTGAGTTTCGAGCCCATGTGATTGTTGACGCCCGCATAACCTTCGAAGCGGTCGAGATTCCATTCGAGGGTTTTCAGGAATTCCCGGCCGGTCATGCCGGATGTCAGCGCGTGGGGGCCGGGATCGGCGGCGCCGCGCGGCTCCATGGGAAGGTGCAGCATCACCTCCGCGCCCTGATGGCGCGCCGAGTCGGCGAGATCGCGGACCTTGCCCGCATAGGGCAGAAACGAAAACGTCACCGGCCCCGGCAGAGCCAGCGCTTTTTCGCTGTTCTTCCGGTCGACGCCCATATCGTCGATGATGATGACGACTTTCGGCCGTTCTCTCGGCTTCTGATAGGGATGAAGGCTGCCATTCGGCGCCGGCAGGCGTTCGGGCGCGCCGGAAACGATTTCCGCGATGATGCGCTCGCGCTCTTCGCGGAGAGGATCGGCCGCCGTTTCGATTTGCGCCGCCGGCGGTTGGCTCGCTGCGCTTG
The DNA here is from genome assembly GCF_965267305.1 of Hyphococcus sp. Lineage (GTDB taxonomy): Bacteria > Pseudomonadota > Alphaproteobacteria > Caulobacterales > Parvularculaceae > Hyphococcus. The sequence goes on along the minus strand of NZ_OZ253945.1, from coordinate 553,498 downwards.
CAGTCGCGCCGCGTTCTCCGAGATAGGCGGAAAGCGCGCCGACGATCACGCCAGCGAAGGCCATCGCCACCGTGGCGATGAGACCTGCATTGCCCGCCCTTTCCTCCGGAAACCGGACGCCCGATCTGATTTTCATGCGCATTCGCGTTTTTGTTTCCCGCCGCGGCTCCGGACAAAGTTAAATGCAGCCCCGCCCACTGCAGGCTCGTCCCCGCTTGCGCCTTGCGGCGGGGGCGTTAAACCATCGTCCGAACGCACCAATATTACTGATTCTCGGGCCCAATGATCCTGCTGATCGACAACTATGACAGCTTCACTTTCAACCTTTTTCACCTCATTGGGGAAATCGGCGAGGAGGTGAAGGTCGTTCGCAACGACGCCCTGACGGCGGAAGAGGCGCTCGGCATGGGCGCCGAGGCCATCGTCCTGTCGCCCGGTCCCTGCACTCCGAATGAAGCCGGGATTTGCCTCGATCTCGTGGCACTGGCGACCGAAAGACGGGCCCCGGTCTTCGGCGTCTGTCTCGGGCTCCAGTCCATCGCCCAGAGTTTCGGCGGGGTCATCCGCCGCGCCGACCGGCTGATGCATGGCAAGACCTCGGAGATCGCCCATCATGGCGATGGCGTCTTCGCCGGCCTGCCCACGCCTTTCACGGCGACGCGCTATCACTCGCTGGTCGCCGACCGCGCGAGCCTCTCCAACGAACTCACGATCACGGCGACGGCGGCGGACGATGGCGAGATCATGGGCCTCGCCCATCGCGACCTGCCGATCATGGGCGTGCAGTTTCACCCCGAAAGCATCGCCACCGAACACGGCGCGCGGATGTTTTCGAACTTCCTTGAGATCGTGCGCAAATGAGCGCTTTCACCCCGCATCTCCAGCGCGCCATGTCCGGTGCGCCGCTGACCGCGGCGGAAATGCGCGCGGCGATGGATGCCCTCTTTTCCGGCGCGGCGAGCGACATTGAAATTGCTGGGTTCCTAGCGGCGTTGCGCGCGCGCGGAGAAACGGTTGAGGAAATCGCGGCGGCGGCGCAGGCGATGCGCGACCATGCGCTCAAAGTCGATGCGCCGGATGACGTCATCGACACCTGCGGCACGGGCGGCGACGGCGCCGGCACCTACAACATTTCCACAGCCGCCGCGCTGATCGCCGCAGGCTGCGGCGTCAAGGTCGCCAAGCACGGCAACAAGGCGCTTTCTTCAAAGTCCGGGTCTTCTGAAGTATTGGAGGCGCTGGGCGTCAGGCTCGACATCCCCCCCGAGAAGATCGTGCGGTGCATTGAGGACGCCAATGTCGGCTTCATGTTCGCGGCGCTTCACCACAAGGCGGTCGGCCATGTTGCGGCGGCAAGGAAAGCGCTTGGCGTCCGGACCATGTTCAACGTGCTCGGCCCCCTCTCCAACCCGGCCGGCGCGAAGCGGCAGGTCATGGGCGTGTTCGCGCGCGATCTCGTGCGCCCCATCGCCGAGGTCATGCCGCATCTCGGCGTAACGCGGGCTTGGGTGGTTCACGGCAGCGACGGCCTCGACGAACTGACGACCACGGGCGCCACCCATGTCGCCGAACTTAAAGATGGCTTGGTGTCCGAATTCGAGGTGACGCCGGAAGATGCAGGCCTGTCACGCGCAAAAGCCGCCGATCTTGAAGGCGGCGATCCGTCGGAAAACGCCGCTGCGCTGTGGCGGCTGCTTGAAGGCGAACAATCCGCCTATCGCGATATTTCGGTGCTCAACGCGGCTTCTGCGCTGATCGTTGCGGATAAGGCGGAGAACTTGAACCAAGCCGCGCGCATGGCGGAACAGGCCATCGACAGCGGCGCGGCTAAAGCGGCGCTCAGTGAACTCGTTGAGGTCTCGAACTCATGACCATTCTCGACGACATCATCGCCTATAAGAAGACCGAGGTGGCGCAGGCGAAAGGCCAGGCGCCCCTCTCTGCTGTGGAGACGCTGGCGAAAGAGGCCGGTCCTGTCCGTGGGTTCCGCAAGGCGCTGGAAAGGAAAGCCGCAGACGGCTTCGCCCTCATCGCCGAGGTGAAGAAGGCGAGCCCCTCCAAAGGGCTGATCCGCCCTGATTTCGATCCGGCGGCCATCGCCCGGGCCTATGAGGCCGGGGGCGCGGCCTGCCTCTCCGTCCTTACCGATTCGCCGAGCTTTCAGGGGGCGCCGGATTTCCTCCGCCAGGCGCGGGATGCGACCCGGCTTCCGGTCCTGCGCAAGGATTTTATGATCGACCCCTATCAGGTAGCGGAAGCCCGGGCCTGGGGCGCGGACTGCATCCTGCTTATTATGGCGTGTCTCTCCGATGCTCAGGCGGGCGAACTGATGCAGGCTGCAAAGGGTTGGAATCTCGATATTCTCGTCGAGACTCATGATGAAGAGGAGATGGCGCGAGCTGTTCAGCTAAAAGCTGACCTTATCGGCGTAAATAACCGCAATCTGGCGACTTTCGTGACCTCGCTTGAGACGACGTCTAGGCTTGCTCCGCTGGCGCCGGCCTCAGCGCTGCTTGTCAGCGAGAGCGGGATCAACAGCCACGCGGACCTCGTCCGCCTCGCCGGCGACGGCGCGAAGGCTTTCCTCGTCGGCGAAAGCCTGATGCGCCAGGAGGATGTAGAGGCCGCAACGAAAGCGCTCCTTGGCCCTGTTTCTATTGCCTGATTCGCATTTCGCTGTTGACGGGTCCGAGGAACAACCATAGAACATCGTTGTCGTTTTGTTCTTTTGTCGTTTCGGGCGTGCAAACAGCCTTTGGTTGATTGTCCGGCGACAAGGGAACGTCCAGCGGGTCGCGGCGGGGATTTCCCCAACAGCAAGCCCGCCAAAAAGAAGTGCGAGGGAGCAAATGCTCACCAAGAAACAGCATGAGCTGCTGGTTTTCATCAATGACCGGCTGGCCGAGACCGGCGTGTCGCCGTCCTTCGACGAGATGAAGGAGGCGCTCGACCTAAGGTCCAAATCTGGCATTCACCGGCTTATTACGGCGCTTGAGGAGCGCGGCTTCATCCGCCGCCTGCCCCACCGGGCGCGGGCGCTCGAAGTCCTCAAAATGCCGGAGGACGCAAAGGTCAATGTGAAGCCGAGCCCGGCGCAAAAGGGCTTCCGCCCCGCGGTCGTCAACGCCGATTTCAAGCGCGGCCGCGTCGCGCCTACGCCGCAGGTCTCGGCGCCGGCCGGCGGGATCGTGGATCTTCCTGTGCTCGGCCGCATCGCCGCCGGCACGCCTATCGAGGCGATCCAGCACGAGGTCGACCGCTTCTCCGCCCCCGAAGCCTTTATCGGCAAGGGCGACCACTACATTCTCGAGGTGCAGGGCGAGTCGATGATCAACGCCGGGATCGAGGATGGCGACTTCGTCATTATCAAGCGCTGCACCGATGCGGAAAACGGCGCTATTGTCGTCGCCCTCGTCGATGACGAGGAAGCAACGCTGAAGCGCCTGCGCCGCAAGGGCGCCTCGATCGCGCTTGAAGCTGCTAACCCGGCGTTCGAAACCCGCATCTATGGCCCCGACCGCGTTGCGGTTCAGGGCAAGCTTGTGGGGCTGATGAGAAGGTATAACTAACCGCCGCCCGTCCAAGGTCGGTTGCCGCGAAATTCATTCGCCGATTTGACCGTGAGCGCGCCGTCGCGTTCAACCCAGACGGCGTGGGCGCCGCGCTTCCACGCCGAACGCCGGTCTATAAGAAACGCGTTGCAGCGGCGCCAGTCGGCGCTGCTTGCCGGAAAGAAAGCGACCACAAGCTCCGCACGCTGACAATCTTCGGCGAGGGTGGATTTGTGCTCCGTAAAAACAACAGTGACAGCGCCTTGATCCGAAACCGCGCCCGCGCAGCCCGAGGCGTCGCAGGCGAAAATCTCTTCCATCGCTGACGGTCTGACGGTTTCGATGTCGAGGCCGGCGGCCTCCTCCCACATGCGGGCCGCGAATTTCTCGCGGCGGGTCGAATAGACAAAGAGCGTCCGTTCGCCCTCACTGTCCCGGGCGATGACGCCGCCATTGAGACCGGAGGCGGAAACGAAGATCGCCGGCGGTCGCGCGAGGCTGACGAAAAGCGCCGCGACCGGGATCGCGGCGAGGCCCGCCAGCCGCCACGGCGCGCGGGAAAGGCAGAGCCACAGACCGCCAATGGTCAGCACGATCATCGCCGCCTGCGGCCATTGCGGCGTCGTCGAAACCGCGCCCTCAAGCCCCGAAACGCTAGACGCAATATATAAAACCGCCTCCATGCACTGCGCCGCGAAACGCCAGGCCCAACCGTCGAGGCCGAAGGGCGAGAGCAGCAGCGCAATGACAGAGAAAGGCATAATAAGAAAGCCCATGATCGGCATCGCCGCCATATTGGCGGGCAGCGAATAGATAGCGACGCGGTTGAAATGAAACAGCGCGTATGGGGCCGTCGCCAGCGCGGCGATAGTGTCGGTGAGCGCCAGCGCCACGAGATAACGCCGCGCTTTTGCGGTCCAGGACATATCGAATTCCTGCTTCGCGCGCAGGGCGAACCATTCATAGGCGGCGATGAGCGCGGTCACGGCGGCGAAGGACATCTGGAAGCCGGGGTGAAACAGCGCCTCAGGCGTCGTCAGCAAAATAATGACGGCAGCGATGGCCACGTTGCGCAACGACAAGGCCCGCCGGTCCACAAGAATCGCCAGAAACATAATCGCCGCCATGATGAAGGCGCGCCGCGCCGACCATCCGCCGCCCGACAGGATGAGATAGAAAAATCCGGAGAACAACGCTGCGGCCGCCGCCCATTTCTTGATCGGGTAACGCAGCGCCAAGGGCTCGATGGCGGCGAGGCCGAAGCGCACGGTGAAAAAGACGAGGCCCGTCGCAAGGCCCATATGCAGGCCCGATATCGCCAGCAAATGCGCGAGCCCAGCATCGCGTAACGCGGCTTCCGAGCGTTCTGAAATCGCGCCCCGCTTGCCCGTGACAATGGCGGCCAGGATCGCGCCGCCCTGCTCTTGCTTCGGCGTCGTGCGAATGATCCGCGCCGCAAGATTAACGCGCATGGTTTCGACATCCGCGGCGAGTTTTTGAGAAAAGGTTTTTTCAGCGCTTTCATCGAGGCGCGGCGGCGTTACGGCGATGCCCACGGCGCCGATTTTCTGGAAATAAAGCTGGCGCGCGAAATCGAATGCGCCAGGTGCGACCGGCGGCGGCGGCGGAGACAGGCGCGCGCGCACGGAAATGAGATCGCCCGGCTGCGCATCGAAGCCTTCCCCGCGCCAGGTGATGCGCGCCCGCGCCGGGATTTCCTCCGCAGGCAGATTTTCGACGCTCGTCAGCTCGACGATATAGCGCCGCTGGCGCGCGTTTTCTTCGATGGAGAGAAGCCGGCCCGCGACATCGACCATGCCGAGTTCGCGGGAAAGCTGCGGCGCCTCAACCTGCGCCGTCCTCCAGTCGGCGGCGGCAAAGCCCAGCGCGGCGAACACCAGCGCCGCAAAGAGAGGCCGGAACGGTCCGCGCCAGAAAGAGAGCGCTGCGAATACAACAAGCGACGCAACGCCGATGCGCCAGTCCGGCTCCGCCTTGAGGCCGAAATAAAGTCCCGCACCGAGGCCGATAGCCGCCGGCGCCCACAGGGAAAGCCGAGCGAAATCCATGGCCGCCCAGCGGCGCAAGGCTTCGCCGGTCAGATGCGCCATGCGCGAAAAGGGCGGCGCCTCGGTGAATTCCTCGCCGGCATGTCCCGTTTTTGCGAGATCAGCGACCATCCGCCCTGCGCCCCAACAGACCCCGAAGCCATAGGCGCCGGGGCCCCCTCATGTTATCCCGCGCCCGCAAAACCGAAACGCAACAAGAGGAGCCGGTCCTTTCAGTATGGCCGATAATCACCCGCCTGTCGTCACCCGCTTCGCGCCCTCGCCCACCGGCTATCTCCATATCGGCGGCGCGCGGACGGCGCTCTTCAACTGGCTCTATGCAAGGGGGCGCGGCGGCAAGTTTCTGCTCAGGATCGAAGACACGGACCGCGCGCGTCATAACGAGGCGGCGGTTGAGGCGATCCTTGACGGCCTCACATGGCTTGGCCTCGACTGGAACGGCGAGCCGGTGTCGCAATATTCCCGTCAGGCGCGCCATGCGGAAGTCGCGAAACAACTGCTCGACGCGGGCAAGGCCTATCGCTGTTATCTGACGCCTGAAGAACTAGCGACCGCGCGCGACAAGGCGAAGGCGGACGGCGTTCGCTTCGAAAGCCCGTGGCGGGACGCCGATCCGGCGACCGCGCCCGATGCGCCCTTCGCCATCCGTTTCAAGGCGCCGCGAGACGGAGAGACCGTCGTGCAAGACGCCGTGCAGGGCCGAGTCGCCTTCCCCAATGCGGCGCTCGATGATCTCATCATTCTGCGTTCTGATGGCGGCCCCACCTACAACCTCGCCGTTGTCGTTGACGATCATGATATGGGCGTGACCCATGTGATCCGCGGCGACGATCATCTGAACAACGCCGCGCGCCAGACACAGATTTATCAGGCCATGGGCTGGACCGTGCCTGTCTTCGCCCATGTGCCGTTGATCCACGGGCAGGACGGCGCGAAACTGTCGAAGCGCCACGGCGCGCTCGGGGTCGAAGCTTATCGCGACGACGGTTATCTGCCGGAAGGATTGGGCAACTACCTCCTCCGTCTCGGCTGGGCACATGGCGACGAGGAAATCATCCCCTACAAGCGCGCAAAGGAGATCTTCGACCTCAAGGGCATTAACAAGGCGCCGGCGCGGCTCGACCTCGACAAGCTGAAGCATGTAAACGCCCATTACATAGCCGAACTCAGCGACGATGCGTTCGTTACCTGGGCGGCGCCGTTTCTCGAGAGAGCCGGCGTCGATCTTGATGCGGAGCATCTGGCGCGGCTGAAGCGCTCCGCGCCGTTTCTCAAAACGCGCTGCGCGACGCTCTCAGATGTTGTTGCCGCGTCGGAATATCTTTTCCTCAAGCGTCCCCTCGCTATCGATGGCAAGGCCGCGAAACCGCTGCAGAAAGACGGCGCGCGGGAAATCCTTAACGATCTTAACCAAGCCCTAGAGGACGAATCATCCTGGGCGTCCCCTGCTGCGCTCGATGAGAAGCTTCAGGCCTTCGCCGCCGCCAAAAATGTAGGCTTCGGCGTTGTCGGCCCCCCCGCCAGAGCGGCCCTCGCCGCCGGGCGGCCTTCGCCGGGACTGGGCGAAGTGCTATATGGGTTGGGACAAAAAGAATCGCGCGCCCGGCTCGCCGATCAGACCGGCTGACGCAGGGCTGGAATCCCTAGAGTAAACTGGCTAGTGTGCGCCGCAACATGCGTTGACGCGCTGCAAAAGAAAAAGGTTCGATCCATGAAAAGTGAATTGAAACAAGCGGATACGGCGAACTTTACGATCAACGGGAAAACCGCCGAATTGCCGATTTTCAAGGCGACTCACGGGCCCGATGTCGTGGATGTCCGCGCGCTCTATAAAGAGACCGGCGCCTTCACTTTCGACCCCGGTTACACCTCGACGGCGAGCTGCGAGTCCAAGATCACCTTCATCGACGGCGATGAGGGCATCCTGCTTTATCGCGGATATCCCATCGATCAGCTTGCGGAGCATTCGAATTTCATCGAAGTCGCCTATCTGCTGTTGAATGGCGAGCTTCCGAATGCGCAACAGCGCGCCGATTTCGAACATTCGATCACCATGCACACCATGGTGCATGAGCAGCTCAAGAATTTCTACAACGGTTTCCGCCGCGACGCGCACCCCATGGCGATCATGGTCGGGGTCGTCGGCGCTCTTTCCGCATTCTATCACGACTCCACCGACATCAACGATCCGAAGCAACGCCTCGTCGCAAGCCACCGCATGATCGCGAAGATGCCGACCATCGCCGCCATGGCGTTCAAATACTCCATCGGCCAGGCTTTCGTCTTCCCGCGCAACGAACTCGATTACACATCGAACTTCATGCGCATGTGCTTTGCGGTACAGGCGGAGGATTACGAGGTTAATCCGGTTCTTTCCGACGCACTCGACAAAATTTTCATCCTGCATATGGATCACGAGCAGAACGCATCGACCTCGACGGTGCGGCTTGCGGGCTCTTCCGGCGCGAACCCCTTCGCCTGCATCGCGGCAGGCATCGCCTCGCTCTGGGGCCCGGCTCATGGCGGCGCCAACGAAGCGGCGCTCAACATGCTCGAAGAGGTCGGCTCGGTCGACAAGATCCCTGAATACATCAAGCGCGCCAAGGACAAGAATGATCCGTTCCGCCTGATGGGTTTCGGCCACCGCGTCTACAAGAACTACGATCCGCGCGCGAAAGTCATGCGCAAGGCTTGCCACGAAGTGCTCGACGCGCTCGGCGTTAAGGACGAACCGCTTCTCAAGGTCGCCATGGAGCTGGAGCGCATCGCTCTTGAAGACGACTATTTCGTAGAGAAGAAGCTCTATCCGAACATCGACTTCTATTCGGGCATCACGCTGCGCGCCCTCGGCTTCCCGACGGAAATGTTCACGGTCCTGTTCGCGCTCGCCCGCACTGTCGGCTGGATCGCCCAGTGGTCGGAGATGATCGAGGACCCGAACCAGAAAATCGGGCGTCCGCGCCAGATTTACACCGGCGCGCCGCAGCGCGACTATGTGGCTATCGACCGCCGTTAAGGCGGCGCCGCAGGCATAAGGGAGGAGATGCGGGCATGCTTTGGCTGGCCGTGCATATGTGGGCGCTTTTGCTTGCAGCTTTCGTGATCGGTCTTGGCCTTGGCTGGTGGATGTGGGGACAGCGGCAGACGCCGCCGCCCGCCGCTGGAGACGCGCCGGCGCGGTCCATCGAATTGGGATCGCTTGATCTCGACGGCGACGGCCCCTCTTCGGCAGCAGCTGACCCCAAAGCGTTCTAACGGAGTAATTGAATGATCTCCCGCTACACCCGCGCGGAAATGGCTGCGATCTGGTCGGACGCCGCCAAATACCGGATCTGGTTCGAGATCGAGGCTCATGCGGCAGACCGGCTGGCCGAACTCGGCGTCATTCCTGCGAGCGCCGCGAAGACGATATGGGAAAAAGGCGGCAAGGCCGAGTTCGATGTCGCCCGCATCGATGAGATCGAGCGCGAGGTGAAGCACGACGTCATCGCCTTCCTAACCCATCTCGCAGAATTCGTCGGCGAGGATGCTCGCTTCGTCCATCAGGGCATGACGTCGTCCGACGTGCTCGACACCTGTCTTTCCGTGCAGTTGACGCGCGCAGCAGATCTTCTGCTCGCGGATATGGACCGCGTGCTGGCGGCGCTCAAGAAACGCGCGCTCGAGCACAAGAACGACGTCTGCGTCGGCCGCAGCCATGGCATCCATGCCGAGCCAACGACCTTCGGCGTCAAGCTCGCCGGTTTCTATACGGAGTTTGAGCGCGGCAAGAAGCGGCTCGAAGCCGCGCGCCAGGAAATCGCCGTCTGCGCGATTTCCGGCGCTGTCGGCACCTTCGCCAATATCGACCCGTCGGTTGAGGAATATGTCGCGGAGAAGATGGGGCTTGCCGTAGAGCCGGTCTCGACCCAGGTCATCCCGCGCGACCGCCATGCCGCCTATTTCGCGGCGCTCGGCGTCATCGCCTCCTCGGTTGAACGCCTCGCCGTTGAAATCCGCCATCTCCAGCGCACCGAAGTCCTAGAAGCCGAGGAGTTCTTCTCCAAGGGCCAGAAGGGCTCGTCAGCGATGCCGCACAAGCGCAACCCGGTGCTGACGGAGAATCTCACCGGCCTCGCCCGCCTCGTTCGCATGTCGGTGATCCCGGCCATGGAAAATGTGGCGCTCTGGCATGAGCGGGACATCTCTCACTCCTCCGTCGAGCGCGGCATCGGTCCCGACGCGACGGTGCATCTCGACTTCGCGCTGAACCGTCTCGCCGGCGTTGTTGAAAATCTCGTCGTTTACCCTGAGCGGATGCTCGCCAATATGAACAGCCTCAACGGGCTCATCTTTTCCCAGCGCGTTCTCCTGGCGCTGACCCAGGCGGGCGCGTCGCGCGAGGAAGCCTATTCGCTGGTGCAGCGCAACGCCATGCCGGCCTGGCGCGGCGAAGGCCTCTTCCTCGACAATCTGAAGGCCGACAAAGAGGTTACGGCGCATCTTTCCGCCGCTGCGCTCGAAAGTCTTTTCGACCTCTCCTATCACACCAAGAATGTGGACGTGATTTTCAAGCGGGTCTTCGGTTAACGAGCCCCGCGCGCTTTCGGCGCGTTGCGAAACGTGTCCCGCATCCCCATAGAGACCCCATGACAGAAGCGGTTCAGACCTTTGGCGGCGACCAGGACAGGCGTTCATGGGCTTCGGCCATGGCCCGCGGTCTCGCCCATAAATGCCCGGAATGCGGACGCGGGAAGCTGTTTTCAGGCTATGTGAGAACGAAGGCGGCATGCGACGTTTGCGGCCTCGATCTCTCGGGCCATCGCGCCGATGACGCCCCGCCCTATGTGACCATCATCATCGTCGGGCATGTCATGATCCCGCTGGCGCTTGCCGTGAAACAGCTCTTCGATCCGCCGATTACCCTGCAATTCGCGATCTGGCTTCCGCTGATCATCCTCGCTTCATGGGCGCTGTTGCCGGCGTCGAAAGGCGCCCTCATCGGACTGCAATGGGCGAATCGCATGCATGGGTTTGCAGGTCCCGACGCCGATCCGGACGCCGACGTTTAACCTTTGCTAAGCGCGAAAAAGCGTTACTATGGCTTGACACGCCAAAGACCATGAGTATGGTCCGCGCTCATTTTGCGCGAATTAACGGTCCTAGGAGCGACCCATGGCCAAGCCAACCACCGTCAAGATCCGGCTCAACTCAACCGCCGGCACGGGTTATTTTTATGTGGCGAAGAAGAACACCCGCACGATGACGGAGAAGCTCGTCCTGAAAAAATACGACCCCGTCGCGCGCAAGCATGTTGAATTCAAGGAAGGCAAGATCAAGTAAGATCGCTCTCCCCGCCGTATTTGAAAAGCCGCCCTCGAAGGCGGCTTTTTTGTTGTCTTTAAAGGATTTTGAAGGTTACGCCGCGCTCTGGATCACGCGGTTGCGCCCGCCGTTTTTAGCGGTGTAGAGCGCTTCGTCAGCCCGCTTGATGAGCTTCTGGGCGCTGTCGTCTTCCGGCCCGTTCTCGGTCGAGGCGAGCCCGATAGAGACGGTGACGCCGAGTTCGTCGCGGCCATTGTTAAGCTTGAATTTGGATGTGGCGATTTCCTGGCGCAGCCTTTCGGCGACAACAGACGCAAAGGCGAGGTCTGTGTCGGGCATGGCGATCAGGAACTCCTCGCCGCCATAACGGCAGGCGAGATCGATGCCCCGGATCGAACTGGCGATGCGGTCGGCGAACTCCTTCAAGACGCGGTCGCCGGTGTCGTGGCCATGCCGGTCGTTGACTTCCTTGAAGTGGTCGAGATCGAGCACCATCACTGCGAGCGGCCGGCCGGTCCAATAGGCGCGGTCGAACATCGCAGAGAGGTGGCTCGCCAAGTAACGGCGGTTGTAAAGGCCGGTGAGCTGGTCGGTGACCGCCATTTCAAGGCTGACCTGGAAAGACGAGCGGAGCTGGTCCACATAGCGCTTGCGGCGGAGCTGGGTCGAGACCCGCGCGGTGAGTTCATTCTTGTCGACGGGGCGGGTCACATAGTCATTGACCCCGATATCGAGGGCGCGAACGAGCTTTCTCGTATCGCCATGGCGCACCACCGCAAGGATCGGCGTCAGGCGGGTTTCCTCGAAAGACCGGATCGTCGAGCAGAGGCGCAAGGGGTCCATGGCCTCGATGGAGAGGTTCACCAGAATGAGGTCGAATTCGCCGGCGCGCGCGCGGCTGAGCGCGATTTCCGGATCGGTTTCGTGAACCATAAGATAGGCGTCCTCGCCGAGGGCGGCCGTAAGGCGCGCTGCCTGGTCTTCATTGTCGTCGATGAGGAAGATGCGCGGCTCGCCCATATCGGCGTCGGGATCGATCTTGCCGACAATGCCGAGATCCTTACCGGTGGCGTAACGGGCGCGGAGCTCGTCCGTCATCATTTTAAGGCGGGTCAGCGACCGCACGCGGGCGAACAGCGCCAAGTCTTCGACCGGCTTGGTGAGGAAATCATCGGCGCCGGCTTCCAGACCGGCGACACGGTCCGCCTGCTGGTCGAGGGCCGTCACCATGACCACGGGGATGTGCATGGTTTCGGGATTGGCTTTGAGCTTGCGGCAGGTTTCAAAGCCGTCCATGCCGGGCATCATGACGTCGAGCAAGATGATGTCAGGCTTTTCGGCGGCGGCGAGGTTGATCGCTTCCTGACCGGAATAAGCGCCGAGCACGTCGAAATATTCCGCCCTCAGCTTCGCCTCGAGCAGCTTCACGTTCGGTTCCAGATCATCGACGACCAATACGCGCGCCGTCATGCAGCCCCCATGGCTTAAAGGGTTCGTTAAGACCCCATGAGCCTAGTCTAAATACCTTTTCACTTTCTCAAGAAACGCCGCCACAGAGATAGGTTTGGCGATATAATCCTCGCACCCTCCCTGGCGTATGCGTTCTTCGTCGCCTTTCATTGCGAAAGCCGTGACGGCGATCACCGGTATGTCGGCGAGCTCGGGGCTGCTCTTGATTTCGCGGGTGACTTCCAGCCCGGAAACTTCCGGCAGCTGGATATCCATGAGGATGAGATCGGGATGGTTATCTTTCAGGGCCTCCAGCGCTTCTGGCCCGGTGCGGGCTTCGAGCGTCTGGTAGCCGTGAATCTCCAGAAGGTCTCTGAACAGCTTCATGTTCAGCTCGTTGTCCTCAACGATCAGCACCGTCTTGGGCTCAGTTGAATAATCGAGCTTTTCCATGGCCGACATAGTACGCCTTTTGTCCGTCCTTCGGGCCCCCATACGCGAATCGGCCCTTGAGATGGAAAGTTTTGCGCAAAAGGTCTTAATTGAATGTTTATCTTGAACGTCCCGGCCTCCGTTTCCGGCCGGTTCTGACGGGTTTTTGACCGCTAAATGTCTGAAAAGAGTGAAATTCCAGGGTTTTGCCGGGATTGTTACCGGCCGCTTACGCTGGCTGGCGGGGTCGCGAGGCCCCGCTGCCCGGCCTGCGGCTCGGTGCGAATCGCCGCCCATCCGGAAATCTTCGCGCTCTCCATCGCCCATCTCGACTGCGACGCCTTTTATGCGGCGATCGAGAAACGGGACAATCCGGCGCTTGAAGACCTGCCCGTGATTATCGGCGGCGGGGTCCGGGGCGTGGTCTCGACCGCCTGTTATGTGGCGCGAACTTATGGGGTCAGATCGGCGATGCCCATGTTCAAGGCGCGCGAAGCCTGTCCTGACGCCGTCATCATCAAGCCGAATATGGCGAAATACGCCGAGGTCGGCCGCGCCGTCCGCAAGATGATGCTCGACCTCACGCCGCTCGTCGAACCCTTGTCTATCGATGAAGCCTTCATGGATCTGACCGGCACGTCGCGGGTGCATGGCGGCCCGCCGGCGGTGACGCTGGCGAAACTTCAGGCGCGGGTCAAAGACGAGCTCGGCGTCACCGCCTCCATCGGCCTTTCCCACAACAAATTTCTCGCCAAGATGGCGTCCGATCTCGACAAGCCCCAGGGTTTTTCCATCATCGGCGAGGCGGAGACGAAATCGTTCCTCGCGCGCCAAAAGGTGACGATGATCTGGGGCGTCGGCGCGGCCATGGCGGCGAAGCTGCGCGAAGACGGCATCGCGACCATCGGCCAGTTGCAGACGATGGACGCGGGAACCCTCGCCAAACGTTATGGCGAAATGGGCCTCAGGCTGGCGCGGCTTTCTCAAGGCGACGATGCGCGCGCCGTCAAACCGGAACGCGAAACCAAGAGCGTTTCCGCGGAAACCACCTTCAACGAAGATCATCGCGACGTGAACTGGCTCGAAGACGTTCTTTGGGAGCTGTGCGAGAAAGTGTCGGCACGTATGAAAGCGTCCGGCTTTGAAGGCCGCACGGTGACGCTGAAGCTGAAGACCGCCGACTTCAAAACCATCACGCGGCGCACGACGCTCGATGCGCCGGCCAATCTCGCGCGTATCGCGTTTGGGGCCGCGAAACCCATGCTTCACGATGCGGCGCAAGGGAAAGCCTACCGTCTCATCGGCGTCGGCTTTTCCGGCCTCTCTTTCGCCAGCGACAACGCCGCTGCGCCGGATCTGTTCGGCGACAGCAATGAAAAGATCGCCAAGGCGGAGAAGGCCATCGACGCGCTGCGCGAGAAGTTCGGCAAGGAAGCCGTACAGGCGGCGCGTGTGCTGCGGCGGGACCGGTAAAACCTTGAAGCCGCCGATTTTCATCCGCATATTTATTGGCGTTGCGGCGAATGTGGCGCCATTTGACATTTTCTGCTCCGGCTCATGTTCAGTCTTTCTTTCGTCATCCCGCACGCCCGCCAAGATGCGTCTGGCGCAGCGCACGAAATAGCGTTGGACACTGACTATAAGCCCGCAGCGAAGGTGGTGGATAACTACGCACCAACACTGGGAAATATTGAAGAATTCAACCTTGCGATGTACTTTTCGCCTTATGCGGGCGCTATTCCGCCATCGCTGCAGCGAGTTTTTGCAGGCCTTCCTGCAAACCCGTCTGCGTGAGGATTATGTGTTCGCCTTGCGGAATCTTGTCCATATCGGCGCGCAAAAGCTGCGCCGATTTCAGCGGAAACTTCACGCCTGCCTTCTCGACAGCCTGCATCAGTTTTCCGGCTGACGACGTCGGCATTGAGAGAATTGCGGTGTTTGCGCGCGCCGCCGCCTTCGCTGTTCGATACATGTCTTTAAGCGTGACGGGCTCTGGCCCTGCGACAGCGAAGGTTTTGCCGATTGCATTTCCGTCAAGCAAGGCGTCAACCGCTGCGCGGGCGAGATCCGCGTAATAAACCGGCTGCTGCAGGGCGCGCCCCTTGCCCGGCATAGGCGTTACAGGCGAGCGCCGCATGAAGTTCATCAACCGCGAAAGATTTCCGTCGCCCGGATAGCCGTAGATCATGGTCGGGCGCAGGATAACCGCGTGGGGTGCGGCGGTTCTCGTTTCTTTCTCCGCGTCGCGAAGCTTCGCGTAAACTTCCGCGTCAAAATCGATGGCGACATTGTTGCTGGAAAATAACACCGCCGGCTGATCGAGTTTCAGATAACGCGCCGCCGCGGCGGAAGCCGTAAGGATCGGGATGAAAAGAACGGCGGCGGCGTTTTCGATAAGCCGGCGCACAGCTTCACCGTCTTTAAGATCGAGCTGCTGCGTTGTCGCGCCGAAACCTTCAAGCGCAGCGATCGTCTCAGGGCGGTGCGTGCGCCATGTGGCGATGACATTCATGTTGCGCGCGCGCAGCGCTCTTACGGCTTCAAAGCCGACCGCGCCGCCGGCGCCGATGACAATCACAGGCCCCTGCTCCATGCGGCCGATACGCCCTAGACCACCCGGTCCGCCGGAGCGCCGGTTTCAAAATACGCATTGATGTTGGCGAGAACACGCATCGCCATGGCGGACCGGCTTTCCCAGGTTGCGGACGCGATATGTGGCAGGCAGAAGACATTGGGCAGCGAATAGAGTTCTTCGCGGATCGGCGCTGGTTCGGTTTCAAAGACATCGAGTCCCGCCGCGAACAGCCGTCCCGACTTCAGCGCCGCGATCAGCGCCATTTCATCGATCACCGGCCCCCGCGAGATGTTGATGATCACCGCAGAGGGTTTCATCTTTTCGATCGCCGCCCCGTCGATGAGATGATGGGTTTCGGGTTTCAGCGGACAATGCAGCGAGATGATGTCCGCCTGTTTCAGCAAGTCATCAAGCGCGACGGCGCGGGCGTTATACGCCTTGTCGATTTCCGGCGAAGGCCTCGGCGTCGTGTAAATGATCTTCAGATCGAAGCCTTGGGCGCGCTTGGCGACCTCTTTGCCGACATTGCCCATGCCGATAATGCCCAGCGTGCGGCCAGTGACGCGCTGGCCCCAGGTCTCCGGCGTCAGCATGCCGCGCCCTTCGCCAGTGCGCGCAATATCAAGACCCTCGCGGAAACGGCGGCAAGCGGCGATGATGAGGCCCATGGTCGTGTCCGCAAGGCAGGCGGTCGTCACTTCCGGCGTGTTGGAGACGGCGATCCCACGACGCTTCGCCGCCTCGAGATCGATATGGTCGACGCCGACGCCGATGGAGGCGATCAGCTTCACACTCTCCGGCAGATCGCGAATAAATCCTTCATCCATATCGTCAAAGGCCGTGGCGAAGACTGCTTCCGCGCCTTCCGCATAACCCGCGAATTCGCCCGGTGCGGCGACGTCGCCCTCTGGCTCGCGAACCTCGTATGTCGCCCGCAACAATCCGGCGAGCGCGCCGGGCAGGCGCCGCGGCGTGGCGATGATGCTTTTTTCCGTCATGATTCCGGCCTGCTGTTTCGCGCCTACAATGCACGCAAAACCCCCGGAAATCCAAGCGGCTGGCGCAGACGGCCCGGCTGCGGTAAGCTAAATTCCGGGCTGGAGGCGCCGTCTGCTGAAGGAGGCAGGCGGCGGGGTGAGCGTCAATGCGGCTGTTCTTGTGGATATTGGCCATTCTGGCGATCGTCATCGCCGGCCGGATGGCCTTTCATCTTATTCCGGGGTCCGGCGCATTCGCCGAGCTCGACACCAAGCTTGTAGATCAGTGCCGCCGCGTAGACGTCGCGCCGGGGACCGAAGACGTCACCATCGATCCTGAATTGAACCTCGCTTTCATTTCGGCGGCGGACCGGCGCGCCTGGTACAATGACACCGGCGCCGAAGACGTCAATCCGGCGAATGGGATTTACGCTATGAGCCTCGACGGTTCGGATGCGGTGCGGCGCGTCTCGCCCGAAATGGAGAATTTCCTGCCGCACGGGATCAGCCTGTGGCGCGGAGCGGACGGAACGAAACGTCTCTTCGTCGTCAATCATCCGCCGTCCGGCGAAGAGATCGTCGAAATCTTCGACGTGGGCGCGACCGGCGATCTGACCCATCTCGAAAGCGTCTCCTTCCCAGAAATGCATTCGCCTAATGATGTGGTCGGCGTCGGGCCGCGCCAGTTCTACGCCACCAATGACCGGCGCTTCGAAAGTGGGCCGCTTTCCATGGCGGAGGCCTATCTCGCCTTGCCGCTCACCAATGTCGTTTATTTCGACGGCGCCGAGGGCCGCAGCGTCGCGGGCGGCCTCGCCTACGCCAACGGCATCAATACATCCGCAGACGGACAGTCGATCTATGTCGCGGAGCTCCTGAAACGCCGCATCGCCGTTTTCAGCCGCAATCCGGAAACCGGCGCGTTGAAACGGCAGAAAAATCTCGGGGTCCACACCGCGCCGGACAATATCGAGGTTTCTCGCGACGGCGCTTTATGGATCGCGGGCCATTCGAAGATTTTCGATTTTCTGGAACACGCAAAAGACCCTGAGGCGATTGCGCCGTCTCACGTCATTCGCCTCAATCCGCGCAACGGCCTCGCCTCCGACGTGCTCGTCTCCGTTAATGGCGAAATCAACGGCTCTTCGGTCGGCGCCGTCTGGGACAACACGCTGATTGTCGGCGCGGTTTTCGACGGCCATGTCATGGTCTGCCCGATGCTGGAGATCCTCCTGCGGGGGCCGACCAACGAAACGCCTGCGAATACCGAATAGCTACTTCGCGAAGATCTCGTCGATCCGCCGCTGCGCAATGGGATGATAGCCCGGGCGCGCGCGTTCATAGACGGCGCTCGCCCATTCGCGGCGGCCATTATCGACGAGGGTCTGATAGAGCGGGTAGATGAACTTGCCGCGCCCGACGCTCATCAGGAAACCGTCGAGCGGCTCGAACGCCGGCTCATATCCGGCCTTGATCGCCGCCTGATACCAGACATTGGCGATCTCGGCGTTTTGCGAATGAGAAAGATCGAAGCGCCCATCGAGCGCCGCCAACTGATCGGTCGAAATGTTGTCGGGCAGCGTGCGGATGAAATGCAGCCATTCATGGGTGGTCCAGGCGCTGGTTTCGAGACCGTCGACATCCCCGGCGCCGAGCCAGGCGTTCATCTGCGCCGTCACCTTGTCGAAAGCGTCGGACTGCGGATCTTCGATCGTATCCGGGAAGCCCGGTTCATAGACCCAGGCGTTGATTTCCGCCTGGCTGACGGCGTCCGGGTTTTCGCCCCACAGATTGTCTTCGAAATAGGTGAGGAAGTCCTCAGTGGTCACCGACTGGAAGGCGAAATGCTCGAAATAGCCGCGCAGGAATTCGTCGAAGGTCTCGCGGCCGAAGCGCGTTTCAAGAAACTTCAGGAAGAACATGCCCCCCACATAAGAGACATCCGAGAACGCATCGTCCGGATGCGCCATATCCGCAGGCATTTTCAGCGCCGTCAGCTCCGGCCGCGCCGCCGCCGCGATGTCCTCCATCAGCGACTTCTTGTCGAGCGAGCGCTCCATCACCGCCCGCTCCTCGCCATAGAGCGCCTCCATGGTGCGGTTTTCGACATAGCTCGTGAAGCCTTCATTGAGCCATGCGTCGCGCCAGTTGGAATTGGTGACGAGATTGCCCGACCAGGAATGGGCGAGCTCATGCGCAACCACATTGGTGAGGCTCTTGTCGCCGGCGATCAGCGTCGGCGTCATGAAGGACAACCGCGGGTTCTCCATGCCCCCGAACGGAAAGCTCGGCGGCAGGACGATCTGATCGTAGCGGCCCCAGCGATAAGGCCCGTAGAGCGCTTCGATCGCCTCTTCCATTTTCGGCGTGTCCTCGAACTCTTTTGCCGACGCGTCGAGGATGTAGTCCTCGGCGTAGACGCCCATGTGATCGCTGATCGCCTTGAATTCGATATCGCCGACCGCAAGCGCCAGGAGATAAGACGGGATAGGCTGCGACATCCTGAAGGAATAATCCCCGTCGCGGTCGCCATCCTCGTCCTGGCGCGCGCTCATGACAGCGAAAAGCTCGGGCGGCGTCGTCAGATGCGCGTCATAGGTGATCCTGACCGCGGGCGTGTCCTGCAAGGGAACCATGGTGCGCGCATAAAGCGGCTGGAACTGGGTGAAGAGATAGGGATGCTCCTTGCCGGCCGTCTGTTCCGGCGAGAGCCACTGAATGCCTTGCGCTTCGGGGCTGGTCGCATAGGCGACGCGCACCTGATCCGCGCCCGCGGGAAGCTTGATGGCGAAACGCGAGCCCATGACCGCGTCGTCGGGCCCCAGCGTGTAGCCGGCGGTGAGCCAGTCGCCGTTCACATTGGCCTCCACCATCTCGATCTTCAGATCGTTGGCGTCGAGCACCAGCGTGTCGGCCGCATCATTTAGGCGCTCAAAATCGAGCGTCGCGGTTCCGGAAATCACCTTCGCATCGAAATCGACATTGAGGTCGAGATCGGCGTGGGTCACACGAATATCGTTGTAATTTGCGTAGGTGAACTTGTCGGCGGCGTCCTCCGGCGCGGCGGCGCGCCAGATCGCTTCTTCTTCCTCTCCCGGTTCGGTCGATGAGGCGTCATCCTCGATATAGGTCGTCTCATCTCCGCCGCCGCCACGGGAACAGGCCGCGAGCACGGCGAAGGAGGCGGAAATCAGGAGAATGCGGGAAAGCGCCATGGGGGAGGTCCTTTGGAGACTGAACTGGGAAGGAGTTGGCGCGGACCCTACCGGGGGCTCATGAGAGGGGCAAGCGCCCTATTCCGGGGCGCTTTCCTCGAGCCGCCCGTAGTCGAGCCAGTCGGCCATGGGCGTCACGTCCCCTATGACCGGTTCGGCCAGCGGTTCGATGATCTTGAGGCCGTTCTTGGCGTTGGCGAAGTAGACGACGCCATCCTGTGTTTCGCTATTAAATGCGGCGAAGACCTTGAACTGGCCGTTGTCGCCCCAATGAAAATAAAGTTTGGGGAAATAAAACTCCGGTTCGCCGGTCTGGACGCCCCAGCCGAGCGCCCATGAAATTCGCTCATTGTCCGTGGGCGATTGCGGACGCAGCATTTCCGCGCGGGCTTCCTCGCTCATGCCCGCGCCGTTGCAGTGAACTTCAACAAGGAACGCGGCGTAATCATCCGCATTGGTCAACACCGAATAGGCGGCGCCAGCGCGGGGCGAGGGTCTGACGGGCCTGCCCTTTTCCTTGCCGCCGTTATCGTCGTGGGCGAAGGCGAGCGCGGCGCCCTCCTCTGGCGCCGACAGGAATGTGTTCGGCATCATCGCGCCGAACCGCTCCTCGAACAGCGTCTCGAAGCTCTCGCCGGTCTTCGCCTCTACATAGGCCTGCAGCATTTGGTAGGCCTCGCCGGAATAGCCGAACTTTTCATCCGGCGCGTTCTTGAACGCGATCTCGCCCCAGGTCTCTTCGTCGTTCGGGTCGCTCGCCCAGTTGGGAAAGCCGGAGCGATGCGCCAGAATGATGCGCGGCGTCAATGTCGCGTAAGCCTGTTGGTCGGTGACGCGCGGATAGTCGAAACTCGCCGCCAGCGGTTCGTCGAGATCGATGACGCCTTCGTCAGCGAGCTGATTGACGATAACGGTGAAGATCGTCTTGGTCAGGGATGCGCCTTCGAAAATGGTATCGGGGCCGATGGCTTCACCCGTCTCCACGTCCGCGACGCCGTAATAGGAAACGTCATCGATCTTGCAGTCGTCGATGACCGCAATGGCAAGGCCGGGAACCTTCGCGGCGGACATAAGCGCAGGGATGTCGGGCCCGGAAGGCGCCGACGGCGCCTGTTCCGCAGCGCTGCAGGCGGCGAGGCTGAAGGCCGCGGCAAACTTGCCGATAGTTCTGATGCTCATGCCGCCCCGCTCCCGCTACATTTGTCTCACTCAGTCTTAGAGAGACGGCGCGCAAAGGCAATTCGGTTCGCCGCAAGAAAAGCACGGTTTATCAGGCTGACACGATGGGCGCTATATGCCCAAACCATCAAAGTGAATGAGCTCAATTAGTTCCTTGAAACGGGTTGTGGTTAGAAACAGAGGGGCCACACTGTCAATACTACTATTGGCGTAGTCAGTTGCAATGAACCCCGTCCGAACAAGGCGAGACAGTACTTCGTAAACATGTATGCCTTTAAATTCTGCCTCGTCGCCAAACCCAGAAAGATGGACATAACTTACATTGACGTTTTTCAATTTTTCCTTCTGCTTCTTTAATTTTTGAGCCGCATAGGAAAGTATAATAATCTCTTCTTTATCTAGCTGAGCCAATTCCCGCTGAAAACGATCGAATTGATCTGAAAATAAATCATCATCTGTCTTTAGACCGGCAATGAGACGAGCAAGGAGCACTAGGTTTTCTCGCGCTCTTCCCCGTATGCTGGCTTCTAAAAATGTATAAAGCAGGTGTATCGTGGCATCTCTATCTCGCGCCTCTAGGTCTGATATTTTCCCTTCGCCAACTTCATTCAATAATATACGTCTGGCGTCACTTGTTCGCCGGACAAAATAAGATTCTAATACTCCCTTGGCGCTTTCAGTAATAGCGCCACTGCTATCTCCAGAAAGTAATGCACAAGCTACACCGAATAGTGGGAGGCTTATGCTATCCATTTTACTCTTTCGCCTCCGTCTCCAGCGCCAGGGC
Source organism: Hyphococcus sp. (assembly GCF_965267305.1). GTDB lineage: Bacteria > Pseudomonadota > Alphaproteobacteria > Caulobacterales > Parvularculaceae > Hyphococcus. The sequence goes on along the minus strand of NZ_OZ253945.1, from coordinate 531,960 downwards.
GTGAAGCTCGCCGCCCATGCGGCCTTTCAGGGCGCGGTAGACCAACTGGTGCTGCTGCACCCGGGACTTGCCGTTGAAGGCGGACGAGATAATGCGCGCGCGCCAATGATCGTTGTCGCCAGCGAGGTCTTCGAGTTCGATCTCCGCATCGGGCAGCGCTTCGAGGATCAGCTTTTTGATGTCGTCTCCGGCCATGGGCATGGGTGAAGTCTCCTTTCTGCGTGGCCCCTTCATGTAATCGGGCAGCGCAGATTCAAAAATATCAGACAAATCAAGGAGCGACAGGGCGTCCCTGCCGTCCAGCAACAGGTCCGGCCCGCCGAAGCGGCCGAGTTTCGACGCCTGCACGCCCGCCATCGCCGCCTTGAGGAGCAGCGTGTCGGCGGCGGCCGGCGCGGCGGCGACCAAGTAGCGCCCCTGATCCTCGCCGAACCAGAAGGCGGCCTTGCGCGCTTTCACTGGCGTCTGCAGGTTAAGGCCTCGGCCCGCCGCAAGCGCCATCTCTGCAGCGGCGACGAGGATGCCGCCATCGGAGACGTCGTGACAGGCGGTGACGAGGCCTTCATCGATCAGCTTACGGATCAATTCGCCGGTCTTGCGTTCAGCGGCGAGATCGACAGGCGGCGGCGCGCCCTCCTCCATGCTGAAAAGCTCGCGAAGGTATAGCGACTGGCCGAGCCAGCCGCGGGTGACGCCAATGGCGATCAGCTCCTCGCCCGCCTCCGCGCCGCCGACGCGCACAGCCTTCGTGACGTCTTCGAGAACGCCGACGCCGCCAATCGCCGGGGTCGGCGGGATCGCAACGCCGTTGGTTTCGTTATAGAGCGAGACGTTGCCTGAAATGACCGGATAGTTCAGCGCCTCGCAGGCTTCCGCCATGCCTTCGATGGCACCGACGAACTGCGCCATGATTTCCGGGCGTTCCGGATTGCCGAAATTGAGGCAGTTGGTGATGGCGAGCGGCGCGGCGCCCGTCGCGCAGATATTGCGATAGGTCTCGGCGACCGCCTGCTTGCCGCCCTCATGGGGGTCGGCCTTCACATAGCGCGGCGTCACATCGGTCGTGATGGCGATGGCCCGGTTGGTGTCGTGAATGCGCACCAGCGCCGCGTCGCCGCCGGGTGCGATGACCGTGTCGCCCATGACGGTGTAATCATATTGCTCCCAGATCCAGCGGCGCGAGCAAAGATCGGGCGATCCCATGAGTTTCGCGAGCGCGGTCAGCATGGTGTCGCCGCCGGGCGCGTCGGCGAGGGACAATTGCTCCTCGCGCTGTTCGACTTCCGCGGTCTCCACCACATTGCCGGTTGCGAGATTGCGCGCCGCCTCCTCAAAGCCGTCGAACCGCACGCCTTCGGGTTTCGAGCGCGCGTAAATTTTCGCCTGGCCCGGAATAATTGTGAGCCCGACGGCGTCCACAAGGTCCGCATCGGAAAGCCGGTCGGCGATCAGCGCCTCGGCGATGGTGCGCATTTCCTCTTCGGACTTGCCCGGGGCTTTCAGGATCGCCTGCGCCTCGCGATAGGCGACCGTTGGATCGGGAAGCGTTGCAGGCTTCGGTTGCGGCTCGTAGGGCCGGTCGTAATTGGGCGCATCGTCGGCGAGCGGCGGCACCGGCATGTCGGCGACAGTTTCGCCTTTGTGCTTGATGACGAGGCGCCCAGAGTCCGTCGTCACGCCAATAACCGCGAAATCGACGCCCCATTTCTCGAAAATCGCCCGCGCCGCATCTTCCCTGCCCGGCTTCAACACCATGAGCATGCGCTCCTGGCTTTCAGACAGCATCATCTCATAGGCCGTCATGCCCTCTTCGCGCTGGGGCACATTGTCGAGGTTCAATTCAAACCCGCCGCCCCCTTTCGCCGCCATTTCGACGGAGGACGAAGTTAGGCCCGCCGCGCCCATATCCTGAATGGCGATGATGGCGTCCGACGCCATCAGCTCAAGACAGGCTTCGAGCAGCAGTTTCTCCGTGAACGGATCGCCGACCTGAACCGTGGGGCGTTTTTCCTCGGAGGCGTCGTCGAATTCAGCTGAGGCCATGGTGGCGCCGTGAATGCCGTCGCGGCCCGTTTTCGAGCCCACATAGACGACCGGGTTCCCTGCCCCGCGCGCGGCGGAATAGAAAATCTTCGCCTTCTCGGCGATCCCCACCGTCATCGCGTTGACGAGGATATTGCCGTTATAGCCGCGATGGAAATTGGTCTCCCCGCCGACCGTCGGGACGCCCATGCAGTTGCCGTAGCCGCCGATGCCCGCGACGACGCCGCCGACGAGGTGGCGCGTTTTCGCGTGTGACCAGTCGCCGAAGCGCAGGGCGTTCATATTGGCGACGGGCCGCGCGCCCATGGTGAAGACGTCGCGCATGATGCCGCCGACGCCGGTCGCCGCGCCCTGATAGGGCTCGATGAAACTCGGATGGTTGTGGCTTTCCATCTTGAAAATGGCGGCGAGCGGAACCCCGTCCTTGTCCGTCCCAATGTCGATGACGCCGGCGTTCTCGCCAGGCCCGCAGATCACCCAGGGCGCGGAGGTCGGGAGTTTTTTCAGATGCCGCCGCGAGGATTTGTAGGAGCAATGCTCCGACCACATGACCGAGAAAATCCCCAGTTCGACGAGGTTCGGCTCGCGGCCCATATGCGCCTTGATGCGCTCATATTCGTCGGGTTTGAGGCCGTGCTCGGCGACGATTTCCGGGGTGATGGCGGTCATGGGAGGTCCTGTTCGCTGACAGGCGCCTCCATAGGCCGGTTGGGGCGTCGGCGCAAATGCTCTCAAGACCGGTCAAGCACCGCCGCACACTCGTTTTCCGGCGCGCCCGGCGGGCACAGGATCATCTCCCGCTCAATGCTGACCGGCGGCGTCATCGCCTTGTAAACGGCGATCGCGGCCAGCATCAGACCGACCCCGGCCGCAAGGCCTTTATAAAATTCCCCGCGCCCGGCGACATGCGCCATCAGCACCTTCACCGGTGATAGCCGGCCAGCTTGCGGCGGCGAAGCCTCTATTCGCGCCCCATGAAGCTGATAGCCGAATTTCGGAATCGTCTCGATGTAGCGATAGGGCCGCTCTTCATCGCCCAGGGATCGCCGGAGTTTCGAGATCGCCTGGGTCAGCGCTTCGTCGGAGCCGTCGTCCCCCCAGACATCGTCAAGCAGCGTTTCGCGCGCCACCGGTCCGCCCGCGCCGGCGAGTCTCATCAAGAGATCGCCAAGCCGCGGCTCGAGCAGCAGCCTTTGCCCGCCCGCATCGAGCATGCGGCCAGCGGGATGGTAGACCGCTGCGCCGATTCGCAGAGGGCGATTTTGCAGCGCCGAAGCCTCGCCGGCGGCCGGAAACTCCGTCACGGACATGTTTCGTGACCTTTCCTCAGGACTTAATGGGCGGATTTCCGACACAGTCCGCCGGAATCAACCTGCAAAAGGATAAGTCAATGATCTCAGCGAACCAACCCGCCCCCAGACGGCGCATCGCGCCGCGCCATCGTTTCGCCGCGCTCTGCTTGGCACTCGCACCGCTGCCCGCCTGCGCCGCGGAGGATGCCCCACCGGTTGTCGAGACCAACCAAAAAGAACGGCGCATCGAGGCTGCGAAGGCGAGGCTGGAGGAGATGAACTTCAAGGGCGTCGTCGCCATCGCCTATGACGGCGAGGCCCCGGTCTATGCAGGGTTCGGCGAAGGCGCAGTGCAGGGAACGCCAGATGAGACGACCCTGCTCGACAGCGGCTCCATCACCAAAACCTTCACCGCCGCGGCCGCGCTCAAGCTCATCGACGAAGGAAAGCTTCAGACCTCCGACAGGCTTGAGAAATTCTTTCCCGAGGCGCCCGCCGACAAGGCGAAAATCACCGTGCACCAGATTCTCACCCATTCCGCCGGGCTGCCGCCAGCCGTGGGCGAAGATCTCGACTATTTGCCCAAAGACGAGTTCCTGAAACGCGCCTTCGCTGCGCCGCTGCTGTTCGAGCCCGGTTCTGCCTATGAATACTCAAATGTCGGCTATTCGCTCGTCGCCGCCATCATCGAAACCCTCAGCGGCAAGAATTACGAGACTTACATTCGCGAGGACTTGCTCGCCGGAATTGATGCGACGGAAATCGGGTATGAAGCTGCGTTCGATGCGACGCGATCCATGATGACGGCCGACGGTGAAACGATCGACGAGGCGAGCTGGGGCGGAAGGTCCCATTGGGCGTTGATCGGCAATGGCGGCATGCTGGTTACGGCGCAAGATATGATCGCTTTCCGGCGCGCTTTCGCTGCGCGCAAGCTCCATTCAAACGCCGCCGTCAATCTCGGACAGACACCCATGGTGCGCGAAGGCGAAGGCGCGCCCACCTTCGCCGGCTACGGCATGGTCGTGGACGATCACCCGCAATTCGGGCGCGTCTACTGGCATAATGGCGGCAACCCGCATTTCATCTCGAATTGGTCGGATTTCGCAGACCATGGCGTGATTATTTTCGCATCCTCGGATGGCGTTGAGGTGAACGGAGATATGGCGGTTGAGGCGATCGCGGCAGAGTTGCTGTTAACCCCAGGAAATTAGAAGGTTCGCCAACGCCCAGCGCGGGAACCAATCGGTCAAATCTCCTGTTTGAGCCTCATGGATCGGACTGCATTCAAAGCAATGGCCCTCGCCGCTTGCGCCGCCGTCATCGCCGCCTGCGGCGACAGGGGCGGCGATGAAGAACTGACCACCGCCGTAGAGCCTGCGCCCGAAGAAATCCCTTCCGCCGCCGAGACGGTTTCTGGCGAATGGTTTTACAAGGAAAGCAACGGCTATCCTTGGGCGGGCTTCGGGCCGCCGCGCAGCGAAGCCATGTTCGTGGTCGCTTGCCGCCAGGGGCAGGTGATGTTTCAGCACGCCCATAATGAGGATGAGGTGATCTCGATCCAGCTCGCCGAAGGCCGCCAGGAAATCCCCATGGAAGCCAATCAGGGCGAGCTTCCCATGACCGAAGGCGCGCTGCCTGCGAACCACCCTTTCGTGCGGCTGATCCTTGACACGCAAAAGCCGATCAGGGTGGTTTCGCCCGGCGGCGGCATGACATTGCCGAACGACACAGCCTACCGCCGCGTCATCCGCGCCTGCATGGGAGACGGGGCCTAGGTCTCGTCCTAAGCCGCGTCGGAAGCAGCCGCCATCAAATGCTGTTCGATTTTCTCGGTCAATCTCGCGGGAGAAACCGGCTTTGGCATGTAGTCGTCCATGCCGGCGCTGAGGCATTCCTCACGGTCCCCCTTCACGGCGTGAGCGGTTACGCCGATGATCGGCGTGTGGGTTGGTCCGTCCGCTTCCAAGCGCCGAATTTCCCTGGTCGCCTCGAGCCCGTTCAACTCCGGCATCGAGACGTCCATGAGGATCAGCTTCGGCTTTAGCGCCTTGAACTTTTCCACGGCTTCGCGCCCGTTTGTAGCCATCTCGAAACGGTAGCCGCCGCCTTTCAGGATGTGCGACAGCACAAGCCTGTTGACCTCGTTATCCTCGGCCACCAGCACGTCGACGGCAGCGCCTGTTGCGCGCGGCTCCAGCGTTGCAACAGGAATGCTTTCCGTTTCGCGATCGTTGCTTTCGAACTTATGGAGAACCTGCCCGGCAGCGCGGCGCAAGGCGGCGGAGCGGACAGGTTTGGTCAGATAGGCGCTGACGCCAATGGCGTCGAATATTTCGCCGGCGTTCGCCTGGTCCACAGACGTCAGCATAATGACCGGCGTCGACGAGATTTTCTCATCGCCCCTGATGCGCTGCACCGCCTGCGCGCCATTCATGCCGGGCATATGATAATCCATGATGACGAGATCGAACGGGTCCCCGTTCCGCTGAGCGTTGGCCAATTCCTTCAGCGCGGCCGCGCCGCTGGCGCAGCCGAGCGCCGGGCAGCCCCAGGACGAAACTTGTTCCTCAAGGATGCGGCGGTTCACGTCATTATCGTCGACGATGAGGATGCGCATTCCGGTCACGTCCTCGGCCGCTTCCGTCTCAGGCAGCTCTTGCGTGTTCACCGGCAGCACGATCGTGAACCAGAAGGTCGAACCGGCGCCCGGCGCCGACTCGACGCCAATCTTTCCGCCCATAAGTTCAACCAGCGACTTGGCAATGGCGAGGCCGAGACCTGTGCCTTCATGGGCCCGAGTCGAAGACGTGTCGGCCTGGCTGAATTTCTCGAAGATTTCGGCCCGCTTGTTTTCGGAGATGCCGACGCCCGTGTCGATCACTGAAATTCTGATCGCGACGCGCTCGTCGTCCGGGTCGGAATCCGGAGCCACGTCGATCAAAACATTGCCTTCATCGGTGAATTTGACCGCATTTCCAGCGAGGTTGATGAGAATCTGCCGCAACCGTCCCGCATCGCCGACAAAGCTCATTGGCAGTTTCGGATCGATCCGGACAGCCAGTTCGAGATCCTTGTCTTTTGCGCGCGCAGCGATCAGCGCAGAGACGTCGTCCACAATGTCGGCGAGAACAAACGGCTCCGGGTGGAGCGTGGCCATACCCGCGTCGAGCTTCGAAAAATCCAGAATGTCATTGATGATGGTGAGCAGCGCTTCGCCCGATTTTCCGATCACGTCGACGAAGGATTTCTGCGTCTCGGAAAGGGGCGTTCGCGCCAGAAGTTCCGCCATGCCCATGACGCCATTCATGGGCGTACGGATCTCGTGACTCATATTTGCGAGGAAGTGAGCCTTGGCGCGTTCAGCCGATTCCGCTGCAGCGAGCGCCGTCGCCAGTTCTTTTGTGTGTTTGTCGATGCGCCCAAGCAGGTTGTTGAAATTTGCATAAAGGACGCCGACTTCATCCTTGTGGCTGGCGAGCTCTGCATCGATTGCAGGCTTTTCCGCGCCTGCAGCTTTCATGATCGCGGTCAGGCGCTCGATAGGCCGCACAGCCAGCACCTGCAACAAGCGGCTGACAATGCCGATAAAGAGCAGGGCGACCAATATGAGCCATGCGAAGGCTGAAAGAATTGTACGCTGCCCTATTGCGGTGATCTCAAATGGCGTGCGCGCCACAAGCATGGCGACAGGGACGCCATCGATCCCTCGCAGGGGAGCGGATATGGTGACAAATCCATCCGCGCGGTCCACCGATTGCTTTGCCAGCGCAGCCAGCGCCGGGACAGATTCTACCGGCTTTAAGTCCATGTCGACCCGCGTCTGGTTTTGCAACTCCGCAAGGAAGCTCGCGTCGATGAGCCGGCCGGTGAGCAAATGGCCGACATACTCGCCGCTTCCGTCCGTCCTGGTCACGGGCGCATAAGCGACAAGCATAAGCCCGGCGCGGGTGGCGATCACCGTCTGCGCAATATCATCCGGCGCAAGACGTTGCTGAAAATCGGCCCAGCTTTGAAGACCGGAGGGGGCATAGGCGGTGACGCCGATTTCTTTTTCCAACGGTCCGTCTATCGCAACGCCGTCAATGATCGACCCGTCGGCGCTCAGATAAAGATAAAGATTGAGGCCTAGCTCCTGCAAAAGCGGAAGCGGCAATTCTTCTTCAAGGAAGTCAGGATTGTCTCCCTTGACGAAATCATATGCATCGTCCCAGACGCCGTAATCACGGCGATAGGCTTCAAGCTGACGAAGCTCCCGGTCGACGATATTGTGAGCGCGCTCGTAATTATCCTGCGCTTTCTCAAGCTCTAATGCCGTGAATTGCGGCGCAATGGACAGTTGTAATGCGGCTCCCAAAAAACCGCATAACGCAAGAAAAGCCAAGGTGAGCGTAAGCGAAATTTTCTGAGTGATGCGCATCGTTCTCCCCAAAGAGATCGATACATCTACATATATTAAATTAACCGCCTCTAAACGTTTATATATGTGCTGCTTAAAATTTTATGAAAATTATCCCGATACGGAATGGCGGCTTCATGAGCGCCGGTAAAGGTAATCCTCCGGCAGCCCGAGCCGCCGGCATGCCGACGCCGCAGGACCTGAACGCAAGACCAGCCGATCCGCCCGGCGCGCCATGCGTTTGACGACACGGCCCTCGAAGGGACGCAGGCCATGGCGCGCCTCAAGCCCTACCTTCTGGCGGATTTTCGCAGGCACCAGATCGACCGCCGCGCGCACCAGCGAATGTTGGGCGAATTGCGCCGGATGCGGGAAAGCCTCAGCCTTTTTCATGATCGAAAGAAACTCGAAAATGATGTCCGACGCTTCGAGTTTCGGCGTCATGGCCGCGAACAGCGCCGTTTGTTCCGCGAGAGAGCGCGGCGCGTTGACGGCGCCGTAAAGCGCAGCGCCCGCCCCGCTGTCTGCGTAAAAGCGGTTGCGCTCGGCCTCGCTCAGGGGCGCAGCATAAGCACTGTAGGCTTCAAGAAAACCGAAGGACGCTGTCGCCTGCACCCAGGTCAACAGTTCCGGATCGGATGCGCGATAGGGCGTTCCGTCCGGGGTGACCCCGGAAATCCGGTCGTGAACAGCGTTGATCTTGGCGATCATCGCTTCAGCCTGGCTCTTGGGGCCATAGACCGTCACCATGGCGGCGAGGCCGGTGCGTTTCAGCCGGCCCACAGGATCTGTGCGGAAGCTTGAATGCGCCCAGACGCCGGTCCGGACACGCGGCTCGGCAAGTTCGAGAATGACCGCCGCGACGCCGCCGATGAAGAGCGTCACCGGGTTCTTGAAGATCCGCCATGATACGGAATCCGGCGGCGACAGGGCCGCCTCGCCCGCCGGCGCGGTGAAATCCACCCGGGAAAGCGTATCCCCGAGATGGGCTTGCGCCGCCCGGTCGAGCCGGTCCTCCACCTTGCGCCGGATGACCGATTTCAACGCCGCAACCGCCATGTTTTCTCCTGATATGCCCCGGGCCGCATCATGGCGGGCTATCGTAGCAGGAAAATGACAGAATGAAGACCGGAGCGGGGCCCCCGCATCCATTGCCATCTCTCCCTCTCGTTCCTTCACATCTTAGAGGGAAGAAAGCCGAGCCATTGCCGTTCCCGTCTGGATCGGCGATCACAAGAATGAGGACATCACCTACGAACACAGGGCGCGTATGAACATTCAGGACAAAGTGAAAGACTATTACGGAAAGGTGCTGACATCGTCCGCCGATCTCAAGACGGACGCCTGCTGCACCATCGCCGACATGCCGGCCTATCTGAAGCCGCTTCTTTCGAACATCCACCCTGAGGTTCGCAATCGCTATTATGGCTGCGGGCTGATCGCGCCGCTGGCATTGGAAGGCGCACGCATTCTCGATTTGGGCTCCGGCTCCGGACAGGATGCTTTCGCCCTCGCCCAGCTTGCAGGTCCCGAGGGCGAGGTCATCGGCGTCGACATGACGCCGGAACAGCTCGCCGTCGCCCGCGCCTATCAGGACTGGCATGCGGAGAAGTTCGGCTACGCCAATGTGAGTTTCCTCGAAGGCGATATCGAACGACTCGGCGATCTCGATCTCGAGCCCGCCTCTTTCGATGTCATCGTCTCCAATTGCGTCATCAATCTGGTGGAAGACAAGGAAGCGGTCTTCCGCGCCGCCTATGATCTCTTGAAGCCGGGTGGGGAGTTCTATTTCTCGGATGTCTATGCCGACCGGCGCCTTTCAGAGGATTTGCGCCATGACCCGGCCGCGCGCGGCGAATGTCTCGGCGGCGCGCTTTACTGGAACGATTTTCTTAACATTGCGAAACGCGCCGGTTTCGCCGACCCGCGCCTCGTCACGGACAGGCCCCTCGCCATCAACAATGCGGAGTTGCGCGAACGGCTGGCCCCGGCGCAGTTTCATTCTGCAACCTATCGTCTGTTCCGGATCGACGGGCTGGAGCCCGCCTGCGAAGATTACGGTCAGGCGGTGATCTACAAAGGCGGTCTTGCCCAGAGCGAAAAGACCTTCGCCCTCGACAATCACCATGTCATCGAAAAAGGCCGGGCCTTCGCCGTTTGCGGCAACACTTTCCGTATGCTGAAGGAATCGAGATTCGCACCGTGGTTCGATTTCATCGGCGACTGGTCGGCGCATTACGGGATTTTCCCGGGCTGCGGCACAGCTTCCCCATTCGGCCAGAACGCGGCCGAGATCGCCACAAGCGGCGGGTGCTGCTAATTAATTCGCGTGCTCGGCGTAGACGGCGCGGTTCATGACGAGCCCGCCGCAGAGCGGCGCCTCGGTCTGCTCGGCCCAGATGGTCGCCTCTTTGCCGAGCATTTCCGACGGCGCCAGTGGCACCGCGACGCGCCAGACCATGCCGTCGTCGCTGCGCAGCGTGACGCAATCCGCATCGGCGTAACTCACATAGCCTTTCAGCACAGTGAAACTCGCGCCAGGCGCGTAGGTTTCATATTCAGAGCGCAAGAAGTCGGATGAAGAGATCCGGTCAGCCCCCTTCGCCGGCGCCGCCATGGAGGCGTGCGTGATCTCGACGCAATGGGACGGCGTTTCGCGGCCCTCGGGCATCGGTTTGAATTCGCGAACCTGTTTGATTTTTCCGTTCGGCTGACGGCGCAGAACCGCGCACTCCATCAGCGGCGACAACGGATCGCCAGTGATGAGATCGGTGTTTGCCGATATCTCCACAGCGCTTGGCGCATAAGACCGCATGGGCGACAGCATCACTGGCGTCGCGGGGCGCCCCGCATTGCGGATCCGCGCGGCGGAGCGCTGCTGGTAGCTGAGGTTCGGGTCTTCGGGAACATACGCCGCGCCATAGCTCGCCTGAATGAAATAAGGGTCGTTCGATGAAGCGACATAAACCGGCTGATCGGCGGCCGCTTTTTTCGGCGCGGCAGGCTCGGAATATTCCGCATACCGATAAATCGGCGACGAATAACCGCCATCGACGCCGAGATCGGCGCCGCCAGCGGGCACGTCGGTTGCGGACGCAATCTCGTCAGGCACGGCGAGATGTTCGCCCGGACGAACATATTCAGGGTCGACCCCGGTATTGGCTTCTTTCATGGCCGAGAGCGAGACATTGCAGGCCCGGGCCACTTTGGCGAGGGTCGTCGGCGCGTCGACCGGGTAGGAATGACCGCAGCGGCCCGCCATCGCCGGTGTCGCCATCAGGAGCGCCGCGACGCTTGCCGCGCCTGCCGCCGCCAGCTTTTTGCCGAATTGCTTGGACATATCCCCCTCCATGCCGGTCATCCGAATATGGTTAATAACACGGATTCCGGGGCGTTGTTCAGTCAAAAGATAAAAATTGAAGCCGCGAACAATCGGCCACGGAGATGGGGCGGGATCTGCGAATTCGCCCACAACATACTGTTTTTAAAGGATGTTGCCCGCCCTCACTTTTGCCGCCGTCCCGCGCGGCGGCGAGCAAGCCGCAAACGGGCTTAGAGTACGTCCTGCAATTCGGGGTGCTTGGCGATAATCGCCTTTGCAAACGGACAAAGCGGCAGGATCTTTCGGCCCTCGGCGCGGGCGTCCTCGACGGCGCGGCGCACTAGCAAGGGGCCTAGGCCGCGGCCGCGCAGGGCGTCCGGCACGCCGGTATGGTCGATGATGATCATCTTTTCCCCGGCGCGCGAATAGGTCATCTCCGCCTCGGCGCCGTCGAGCCGAATGACATACCGCCCCTTCGTGTCGCCTTCTTCCCGTTTAATCTCGATGTCTGCGCTCACTCTGCGCCGCCTTTGTAAATCACGCCTTCCTTCATCACGAAATCGACCGTCTCAAGCGCGGAAACATCGTCGAGCGGATCGCCCGATACGGCGATAAGATCCGCGGCGCAGCCCGCCGAAAGACAGCCCAGGTCTCCGCTCTTGCCGAGCGCCTCGGCGGCGAGCGAAGTCGCTGCCCGGATCGCCTGAAGCGGCGTCATGCCGAACTGGACCATGCGCGAGAACTGCATGGCGTTGTCGCCATGGGGGTAGATCGCGGCGTCGGTGCCGAAGACGACTTTCGCCCCAGCTTTTACCGCCTTGCGGAAGCTTTCGCGCTGGACGCCGCCGACCTGGCGCTCCTTCTCGAGCGACTCCTCGAGAACGCCGTTCTTCTCGCCTTCGGAGAGCGTGTACTCGGTGTTGTAGATGTCCATGGAGAGATAAACGCCATTGCGCTTGGCGAGGCTGATCGCCTCATCGTCGAGATAGCTGGCGTGCTCGATCGTGTCGGCGCCGGCGCGGATGGCGTTTTTAATGCCGATCGTTCCGTGGGCGTGGACGGCGACCTTGAGGCCCCGCATATGGGCTTCGTCAACGATGGCGGCGAGTTCTTCGGGCGTTCCCTGCGGCGCGCCAAGGAGGGTCCCTTTTGAAAAAACGCCGCCCGTCGAACAGGTTTTGATGAAGTCGACGCCGTATTTGATGTTCTGGCGCACTTTCGCGCGCATTTCCCATGGGCCGGTGGCGACGCCCTCGCCCGTCGCTTCAGCCTCTGGCGGCAGATAATTGTTGTCGGAGCAATGCCCGCCGACAATGCCAACGGGCGGGCCGGCGGCGAAAATCCGCGGCCCTGGAATTTCGCCCTCATTGACGGCATCGCGCAGCGCCAGGACTTCATAGCCGTCGGCGCCGGTGTTCCTGACCGTCGTAAAGCCCGCCATCAGCGTCTTTTCCGCATTGGTCACCGCCCAGATCACAAAGCGCTCGCCCGGATAGCCCAGCGCCGAATAGCCGCCGCCTTTTGTCGGGTCGCCGGTCAGATGCACATGCATGTCGATGAGGCCCGGCAGCACGGTTTTGCCGGAAAGGGTGATTTCCCTGGCGCCCTCCGGCGCCGTCAGGGACGACATGGTCCCGACGCTGACGATTTTGCCGTCCTCGATGATGAGCGCCGCATTTTCGACGATGCGCCCCGCCGCTGGATCGAGCATCCCGCCCGCCGTCAGATAGATGGTTTCCGCCGCTGCATGGACCGGCGCAATCAGCGGCGCCGCCGCCGTTATGGCGAGAAGAAGATGTTTCATGACGCCCCCCTTGAAAGCGCTGGATGGTGACCGGTAATTGTCCTGCGCGTCAACTGCAAAGAAGGTCTTCCGACAGGGGCGGGCCCCGAAAACCGTCCTGCCTGTAAAACTTAACGGCCGGGATTAAACTTACTTTCAACCTTTGGCCATATTCCTCGAAACACTGCGCGTGGCGCAGGCGCTGGCCTTCGGGGAACAAGGTTCATTTTTACCAATTCCGAATGCATTAACTACCTTTGCTTACGCCCTTTTAACGCCAATTCCCGCACTCTCTTTTCGTAAAGCAGTGTTACGGGGAGTTCCCTATGCTGGTCCAAGGCACCGGTGTAGTCGGCGAGGATAAAACGAAGGGCCGTCCGTCCTTCGGTCTCAAACCGGCGACCAAAGGTTTCGCGCGCGCGCGCGATGGCAATATCTCCTTCCTCTTCGCATTCATGGCGACGGCGCTCTTCCTGTTTGCAGGCGGCGCGGTCGACTACACGCGATGGAACTCCGTGCGCGCGGACATGATCGAGTCCATGGACGCCGCGTCGCTGGCGCTCGCGCAGTTGAATGCATCCGATCCTGACATAACAGACGCTGAGTTGAAGGATTACGGACGAAAATTCTTTGAAGCGAACTTCAATTACGAAGGGTCTCTGGAACCCGGCTGGGATATCGAATTCGGCCTCGACAACCAGGCCGTGATCATCACCTGCATCAACGGGAAGATCAAAACCTATCTGCTCGGCGTCGCCGGCATCAAAGATCTCGACATCGACAAATGCGTCGAGATCACCAAGAAAGGCTCCGGCCGCGTGGAACTCGCCCTGGTGCTCGACGTCACCGGCTCCATGAATGATTCGATCGGCGGCAAGAAGAAAATCGACAGCCTTAAAGACGCCGTCGAAATCATGCTTGACGTCATGTATGGCGACGACGCCACCAGCCAAAACCTGAAAATCGGCGTCGTGCCGTTCAACGCTAACGTCAATGCGGGCGGATCAACCAGCTGGTCAAGCGCCTGGGCCGACACTAATGCGGAGGCCTATTACCATGGCCGCCGGTTCTTTCATGTGGATGAAAGCGGCAATGTCGACATGAATACGAAGGTCAACCATTTCACGCTCTACGACTCCACGCCTGGCCTGACCTGGCAAGGGTGCGTTGAAAGCCGGCCGTATCCGCTTGATGAACTCGATATTCCGCCGGGCGGCACGCTGACCACTGCGAATTTGAACGCCTATATGTCCATCCCGACGGACTATGACGGAAGCTCCAATCCGCAGGATGTCCGCTCTTATGATGCGTTTGACGACGCGCCGAGCTACAAACTCTCCACCAGCGACCTCACGAGCCCAGTCAATTTCAAATGGGTTCCGGTGTTCCTGCCCGATACGGTTGATTGCAACAACAACCACGACTGTGAGGGCGACAGCGACTATGACGGCGATTCTGGCACGACGTCTTACGGAACGCCCTGGCAATCCTACTATTTCGACGACCCCGACAATGACGACAGCCATTCTTCAGGCCGCACCATTGAGGAAAGCGGATATAGTTTCGGCCGCAGCCAGTACTACTTCGTCAATGACAGCAACTACACGGACTCCAACAATACGGGGCAATTCGATAAATACGCCAAGGTCGTCCATTATTTCCGCGATGTTCTGCAGGGGAATGTGACGAACTCGGCCTTTGTCGACTTCCTGGACGATCTGACCATTGACACCTCTCCGCTCACGAGCGGCAATTACGGCTATGGCAAGCAGGAATACATTATGCGCATGGCCTATGTCGGCTGGTGGGATTCGGCCACGTCAACCTATAAGGGCAAATACGACACGCCCAATCCCAGCTACCTTTATGCGGAAAACGATTGCCCGCCGCCCATCCTGCCGCTGACCAATGTGCGCGACACGGTGGAGACCCATGTCAACTCGCTTTATCCAAACGGCAATACCGACATTGCGCATGGCGCGGCCTGGGGATGGCGGTTGTTGTCGCCGGAAGCGCCCTTCACCGAGGGCATTGGCGAGGGCGATCCTGATTATGAGAAATGGCAGAAGGCGATCGTCATCATGACGGACGGCGACAATGTCGTGGGGTCGAGCAGCCACACGCATTGGGGCTCCACCCAGGGCCAATACGGCTACGCCAGCGAAGAACGAATGGGCGCTGGCATGAATACCCGCGGCAAGATGGAAAACGAACTTGATAACAAGCTGATCCGCGTTTGCCATCGCATGAAAGCCGAAGGCTATCTGGTCTACACCATCATGTTCGGCCTCGACAGCACGTCCACACGAAATGTCTTCAAGGCCTGCGCGACACGGCCCGTCAAACCCTATTTCAACGACGCCGTGACCGGCGACGACCTGGAAGAGGCGTTCGGCGAAATCGCCGCCGACCTCGTGAACCTGCATATCAGTAAATAAGGATGCGGGAGATGTTCAGAAAATCGCGGTCTAATTGGGCGGAAAAAGCGGCCCGGCGGGGGTTCGGTAAGGACTCCCGCGGTTCGACCGCTATCGAATTCGCCATCGTCGCGCCGCTTTTCCTGATGTGCATGTTTTCGATCTTCGAGATCGGCTGGTTCTTCTTTGCGAATTCGATCGTCGACGCTGCGGTCGGCGATGCGGCCCGCCGGATCAAGACCGGACAGGTGCAGAAATCCTTCGGCGACATGGACGACAAATACGATGAGATGTTTGAGGATATCTGCAACATCCTCGACGTTTTTGGCGCTTGCGATACGCGGCTGACAGTTGAAGTCGACACCTTCGCCAGCTTTTCGGCGCTTGTGGCGGACACCACGCCGGCCACCTGCGCCGACGCGCCGCCCGATGATGTCGCCGCCATCCCGTTCAATCCCGGCGACGAACTTCAGATCGTTCGCGTCAGGATCTGTTACCTTTATACGACGCTCAACCCGGCGATCGGCGTCAACCTCTCCGAACCTGGCACCAACAAACGGCGCCTGATCTCGACAGCGATCTTCAGAAACGAGCCCTATGAGCTCAACAACAAGGACGATTGAGCGGCCATATGATGATCCGCATCAGAAATTCTATAACTCGCATTCGCCGGAATGAAAGCGGTCTGGCGGCGACGGAGTTCGCGCTCCTCCTGCCGATTCTGGTGATGCTTTTCTTCGGTCTCGTGGAGGCGTCGACGGCCATGACCGTCAACCGCAAGGTGGCGATTTCCGCCAACACGCTCGCCGACCTCGCCGCCCAGTCGGAATTTCTGCTTGTGTCGGAGATGGACGATCTCTTCGAAGGCGTCAAAAGCATTGTTGAACCGAATGACTCATCCGGGATGTCTTTGAAACTCGTTTCCATCGTCACGGACCCCGATGGCGATCCGATTGTCCACTGGAGCCGCGACTCGGACGGCAACACGCCCTATGCGGTCGGCTCCGACTACGTCAAGCTGAACGATCCTACCGTCCTCAGCGGCATCAGTTCGCTAATCGTTGTTGAGATGCAATATACCTATCACCCGAGCATCACCAACCATGTGCTTTCGACGCCGCTCAATTTCGATCGCATGACAATGCGCTGGCCGCGGGTTTCCTCGAAGGTTCAGCTTTGCGTGGCGGTCGACGACTGCACCAGCTGACCCGGCGTCAATGTATTAGCGCGTCAGCGGCTTGTACTTGATCCGCTTCGGAACATCGGCGTCGGCCCCGAGCCGGCGCTTTTTATCTTCCATATAGTCTTCAAAGTTCCCCTCGAACCATTCCACATGGCTGTCGCCCTCGAAGGCGAGAATGTGGGTTGCGATGCGGTCGAGGAACCAGCGATCGTGGGAGATGATGACGGCGCAGCCGGCGAAGTCTTCAAGCGCCCGCTCAAGCTCGCGCAGCGTGTCGACATCGAGATCGTTGGTCGGTTCGTCGAGCAGCAATAAGTTGGCGCCCTCGGTCAGCATCTTGGCGAGCTGGACACGGTTGCGCTCCCCGCCTGAGAGATTGCCGACTCTCTTCTGCTGATCGCCTCCCTTGAAATTGAACCAGCCCACATAGGCGCGGGACGGGATCTCGCGCTTGCCGAGCTGGATGACGTCGAGCCCGCCGGAGATTTCCTCCCAGACATTGTGATTGGGATCGAGGTCTTCGCGCGACTGGTCCACATAGCCCATCTTCACGGTCTCGCCGACGCGCAAGGCGCCGTCGTCGGGCGTATCCTGTCCGGTCAGCATGCGGAAGAGCGTGGTCTTGCCCGCGCCGTTGGGGCCAATAACGCCGACAATGCCGCCCGGCGGCAGCTTGAACGAAAGCCCGTCGAAGAGAAGCTTGTCGCCGAAGCCTTTCTTGAGGTTCTCGGCTTCGATGACGACGCCGCCAAGGCGCGGGCCCGGCGGGATCTGGATCTGCGCGGTGTTGATGTCTTCTTTCGCCGCCTTGTTGAGCAGCTCGTCATAGGCGTTGATACGCGCTTTCGACTTCGCCTGACGGGCTTTCGGGCTGGAGCGGATCCAGTCCACTTCGCGGTCGAGGGTTTTCTTGCGGTTCGCTTCCTCGCGCTGCTCCTGTTCGAGGCGCTTGCGTTTCTGATCGACCCAGGAGGAATAGTTGCCCTGATAGGGAATGCCCCGGCCCCGGTCGAGTTCGAGAATCCAGCCCGTCACATTGTCGAGGAAGTAGCGGTCGTGGGTGACGAGCACCACGGCGCCCGGGAATTCGCGCAAATGGTTTTCGAGCCAGGCGACGGATTCGGCGTCGAGATGGTTGGTCGGTTCGTCGAGCAGGAGCAGGTCAGGCTTGGAAAGCAGCAGCTGGGCGAGCGCCACCCGGCGCTTTTCCCCGCCCGAGAGCTTGTCGACGGCCCAGTCGCCGGGCGGACAGCGCAACGCCTCCATGGCCATTTCGACTTTCGATTCGATGTCCCAGCCGTCGGCCGCGTCGATCTCCTCCTGGAGCTTCGACATCTTTTCCATTAGCTCATCGGTGTAGTTCTCTCCAAGCTCCATGGAGACGGCGTTGAATTCGTCGATCTTGGCCTTGATCTCGCCAACACCGTCCATCACGTTCTCGAAAACGGTCTTGGACTTGTCGAGCTCGGGCTCCTGCGGAAGAAAACCGACCTTCGCGCCATCGGCGGCGTAGGCCTCGCCGTTAAATTCCTTGTCGACGCCAGCCATGATCTTCAGAAGCGTCGACTTACCGGACCCGTTGACCCCCACGACACCGATCTTGGCGTCGGGAAAAAACTGTAAGTGTATGTCTTCCAATATCTTTTTGCCGCCGGTGAACTGCTTCGACAGGCCGGACATGAAGTAGATATATTGATATTTCGCCATAAGGCCCTGGGGCTCCTTGAAGGATTTATTGCGTTGCAGGAGGGGAACAGCGCCGCCTCTTATCCCCGAAAGCGCCCGATTTCAACGTGAGACGGCGTTTTCGATCCCTTCCGCATCGCCTATATAGGATGGGCGGGCGGGTTGCGCCCTTGGGGACAAGAATAATTTCAACGCGGGGAAACGGGCACATGTCGGGTTATGTTGATAAGACGCTGGCGGGGGGCGAGGAAATCATTCACCGCGCCAATTTCAACTGGACCTACAGCTTCTTTCCGATGATGTGGTTCGCCCTCGGGGCGGCGTCGCTGGCGTTCATCTTTTACATTCAGTTCGCAGCGGGGCGCCCCTATGAAGCGCTGAAAGTCGCGTGGTGGTCGGCGGGCGTCGCCGCCGCCTGTGGCGCGCTCATCCTGCTCAATCATCTGATCATTCTCATCACGACCGAGATTGTCGTCACGACCTATCGCTTCGTTTACAAGACCGGCCTCATCTCGCGGAACACCCAGGAAGTGAGCCTCAACAAGATCGAGGAGATCACACTCCATCAATCGATCTGGGGCCGCCTTCTGAGCTACGGCAAGCTGGTCCTGCGCGGCACCGGCGTCGGCGTGATCGAGCTTCCCGATCTCGACGATCCGATCCGGCTCCGCAAGATTATCGAGAATGCGAAGTCCGCCTTGCGCGAAGACCAGCGCAAGCGCCAGCGCATCAACTCCGATGATGACGATTAAGCGGTTGAGAGCATCCTGATGAGTAAAATCACCGGGATGCCCCTCTTCAACAGGCTCTACTTCTTCACGGCTCCGTAAGCGACGCCTTTCACAAGATCGCGCGCCCGCGAAGGTTTGATGTATGGGTTCGGCTGAGTCTGCGCCAACAGGATGGCGCCGATATTTTGCTCGGCGTTGACGAAGAAATGCGTGTCCCAATAACCTGCCCAGCCCCAGTCGCCCTCCGCGCCCACATTCCCTGAATAGCCGGGCTCAAGCACGACATAGCCGCCGAGACCGAAGGTCGTGCCCGTCTTCTGCCAGGGTTCCGGCCGCGCCTCCATGGGCGTGTGGTCGGACATCATCAGCTTCACCGTGGCCGGCGATAGAATGCGCGCGCCGTCAAGCTCGCCGCCATTCAAAAGCATGCGCATGAAGCGCGCGTAGTCGTCGACATTGGAGACCAGCCCCGCGCCGCCTGACGCGATGCCAAAGGCCTCGTCATTGACGTTTGAGCTGAGCGCGTTGCCGACGCTGCGGATCATCTCGCCTTGTTCGTTAAACTCGACGACAACCGCCAGCCCGTCGAAATCCTCTTCGTTGAGAAAGAATTCGGTCTCGGTCATGCGCAGCGGCGCGAACACGTTCTCCTGCAAATAAGCTTCGAGCTCCATGCCGCTAACGACCTCGATGATGCGGCCCAGAACATCGATGGAATAGCTGTATTCCCATTTCTCGCCCGGCTCCGTGAGAAGCGGCAGCGCAGCGATCTGGTCGATGCGTTCGCCGAGATCGCCTTCCGTCAGCAGCAGGTTCGCCTCGAGATAGGCCTTGTCGAGATCGCTCTCCATGGAGAACACATAGCCGATGCCGGCCGTATGAGTGAGGAGGTCATGAATGGTGATCGAGCGTTTGGCGGGGCGGGTCTCGAAAGAGCCGTCCTTCTGGCGGTTCTTGCTGACCGCAACCTGCGGATTGGCATAGGCGGGAATGAAACGCTCCACCGGGTCGCTGAGCGCAACGAGACCGCGATCCACAAGCTGCATCACCGCCACGGAAATCACCGGCTTGGTCATGGATGCGATGCGAAACCGCGTGTCCGTCGTCATGGGTTTGTCGTTGAAGGGATCCGCTTTGCCGAAGGCTTTCTTATAGGCTACGCCTTCTTTGGTGACGACCGCCGCCACATAACCCGCCCGGTTTCCGTCATCGATTTCCGCCTGAAGCACGGCGTCGATCCGTTCGAGCGCCTCAGCAGAAAGTTGAGAGCGGTCACGGGCGAAAGCCTCGCCGCCAGCGGAAACCGTGATAATGGCGGCCGCCAGCACAGCGGCCACTGCGCGCATGAACGTCTTTTCTTGTTTCATCCCTATCCCCTTCTTGCGTTTGTCAGATAGCGCCCATGCTGAAGACATGGGCCGCGAGGTAAATCCATAAAACCGCAACAGCGACGAAACCGGCGAGAAAAAAGCCGAAACGCTGCATGACGACATTCTTGCCGATGTGAATGGCGGCGTGAACGAGACGCGTCGCGACAAAAACCCAGGCGAGGATCGCTGCGATCCAGCCTGCGGCGCCCAACTGAAAAGCGAACAGGACGCCGACATAAAACAGCACGGGCAATTCGAACTGGCTTTCCACCGAGTTGCTGATCTGGCGCGCTTTAACAGGCCACGCCGCCTGATCGTAGGCGAGTTCCGGTTTCAGATTGGCGGGGTTGCTGGCATGAGCGAAACGCGCGCGCACGAGCATGAGATAAACGACAATTGTCAACGCAACCTGCGCCAGAACGGCGGCGAACAAAACCATTTGAGCGGTCGTCATAGAAAGACTCCTTTCATTATTTTTTCGAGACTCTCTTTGTCCACATTGTCGAACTGACTTTTCTTGTCGCTGTCGACGTCAAAGACGGCGATGAGCGCGCCGGAGGCGTCAAAGACCGGCACGACGATTTCGGATTCGGACCGCGCGTCGCAAGCAATGTGTCCGGGAAAGGCATGCACATCCTCGACGATCTGCGTTTCGCGGCTCGCCGCGGCGGCGCCGCAGACACCCTTGCCGAAAGGAATGCGCAGGCAGCCGAGCGTCCCCTGATAGGGGCCGATGACGAGTTCGTCCGGTTTTTCCGGATCGACGACATAGAAGCCGGTCCAGAAATAATGCTCGAAGGCGTGATGGAGGATGTTGGAGACCGTCGCCATGCGCGCGACACGGTTTGTCTCGCCCTCGATGACGGCGGCGATTTCCTTTGCGGTTTCCTCGTAGCGGTGTTTTTTTGTTCTTGCGTCCATGGCTCAAACTTCAGGTGAAGCGATAAGAATGGCAAGCCCGATGACGGTAACAAGCGCGCCAGCCATGACTTGCGGGCTGACCCAGCCGGAGCCTGCGAACCCCTCCATGAGGATCACATAGCTCGGGGTCAGCAGCATATAAGCGTTCGCCTTCGCCGCCGGGATGCGCAAGAGGCCGAACTGCAGAAGGAAGTAAGACCCCGCCGTCGCCACCGTCCCAAGATAGACGATGCACCACCAGACGACCGGCGGCAAATGCCCCCAGTCGGTCGCAAGGAGCGCCGGCGCGCCGTAGAGGAGGAGGCACGCGCCCGCGCCAATGGCCGACCATAAAGCGAAAATAATGGTCGACTCCCCGCGGTTGAACTTCTTGACCAGCGGGTTGTGCAGCGCATGGGCGATGACGCCCAGGAAGAAGATCACCTCCCCTTTGCCTACGGCGAAAGACAGAATGGCGTTGATGTCGCCGCGGAAAATCACCCAGACCGCGCCCAGCGCCGCAAGCGTCAGGCTGCCCATCACGGTGACGCCCGCCTTCTGACGCAGGAGGAAGAAGCTCAACACCGCCGTCATCAGCGGCATCAGAGTGAGAACGGCGCCGGTGGAAACGGAACTCGTCAGGCGCAAGGCCACAAACATGAGAATGAAATAGATTCCCATCAGCCCGCCGAGAATGGGGAAGCGCCAGATGGCGGGCGGGCGGATCAATGTGCTGCGCGCCGATTGCGGCGTGATGGCGAAGGCGATGGCGCCGAGGATCGGGATGGCGACCATGTAGCGCACGGCGGTAAGCGCCGCAGGGTCGATATGGGGCGCCGCGCGTTTGCCGATGAAAAACGAGAAAGAGATCAGAAACGCGAACAGCGCCATGGCGAGATGGCCCTGCAGCTTGGGGCCGATCGCCGGCGCCGCCGTCTTCCTCTCAAGGCTCATTCGGCAATCCGGAAGGAAAGGCTGCAAGGGCCAGCCTCGACCGTCACCGCATCGCCGCGCTCAAGGGGCCCGACGCCTTCCGGCGTGCCGGTGAAAATGAGATCGCCGGCTTTCAGCTCGAATTGTTCCGAGAGCGCCGCAATGATGTCGCCGACGGACCAGATCATCTGCGACAGGGGCGCCGACTGGCGCGTCTCGCCATTGACGAGCGTTTTGATCTCTGCCGTGGAAAGATCGCCCACCTCATTCGCAGGAATGATATCGCCCATGGGCGCGGAAAGGTCGAAGCCCTTCGCCGTATCCCATGGCGCGCCCGCGTCTTTCGCACGGCGCTGGTGATCGCGTCTCGTAAGGTCGCACCCTGCGGCATAACCGAAAATCATGTCGCTTGCTTTCTCTGCGCCGATGTTTTTGCCCCCAGCTTTCAGCGCGACAACGAGCTCGCCTTCGTAATGAAGGTCGTCCGTCGCCTGAGCATAGGGAATGACCGATCCGTCTGCCGTGACCGCATCAGCGGGCTTTGTAAAAAACACCGGCGGCTGCGCTTTTGGATCCCCGCCCATTTCGCGCACATGGTCGGCGTAGTTTCGGCCGATGCAGAAAATCCGCCGCACTGGAAAAAGCCCGCCGCCGGCGATGCGCGCCGCAGGCTGCGGCGGAGGATCGAAAACAAATTTCATGGAGAAAACCTTAGGTTACGAATAAAGCATCGCCATGCCGAGAGCGATCAGCGTTACGCCCAGCGCGGAACCGGCGAGCGGAATGACGAACCAGAAAGCCCGCGACATCAGGACATAAGACGCGCCGAAGGCGACGATCGCCACCCGGACAAAGACATCGGCCAGAATATCCGGACGCACGAGCCCGCAATAGGCGACTGTCAGGCCATAGAAGATCAGGCCGAGGCTATGGGAGAAATGAAAGCCGAGATAGGACAGCCAGAAATTCTTGACGTCCTTGCGCATGGCGATGCGGGTTTCCATGAGCGCGGGCAAGAGCGCCCGGTTCGCGGGCGCGAATTTTCTCGGTTCTTTCAGGTCCGCCGCGGTGATGCGCAGGTGCAAGGCGCCAAGCAGGAAGAAGACAAACGCCCCCGCTGCAATGATCCATTGCGCGTTCATGAGGCCGGCTTCAGGACGCGGTTCGCCGAAGGCGGAAACTTGGCCAGAAGTTCCGCGGGCCTCACCGGGCGCTTTTCGAAATCGCCGCCGCAATTGGGGCAGACGCCTTCAAGCGCGCCTTCCGCGCAATCGGGGCAGAAGGTGCATTCAAAGGAACAGATGCGCGCTTCCGCCTCCGGCGGCAGGTCCTTGTCGCAGCGTTCGCAATTGGGGCGCAGCTCCAGCATTCCCGCCCTCCTTCTCAAATGGCGAAGGGCGAGAATAGGCGGGTTTCCGCCGCGGCGGAAACCCTTTTGACAGGCGCTTAGTAGCGGACGGTCAGATAGCCGCCGAACATGCGCGGCGCCCCGGCGATGAAGGTCGGAATGCCGAAGCCGTCGCCGGTGTTGCCGGCGTCGATGATGAACTCCTTGTCGAAAAGGTTTTCGACGAAGAGCTCGGCGCTCCAGCGGTCATCCGCGGAGTCGAAGCGCAGGCGCATGTCGAAAATCCCGTAGCCGTCCTGGAACTCGTCCTGGAAGAAATCGAGAGGCTGGAGGAGCGCGCCATTGATCGGGTTGACGCGGAAGTCGTTATTATCGTCGAAAAAGACTTTCGTGCGATAAACATAGGCCGGCGTCAGAGAGAAGACGCCGTAAGGCGCCGCCGCAGAGAAGGTCCCGCCGACCGACACTGAATGGTCGGGGCTCAGGCGGAACTGATTGTCGGCGAAGGCGAGCGGATTGCCGTCTTCATCGGTCTCGTCAAAGCGCGACTTGTTGTAGGAATAGGTGGCGAAAATCCTGGCCCAGTCGGCGGGCTGATAGACCGTTACAGCTTCAAGACCGACGGCGTTGGCGCTGCCGGCATTGATGGTCTCGAACATCCCTGCCCCCGTCACGATCGACGACTGGAAGTTCGTATAGGAATAATAATAGCCCGACATGTCGAGAAGGAGCGCGCCGTCAAACCCGCGGGCCTTGAAGCCGAGTTCATAGGAATCAACCGTTTCCGCCGGGATCGTGACGAACTCGTCGAGATTGACGCCAATGCTGGACGTATCGTTGTTGAATTCGAGCACTTCCGGACGCCGACCGCGGCCATAGTTGAAATAGAGATTGAGATTATCGCCCAGCGCATAATTGAGCGCCGCGCGCCAGGTGAAGCCGTCGAAATCGCCATCCACATAGACGGTGTTGAAATTGTTGAAAGCGGTCGCCCCGATGAAGAGGCCTGCGCCGGTGAGCGCGCTCGCCCCGTTCAACAGGCCGGCGTTATACCCCACCCGCTTGTCTTCCGAGGAGTAACGGGCGCCGACGATGAGTTCGAGATCTTCCGTCAGCCGGAACGTCAGGTCAGCAAAGACTTCGTAAGCATCGGTCTCGCCGAAATTGGAGAATTCTTCGGCGTGAACCGGTTTTAAGGGCGTCAGGAAAAGCGGCGATCCGGGATCGGCGTTGAAATCGGGGAAGAGGCCGATCGGCAGGGTCGGCTGCGGCGCGCCCGGGAGATCGGTAAACAAAAACCCGCCAAGCAGCGCCTGCACGGCGCGCTCGTCGAACTGCAGCGGCACGCGCTGCGAGCCGTCTTCGCTGAAATAGGAGGCGCCCACAAAGCCGCTGACGAAACCGCCATCGTCATAGCTGATGCGCAGCTCCTGACTGAACTGTTCGCCCTGCGCATCTTCCGCGAAGACGAAAAGCGGCAGCGCGAACCCGTCCGGATCGAAAACCTCAAGCGAGTCGAATTCGCGATAACCGGTCACCGAGTTGATGCTGACCGCGTCCGTCACATCCCATTGCACGAGCCCGGTGACGCCCCAGACCTCGCGCTCGACGCCAAGCTCCTCGCCGCCTTCGAAACCGCCAAAGGTGTTGAGATCGGCGGGCGCCCAGGGCGCGATGTCGCCGCTCGAGGGAATGAACGTGCCGGATTTGAACGAGGTGCCGGAGTTGTTGTCGCTCTGATAATTGCCGATTACATCGATGCGCAGGGTGTCCATAGGATCGAGGCGCAGGGCGCCGCGGAAGGCGGCGAGTTCAAAGCCGTTGAAATCGGCGCCGCCGAGCCCGTTCTCCACATAGCCGTCGCGCTTCTTGTATCGGAACGACCCGCGGAACGCCGCAAGGTCTTCGGCCAGCGGGATGTTCACGAAACCGTCCACGAGTTGATAATCGTAATTGCCGTAGCCGGCGCGCAGTTCGGCGCCGAACTCGTAAGTCGGCTTGTTCTGGATGATGTTGATGGCGCCGATTAGCGCCGACCGGCCGAACAGGGTCGATTGCGGGCCCTTGGCGACTTCGACGGACGCATCGAAAAGCTCAACGAAAGAGCCGCGCGAGCGCGACACGGAAACGCCATCCTGAAACACCGACACCCGGGGCTCGATATTGGCCGCGCCGGAATCCGATGTGATCCCGCGAATGACGAAACCGGGGTTGTTCGGGCTCTGCTCCTGCACTTCAAGACCGGGGACGAAGTCGGCGAGATCGTCGAATTGCTGCACGCCGAGCGCCTTCAACTGCTCTTCGCTGTAGGCCGTCACCGCAATCGGCACATCCTGAACCGACTGCTCGCGCTTCTGGGTGTAGACGATGATTTCATCCCGGAACGGGTCGTCATTGGTTTGGGCGGCGGCGTTCACGGCGAGCGCTGAAAGAGCCGCCGAGCAAAGAAGGACGCGATGCATGTTGGATATCCCCAAAGAATGTTGCAATGCAGCAGTCCCTAGGGATCGATTGAAACGTCTGAGTGACAGTTATGTTGCGCTTTCGTGAAGGCGCCAGAGCGCCGTGCAGGAAGACGCAGGCTGTTGCCTCGGCGCCACCCTGTTAGCGAGAGCGCTATAGTTCCAAGTCTGTTTCCGGCGGCAGGGCCTGCGCTTTCGCTGCTGCCGGTTTTTTCTCCTCGGCAGCGAAGGACTTATCTCCGCCCGGCATGGACTTGATATAGACATCCTGCTGCGGGAACGGGATTTCTATGCCCGCTTCCTTGAAGGCCTTGAAAATCGCAAAGCGCAATTCGGTGCGCACCGTCAGGCCTTTCGAGATGTCGGCGAGAAAAGCGCGGATTTCAAAATCGAGCGATGAGGCGCCGAAATCCATCCATGTGACGAAAGGCTCGGGATAGGAAACTATCAACGGATGATCGTGGGCGCATTTCATCAGGATGTTCTTCACCAGTTCCGGATCTGAGCCATAAGAAACGCCCACAGGAACAATGATGCGGCCGATGCGGTCCTTATGGGTCCAGTTGGTCACGGTCGAGGAAATCAGTTCCGAGTTCGGCACGATGATCGACGAGCGGTCGAAGGTTTCGATTTCCGTGGAGCGCACGCTGATCCGTTTCACTGTCCCCTCGCCTGACGCAGTGACGATCCAGTCCCCGACTTTGATGGGACGCTCGAACAGGAGGATGAGGCCGGAGACGAAATTGTTGACGATGGACTGAAGCCCGAAACCGATGCCGACCGACAAGGCGCCGGCGATCAGCGCAAGATTGCCGAGATCGAAGCCGAGCGAGGAAATCGACGCGAAAAGCGCAATGATAAGCCCGGCATAACCCAGCAGCGTGATGAGCGAGTTCTGCACCCCGACATCGGCGCGGGAATGGGCGAGCGGCCCGCGCTGAATGGCGCGCTGGATCAGCGTTGTCGCGCCCATGATGACGACAAACACGATGACCGCAGCCAGCAGCTTTGCGACCGATGGAATGTGGACGCCGCCAATATTGAAACCGAACAGCGCCTGCGCCGAGAGATCGCGCACCATGGCGCCGGGAACGCCGAACAGGACGAGGACGGCCGGCGCCAGCGCAATCACGAGAAGCGTGTTGATGAGCAGGCGCGACCAGAAGCGGTAATTCGCCGACTCCGTTTCGTCTGCGCTGTCTTGTTCAGCCGAGAGACGATTGCGAATGGCGAGCGCCGATTCCGCTAGGATCGCGCGCAAGAGCCAGGCGAGTCCTATGAAGAGCGCAAGATAGACGACCCGCGTGGCGATGAAATTCGCCAGCGGCACATAACCCGCGACCGCCGCCACGACGATGATGATCGCAACCCCTCGTCCGGCGCGTCTCAGAAACCGCCAGCCGCCCCCGGTCTTGGCGTCTTCGATGCGCCATAGCCGGCTGCGGGACAGAAGAAAAAGACAGACGCCAATGGCGACCGCAGCTGACGCATCGATGAGCTGCAACAGCGCCGCATCGGCGCGCGCCGCAACGCCGATTGCGGAAAGCAAGGCGTCGAGAGAAAAGAAAACCACGATGGCGAGCGCCAGCCGGCTGACCGAGCGGCCGCGCCCGGCGTCGATGGGCGCAATGCGCCAGGCCGGCAAGGACGGCGCGAAAAAACCGGCGGTGAAGCCCGACACAATCAGGATCGAGAGGACCCCGACCCAGAAAGCGCGCGCCGCCGCTTCGCCCGCCGGCGTTAAAATCCCCTGCGCCCGCAAGGTTTCGATGATGATGAGACCGCCAATGACGCCGGGCGCAGTCCGCGCCGCCATTTTCAGTCCGGCGACGACAACGCGGCGCGCAGGCGTCGGCTTGCGCTTTTCAAGAGCTGCTGAAAAGGTTCCGGCGATCCAGCGGCTCACCGGCCCGAAGATCATCAGCGACAGGATGAGCGCGCCGAAGACGATCGCAATGGAGCGGCCATAGGCGCCTTCGCCGCGGCGCGTTTCGCCCCAGGACGAAAAATAGCGGCCAACCCGGCCGGCGACCTCGCTCGCAGAGCTCCAGGCGGCGCTGATCTGACTGGGAAAAACGGGAGACGCCTCCCTTTTGGTCAGCATCCGGTAAAGCGCGCCTACCTGCGCGCCGGAAAGTCGCGCCAGCAAATCATTGGCTTCATAGATATTGGCGAGAACCCGCGTTCGCTCGCCGGTAAGACGCGCCCGCTGGCTTTCAAGCTGTTCGCGCTCGCCAGCGACAAGATCGCTCTCCGGCGGATCGGTTTCGCCCGGCGCAGGGCCGAGAAGATCGATCTGCGCCCGCACCGCTTCAAGCTCTCGCTCGATCGCAGACAGCCTTTGCCGTCCCGCGGTCCGCAATTCGCGCAGGCGCTGTTCGTAGACAGAAGGCTCTTCGACGTCGCCTTCCGCAATAGCGGTCCGAATCTCCGCGATCGCCGCCGCCGCCCTTTCGATCTCGCGGGTGCGGTCCGTCTGCGCCGCCGCCGAAAGAACCGCCGCGCAACATAAGACCAGCGCCGCCAGCCCGATCCGAAGAAATTTCATAGCCAATTCTTCACCTTGAAATAGACAAGCAAGCCGCCGCCGATGGCGAGGCAGACGGCGACAACGATCCAGAAGGCCGCCGTGCTGTCGACGCCCGGCATGCCGCCCACATTGATGCCAAAAAGGCCGGTCAGAAATCCGAGCGGCAGGAAGATCGCCGCAACGACGGAAAGGACCATCATGTTGCGGTTCATTTCCTCGGCCCGCTGATCGGTGAGCTGATCCTGCAGCACCATAGCCCGCTCGCGCGCGGCGTCGATGTCTTCGGTCATCCGGGTGACGTCGCCCGCGACTTCGCGCAGATCGATCTGGGAGCGCGTATCGAAAAGACTGCCCTGATGCTGCGCCAGATTGTTCAGAGCGTCGCGCTGCGGCGCCATGAAGCGGCGGAGCAGAACTGCGTCGTGACGGACCTCGGCGAGTCTCGACCGGCAGTTCTCGCTTGCGCCCGTGAGAATAGCGTCTTCAAGGTCGTCGATTTTCTCTGCAATGATGTCGATATATGGCTCGACGCGCAGGGTCAGGCGCTGGGCGATGAGCGCGACGAGCTGGCCGGTATTGGCGGGGCCGCCCTCATTGCGCACGGTCAGGCGCACGTCCTGTATGGACTTCAACAGACGCCGGCGCGTCGTAACGACGCGTCGCGCATCGCACCAGATGCGGATCGAGACCATGTCTTCGGCCTCCGCGCCTTCATTGAGATTGACGCCGCGCAGATTGACGAAGACGCCGTTCTCGAACTGGCTCGTCTGCGGCCTTGTTTCGTCGGCGAGAAGTCCGCGCTGCGCCTCGAGAGGAATATCGCCCTGCCGTTCGATCCAGGCGACCGTCTCGGGCTCATTCACATCGAAATGCAGCCACACGAAATCATACGCCGTCTCAAAACCGGGCTTCTGGATCTCCTCCCATGAGAGCGGCTTGCCCACCGTGTTGGTGACGCCATGACCGTGCAACAGGGCCGGGTGGGTTGGGACGAATATTTCCAGCCTGTCGGTATCGAGCGCTTCCATGCTGTGTTAAAGAATTTTCTGTCCGGTTTTCGCCCAGTCATCGAGAAATGCTTTGAGACCTTTATCCGTCAGCGGATGATTGACCAGTGATTTCAAAACTGCAGGCGGGACGGTCGCCACATCGGCGCCGGCGAGCGCTGAATCTTTCACATGGTTCGCCGAGCGGATCGACGCCGCCAGGATTTCCGTCCTGAAATCGTAATTGTCGTAAATGACGCGAATGTCGCGGATCAGCTCCATGCCGTCGATATTGATGTCGTCGAGGCGGCCGATGAAGGGCGAGATGAAGCTCGCGCCCGCCTTCGCCGCGAGCAGCGCCTGGTTCGCCGAGAAACAAAGCGTGACATTGGTCTTGATCGCTTCCGAAGTGAGCGCCTTGCAGGCGATAAGCCCGTCGAAGGTCAGCGGCAGCTTCACGACGACATTGTCGGCGATCTTGGCGAGCGACTTGCCCTCCTTGATCATCGCGTCGGATTCAAGCGCCGTCACCTCGGCGCTGACGGGGCCTGGAACCAGCGCGCATATCTCCGCCGTGACTTCGCGGATGTCGCGGCCCGACTTCATGATTAGGCTCGGATTGGTGGTGACCCCGTCCACAAGCCCTGTAGGCAGGAGGGCCTTGATGTCGCTGATTTCAGCGGTGTCGACGAAAAACTTCATGGGACGGCGTTCCTTCCAATATGCAGCCAAATTCGAGGGCGAGGTCTACTAGACCGCGATTCCCTTGTCAGCAGGCGCCGCGGTCTTTCTGAAGGGCTGCGCCCGCCAGTAGGTGAGGCAGCGCCAGACCCATTCGAGCGGCCCGAAGCGGAAGCGGGCCAGCCACCATAAGGAAAACGCAAGCTGCGCGATCCAGATGACGACCATGATGAGATAGACGTTCGCCCGGTCGAGCGATCCATAGAGCCCAAGCCCGACGCCGCTGAAGATCAGATTGGCGATGATTGTCTGGCCAATGTAATTGCTGAGCGCCATGCGGCCCGCCGCGGCGAGCGCCCGGAACGGCAAGGCGCGCGAGAACGCTTTCCAGAGAAGAAAGAACATGCCGATATGGCCGATCGTCGTTGCGACGCGCGCCGTCTGTTCGAATGTCGCCCAGGCCCAGAGGATCGGTGAGAAATCCGCCTCCCAGCGCTGCGTGACGGCGAGGATGCGCAAAGAAAGCCCTATGGCGTAACCGGCGCCGGCGAGAAAGAGATAGAACATCGTACTGCGTTCGCCGGTGATGATGCGCCACTGATAGAAAGCCATGCCGATCAGCATCATCATGAAGGCGTCGGCGGTCCACCATAAGATATCGCTGACGCCGCTATAGGCGGCGACGACTTCCGCGTTGCTGGCGTAGACCGTGGAGATATCGCCCGTCCGCGCCGCGATCTGGTCTTCAATCTCCTCTTCAGGCGGGTCATTATAAGCGAGGTTTTCGCGCCATTCCTCAAGCACGGCCTCATCTTCGTCGGAAAGCTCTCCAGTTTTGGCTTCGATCGCCGCCGCCTTGCGGCCGAGCTCCGTCTGCGGCGCCTCGTCGAGATAGGTGAGCAGAGTGAGACCGGCGAGAAAGACGCCCGCCAGAAAAATGAGCTTACGCGGCTTCAAGATACGAAAAGGGAAAAGCGCAAGCCCCGCCAGTCCATAGATCTGCAAAACATCGCCGGGCATCAACAGGGCCAGCGCATGGAAGACGCCGAACACAAGCAGCCAGAGCGTGCGCCGGTAATAAAGGTCGGCGATGCGGATTGGCCCGTCGGGATAGAGGGCGCGCGCCGTAAAGAGGATCACCCCGGCGCCGAACATCAGCGAGAAGAGCCCGCGCATGGAGCCTTCCACAAACACCGTGGTGAAACTCCAGAGCCCGTAATTGAGCGCGCCGTCACCGCCTGCGACGGTCGGGTTGGAAAAGGCGATCTCCGGCATCGAAAAGCCGATGATGTTGATGACAAAGATGCCGAGCACCGCAAAACCGCGCAGCGCATCGAGCGCCTCTATGCGCGCGGCGGCGGGCGCCGGCCCGGTCAGCGACTGGTCCTGTGACGTCATGAATCCCCCTCCTCGGCGCCTCAATCTAGGCCCGTTTATTTGCTTTTTCTATCAAGGACTTCAACGCAACTAATGGCGCGGCGGGAAAACCATCACCATGGCGCGAGGGCGTGTCAGAAAGGACTTGTTTTCCCCTCCGGAGGTTGAGATATGGGGCTCCAGAACGCGCGTCAGGCCGCCCCGGAAAGGCGGCTTTCGCGCTTGTTTTTATAGGCCGTTTCGCCATGCTGGCGGACCAGCCGTCTAACGGGTTCCGGGATATGGCCAAGATTACGCCTGAAAACAGTTCAGTTGTCGTGCGGTTTGCAGGCGATTCGGGCGACGGGGTGCAGCTTTTAGGCTCGCAGTTCGCCGAGTCGACGGCGCTCGCCGGGGCCGACTTTTCGACCTTCCCCGACTTCCCGGCGGAAATCCGCGCGCCCGTGGGCACGACCTTTGGCGTCTCGGCGTTCCAGATCAATCTCGGCGCGCGCCGCATTTCGACCGCGGGCGACCAGCCGGACGTCCTCGTTGCGCTCAATCCGGCGGCGCTCAAGGTGAACCTCCCGCTTCTGCAAAAAGGCGCGCTGATCGTCCTCAACACGGACGCTTTCAACGACCGGAATTTCGCCAAGGCGCATATAGCGGCCGATCCGCGCAAAACTGGCGAGCTTGACGATTTTCAGGTGATCGAGATCGCGATTTCGACGCAGACCCTCGAAGCGGTGAAGCCGCACGGGCTATCGAAATCCGACGCCGAGCAATGCAAGAACTTCTGGGCGCTGGGCGCGATCCTGTGGATGTTTGGGCGCGACCGCGATCCAATTGTCCAATGGGCGCAGAAGAAATTCGCGAAAAAGCCGCCTGAGATTCTCGCGGGCAACCTCGCCGCCCTCGACGCCGGCCACGCCTATGCGGAGACAGCGGAGCTTTCCGCAGAGATCCCGCAATTCGTCATCGGCGAAGCGCCCATGGAGAAAGGCGAATACCGCTCCATCACCGGCGCCGAAGCGATTTCATTGGGCCTTGCGGCGGCGGGCGAACTCGCGGACCGGCAGATCGTTTTCTGCGGCTATCCTATCACGCCGGCGTCCTCGATCCTGCATCATTTGTCGCGCATGGGCGATCTTGGCGTCGCGACCTTCCAGGCGGAAGACGAAATCGCGGCTTGCTGCGCGGCCATCGGCGCATCCTACGGGGGCGCCATCGGCGTCACCTCGTCGTCGGGCCCGGGCATCGCGCTCAAGACCGAAGCCATCGGCCTCGCCATGGCGACGGAGCTGCCGCTCGTCATCGTCAATTCCCAGCGCGGCGGGCCGTCGACCGGTCTGCCCACCAAGACCGAACAATCCGATCTCTATCAAGCCGTCTACGGACGAAACGCCGACGCGCCGCTTCCCGTGATTGCAGCGGCTGGCCCCGGCGACTGTTTCGATGCGGCGATCGAGGCGACGCGCGTCGCCATCCGCCACATGACGCCGGTGTTCCTCCTGACCGACGGCTATATCGCCAATGCCGCCGGCCCGTGGGAGCTGCCCGACATGGCGGATTACGAACCGATCCTGTCCAACGCGGCGCCGAAACCCGCGGACGATCCTGTCGACCTCAAAAAAGCGATCTGGGACCGCGACGCGTCGAGCCTCGGCCGCCCGTGGGTTGCGCCGGGCATGGAAGGTCTCGCGCACCGCATCGGCGGGCTCGAAAAGGACATCGAAACCGGCGACATCTCCTATGACGCCAAGAACCACCAGGCCATGGGCGAGTTGCGCGCGCAAAAAGTCGCAAAAGTCGCCGACTTCATTGCCGATCAGGTCGTGGAGCAGGGAAACACCAAAGGCCCGCTCGTTGTCGTCGGCTGGGGCTCGACCCATGGCGCGATCTGGCGCGCGGTGCAGCAAGCCCGCGAGCAAGGGCTCGACGTGGCGCAGATTCACCTGCGCTGGCTCAACCCGCTGCCGAAAAATCTCGGCCGGCTCCTCGCGGATTATGACCGCGTCCTCGTGCCGGAAATGAATTTCGGCCAGTGCGCCACGTTGCTGCGCGACAAGCTCGGCCTCGATGTTGTGCAGCTCAACAAAGTCTCCGGCCAGCCCTTCAAGATCGTGGAAGTCCTGAACGCCATCCGCGAGAACTATCCCGGCGCACAACAGGCGGCGGAATAGCTATGGTTTCGCGGGGCGCTCTCATTTCCATCTCAGTTCTATCCATGGCGGCGATGAGCCCGACTTTCGCGCAAACCTGTCTCGATCATGATTTCTCCGACGAGACCGAATTCGTCATTCAGTCGAGCAGCCAGAACGCCGCCTATCGCAATTTTCTCTTCGGGTCCGATAGGGCGCTTTACTGGACCAACGATGTAAGAAAGCTCATCCAGTCATTGCAAGCCGATGCGGGCGAATGGCGCGCGACCGACGCCGCCTGGTCAGCGAATGCGGTCGCGCTTGAATTCTCCGATGGCGGCTATCAGTGCAACGCCGCCATTGACGATGACGACCTCTATGCGGACGCCGCGGCGGGCGCCGGACAGTTCGTGCGCGCGCTGGCCCGTTCCGAACGCAGCCGGATCATGGGCCAGCTTAACGACATCAACCGGATGGCCGTCCAATGAGCGCCATACGAAATATAGCGCTAGCGCTCCTCCCCCTCGCCGCGCTCGCCGCCTGCGGCGAGAAAAAACCCGTGCGCGTGCTGGTGGATGTGGTCCAGCCGGACGCAGACGCCAATTACGGCGTCTTTGTCTGGCGCGAGACAGGCTCGGTTGAACCGACGCAGCTTTATTTCGGCGTCAGCGTTTTTCTGATCGAAGGCAAGAGCAACGAAGAACGCCTCCTCGATCTGGAGCCTTTCGCCAGCGCCGACTTCTCCGCGTCCGTCGTCTCTTACGGCTGGAGCGAATTAAAAGAGTTTTCCCTTTGCGGCTCGAAGATGCGCCGCTTGCAGACCATCGACACGAGCGTCTCGTCTAAAGTCATCGAGAAGGTCAACTATCTGAACGGCGCCGAGTGTGCGGGCAAAGACTGGTCCGCCTCCTTCCCGCCGCAATTTCAATAAGAACGTCTAAAAGAGTAATCTTATGAACGCTCCCCTCACCGCCAAAGATTTCGCCACCGATCAGGAAGTGCGCTGGTGCCCCGGCTGCGGCGACTATGCGATCCTGAAATGCGTACAGAAAACCCTCGCCGATGTGGGCGCCAATCCCGACAAGACGGTGTTCGTCTCCGGCATCGGCTGCTCCTCGCGCTTTCCCTATTACATGAACGCCTATGGCTTCCACACGATCCACGGGCGCGCGCCGGCCTTTGCCACGGGACTGAAGCTTGCGAACCCTGAGCTCGATGTCTGGCTCGTCACCGGCGACGGCGACGGGCTTTCCATCGGCGGCAATCATCTGCTGCATGTCCTGCGCCGCAATGTCGATACGCAGATCATGCTCTTCAACAACGAGATTTACGGGCTGACCAAGGGCCAATATTCGCCGACATCACGCGTCGGCACGCGCTCGCCCTCGACGCCCACGGGCTCCATCGACGCGCCGGTGAACCCATGCGCCTTTGCGCTTGGCGCCGGCGCGCGCTTCATCGCCCGCGGCATCGACACGGACGCGAAGAACCTCTCGCCGGTCCTGAAAGCCGCGCGGGAATTCAAGGGCGCGGCGTTCGTCGAAATCTTCCAAAACTGCATCGTCTACAACAAGGACCGGTTCGAGGATTTCGTCGCCAAGAAAACCGCTGCTGAAACGCAAATCCATGTGGAGCATGGCAAGCCCATGCTGTTCGCGAACGGCGCCAAGGGCCTCAAACTCAATATGAAGACTCTGGCTCTCGAAGTCGTCGATGTGGGCGAGAATGCGACGCCTGTCGAAGACATCTTCGTTCATGACGAGACCAGCAAGGCGGTTGCGCAGATGCTCATTAATCTGCCCATGCAAGGCTATCCCATGCCGCTCGGCGTCATCTATCGCGACCCGGCGCAAAGCTTCGACGACGCCTTCTGGAAACATCACCCGACGCAAGGCAAGCGGACCGGCAAAGTCGCGGATGCGCTGCGCAAGGGAAGCGTCTGGAAGAAGGCGTAACTGCCGCAACATCGCGATTTACCGCTGGCAAGTATTGTGTCAGCCTGAATGAATGCTGTCACTAGACGACAAACCATTCTTTCAAATAGCCTTGATTGCGGGCTTGTTTGTCGCAGCTGCATTCGGGCTAATTGCCGGCGGACTTATACTCTTGGAAGATTTGGGCGCCGATGACAGCAATCTGCCAGCAGAGGCAAGCTGGTTTGCTGTGATGGTTCCGTTTATTGGTTTCGGACTCGGCTTCATGCGAGGCTGGGGCTACGCAATCTATATTTCGCGGAAGAACATTCTTATCAAATGGATCTACTGGCTTATCGGCGGCGTCATTCCCACTGCGGTTATGTTCATGTCGCTGTTTCTGGGCGATATGCTCGCTGACAGCGTATTTCCAACGGAATATGTGACTGATCCAAACCCGTTTCTGACGTCGCCATTCCCGGTTTTGATAACTATTGCTGTAATTTGTTACTTCGTGATTCCATTCACATGGATTTTCGCGCCATGGAACAGAGCGCTCAACGAGTTCTTTTTTAATTGAGCCAAATTATAATCGGTTAGTTTAAAGCCGCGCGGCAATCACCGCCCCAACATACAAAACAATCAGCAGCAAGAAAAATCCGCCCGAGAGATAAAGCGGCCAGCGCGCAGCGAAATGGGAGAGATCGCCTTTCGGCCGGTTTCGTCCCGCCAGAAAGCCGATGACGGCCGCGGCGAGCGCAATCGCCTCCCAGCGCAGAAACTCCATGACTCGATTGAGCCCGCGCGTGAAGCCGTCGCCCGAAGGCTCCAGCGTCATATAGGCGAAGACGCCCTGCACCGCGAGCGCCACCCAGACAATCGCGCAGGTCCAGATGATGAACGTCGAGAGCGTCCGCACCCTTCTCGCTTATCCCTTGATCGCCGCTTCCGTAGCCTCTTCGAAAATGTCGAGGCCTTCGTCGAGGAGATCGTTGGAGATGACGAGCGGCACCAGAGAGCGCAGGCACTGCGCATAGGCGCCGGCTGTGGTCATGATGAGGCCGCGCTGGCGCGCCTCAGTGAGGATTGCGCCCGCGAGATCGCCGTTTGGCTGTTTCGCGTCGCCGTCCTTCACGAACTCGACCGCGACCATGCCGCCGACCTGGCGAACATCGCCGATGACGTTCTTGTGTTTCGCTTTCAGCGCGTTCCAGCGCTTCGCGGTGCGCTCGCCGATTTCAACTGCGCGCTCAAGCAGGCCCTCCGTTTCGAAGATATCGAACACCGCAAGCGCGGCGGCGCAGGCGACCGGGTTGCCGCCATAGGTTGACCCCATGGAGCCCGGAACGACCTTGTCCATGAGCTCCGCCTTGCCGACGAGCGCCGAGAGCGGAAGCCCCGCGGCGATCGATTTTGCAACACAAAGGAAATCCGGCTCCACGCCGACGCTTTCAAAGGCGAAGTATTTGCCCGTGCGGCCCATGCCCGACTGGATTTCATCGGCGATCAGGAGAATGCCGTTGTCGTCGCATTTCTTCCTGAGGCCTTCGAGGAAGGCTTTTGGCGCGGGATTGAACCCGCCCTCGCCCTGCACCGGCTCAACGATGATCGCTGCGACTTCATTGGCGTTGATCGCGGTCTTGAAAATATGATCGAGACAGTTGAGCGCGCCTTCGGTCGAGATGCCGTGATAGCTGTCGGGATAAGGCGCATGAAACACGGCGGGGACATAAGGGCCGAACCCGACCTTGTAGGGTTTTGCCTTGCCCGTCAGGGTCGTCGCCAGAAGCGTGCGTCCGTGAAAAGCGCCTTCAAAGGCGATGACGCCCGGGCGGCCGGTGATCTGACGCGCGAACTTCACCGAGTTCTCGACCGCCTCCGCGCCGGAGTTGAACAGCGCGGTTTTCTTTTTCGTCGGGCCCGGCGCGATGCGGTTCAGCTTTTCGCAGACTTCCACATAGCTTTCATATTGCGCGATGCCGAACGCCGTGTGGATGAAATTCTCGGCCTGCTTCTTGATCGCCTCGACGACCTTCGGATGCGCATGGCCGACATTGAGAACGCCAATGCCGCCGATGAAATCGATATAACGCTTGCCCTCGACGTCCCAGAGTTCGGCGCCTTTGGCGCGCGCCGCGTAAATCCCCGACTTCGACGGCAGGCCCACGGGGCACGCCTCATCGCGGCGCGACTTCAGGCTTTCATTGGTGGCGAACTCGTTTCTTCCGTGATCCATGATAGGGACGCTCCGATTGTTCCGGATTATCGTGACTGGGTATCGTAATAGTCTTGGGGGCTCTAGCACGACCACAATTAAAAGAAAGGGGCGAAAGCCTAGGCTTTTCAGTCTTTTTTCGGTGAACTGAGGAGCCAGATGGCGCCCGTTCCGACTATGGCGTCATAGATGGCGCAGATGAATGCGTACCAGGCGGGGCTGTGGTCCGCTTTCATTAAAAGGTGGAGAAGGTCGACGCCGCCATGGCCGAGGATCAGCGCGCCGAGAAGCCAGATGCGGCCCGACTGCAAAACCGCAAGACCCAGAAGCAGAAACAGGAGCGCGGTCATCCCTTCGACCACCAGGGGCGTTAACGATGACCGCAGGACGATGCCGGAAGGATCGATCCCCGTCAGGGCGAAGCCCACATAGATCCCGACCATCAGGGCGAGTTGTCCGTAGACCCATGGGCCCCGCCCGCGCGGGCCGAGGCTCGCCGTCACGCCCAGCGCCGCCCCGGCCAGCACAATGGCGATCATCACCAGAAGAAATGTCGTCCCCATGAGCGGGAGCAT
Organism: Hyphococcus sp.; assembly: GCF_965267305.1. Taxonomy (GTDB): domain Bacteria; phylum Pseudomonadota; class Alphaproteobacteria; order Caulobacterales; family Parvularculaceae; genus Hyphococcus. The sequence continues at coordinate 493,694 of NZ_OZ253945.1, read as the reverse complement.
AACCGGGTTTACGCCAAGCGCAAAAGCTGCGCCTCCATGTCCGTCCAACTCTTTCGCATGCGCGAAGGCAGCTGCGATCTCTGGTTGTGGCTTACAATCGCGGCAGCCACATCCCCATCGCCGCCGCAAACGATCCCAACGCTGTCACGCCGGTCGCCGCCAGCACCACAAACGCTGCGGCGAACTTCAGCCCGGCGCCCGTTGAATCCTGCGCCTGGAAATAGAGCTGGAGCACCAGGAGGGGAATCGCCATCTGTGCAAAATACATGAAGGTGAGAAAGGGTCCTTCAAAGGTTTCCGGATCGATCCCGATGCCGCCGGTTGTCATGAACCAGAACATAAGGCCGATGCGGAAAAACCAGACGGCGCTCGCTACCATGAAAAGGCGCATGGCCCAGCGGCGGTGCCGGTCGATCTGCCGGGTCATGGCGAAACGAATGGCGATCGCGGCGCAGATCCAGATCAACACCGCGTCGAGACTGATCGCGATATGCCCGATCATCCCACCGGGAACACCGCGCGTCCAGACGAGGTGAAGGCCCGCTGCGCTCGTCACGGCTGCGGTCAGCACATAGGCGCGTCCGAGATAGCGGTGAAACGCCGGGAAGCGATTGCGAATCTGGGGCGTCAGTTGCAGCGGCCCGCCGCCAATGATGACGATCGCAATCAATACATGAAACGCTATGGCGAGATTGCCGATCAGGTCGCCCGCCACATAGCCCTTTGGCAAGGCCGTATCCGCCAGACCCGGAAATCCATTTTGAGTGAGGGCGGGAACATAAGACGCGGCGACATAGTAAACAAAAATCCACTGACCTGCCGCGGCCGCCAGAAACCACAAGACGCCGGTAAAGCTGAGGAGGCGGTCGGGCCACCGGCCGGATAGGCGCGAGGCCGATTGGCCGGCTGGAGACGGCATGGCCGGGGAAGGCTCAAACAGGGTCGTCACAATGGGGCTCCTATTCTTTTTTTCGATTTGCGGGCGGCGCGAAAAGGTGACTCAAAGCCCGCTGAATCCGGCGTTTTCGCCCGATCTCTGCGCCGTCTCATCGCATTCGCGCTTTCGACGCCTGCGCGGATCGGATATGAAGGGCGCCCGGCGGGCGTGATCTCGCCGATTTGGAAAACGGCCAGTATTTTTGGGGGCAAACGGCGATTATGTCGCCGAAGCGACCTTTGCGCGGGTCAGGGCGAGAGGTGACGCCATGGAAGGATTGCTTCGAAAAAACGGCCTGGCGGATTTCTGGGCCGGCGCGTCTGCTCTCCTGGCGAAGCGCGCAGCGCCGAAGCTGGGTCCGGTCGCGCCATGCGACATCTTGTGGTGGATCTTCACCGCGTCGGTCGCGTTATCCGTAGCGGCGGATTATGCCGGCGATGTCGGCGCGCCAATGACATACATCTTCGCGATTGGCGGTTCCGCCGGGTGCGGCTGGCTGTGGCTGCTCTCGCGCACGCTCTTTCGGGCTGAAAAACCAATCGAACGCTGGAATATCCTCGCCATCGCCGCAATCATCGCCGTTGAATCCTACTGGCACATCGCGGGCGTCCCTTCCGGCTCGGGCGAACTCCGCCGGATCGCCGCAAACGCCGCGTCGCTCATTTGCATCGGCGCGGTCGTGCTGGTCTTTGTGGAAGTTCTTTCGGGCTACAGCGCCGCCCTGCCCAAGCATGAAAGACGCTTTCGCCAGCTCTTCGCGCTGATCTTCGGCGCCATGATCGCCGTAACGTTTCTTTGGGCGATGAACGCCAATGAGACGAGCATCGGCGCGCAATGGGCCGAATCAACGCTTATTGTCAGCGCCGCCGTCGCTGTCATCGGCGCAAGACTCGCCGTCTCGTTCCGCAAACGCCATCCCTTACCGGCGCGCAGCGCGCGAAAGGCGAGCCCCGCGCCCGCCGCCAGCGACGAGAACCTGGCCCGGCGCATTCTCCGCGCTATCGAGGAAGAGCAGCGTTTTGCGACCCCCGATCTCAAAATCGCCGACCTCGCCGCAAGCCTCGGCGAACAGGACTACAAAGTGACGCAATGCATCACCGGCTTTCTCGGCTACCGGAATTTCAATCAGTTCATTAACGCGCGCCGCATCGACTACGCCAAGGATTTGCTATCCGATCCGGCGCATGACGGCCGGCCGATTCTGTCGATCGCCTTCGACTGCGGCTTTAACTCGATCGGCCCCTTCAACCGCGCTTTCAAGAGCCATGTGGGCATGACGCCGCGCGAATTCAGAAATGCAGCCGCGGCATAGCGGCGGACGACGCATCCAGCGGTTGACCGGGCCCCTTCGATTTTTCGCCTCTCGCGCGAATTCTTCAATAAAACCCAGTGTTGGTGAAGAGTTATCCACCACTTTGCCGGCTGGCGTATGATGACGCGGTTGAGAAATTCGCCGCGCGGCAAGTCCGCCGCCGCACCAACCGCAGAGGAGACGACGTTTGACCTATCGGAGAGCAGAATCTTTCAAATGGCGCCAGACTCGTCGGAAAGCCGCTAAGAATGCGGATGAAAACGGGCGGAACCGCTCGGACCACGAGACTGCAGGGCGGGCTTTCGTCTGCAACGGCGCGCGTTAGGATAGACCATGTTTGCAAAATTCTTCCACGAGCTAAAGACGGCCGGCCTGCCCGTTTCCTTACGGGAATATCTCACCCTGATGGAGGCGATGGACGCCGATCTCGCGGGCCGCAGAGTCGAGGATTTTTATTATCTCTCGCGTTCGGCGCTGGTGAAGGACGAGCGCAATCTCGACAAGTTCGACCGGGTCTTCGCCCATGTCTTCAAGGGACTTGAAAGCATCGGCGAGGAGATCACCGCCGACATTCCCGAAGACTGGCTGCGCCTCATGACCGAGCGCTATTTCACGCCGGAAGAGATGAAGGAGATCGAAGCGCTCGGCGGCTGGGACAAGCTGATGGAGACGCTGAAAGAGCGCCTCGAAGAACAGAAGAAGCGCCATGAAGGCGGCAATAAGTGGATCGGCACGGGCGGCACATCGCCCTTCGGCTCCGGCGGCTATAACCCCGAAGGCGTCCGCATCGGCAATCAGGGCAAGCGCCAGGGCCGCGCCGTCAAGGTCTGGGAAAAGCGCGACTACAAGAATCTCGACGACAATGTGGAGCTCGGCACGCGCAACATCAAAATGGCGCTGAGAAAGCTGCGCCGCTTTGCGCGCGAAGGCGCGGCGGAGGAATTCGATCTCGACAGCACGATCGACGCAACCGCCCGCGCCGGCTATCTCGACATCAAGATGCGTCCCGAACGGCGCAACACGATCAAGGTGCTCCTGTTTTTTGACGTGGGCGGATCAATGGATCCGTTCGTGAAGATCTGCGAGGAGCTTTTCTCCGCCGCGCGCGCCGAGTTCAAGCATATGGAGTATTTCTACTTCCATAACTGTCTTTACGATTATGTATGGAAGGACAACCGCCGCCGCTGGACGGAGAAAATTCCAACCTGGGACGTGCTCCACAAATATCCCCATGACTACAAGGTGATCTTTGTCGGCGACGCCTCCATGTCGCCTTACGAGATCACCGTGCCCGGCGGGTCGGTCGAATATTTCAACGAGGAGGCCGGCGCCGTCTGGATGAAGCGGGTCACCGATGTGTACGAACGCGTCGTCTGGCTCAATCCCGTGCGCAAGGACAGCTGGGACTATGTGCCGTCGACCAAGCTCTTGCGCGAACTCACCGGCGAACGGATGTTCCCGCTGACGCTCGGCGGCATCGAAAAGGCGATGGCCGAACTGAAGCGTTAATGTCAGATCGCCGCCGCCAGCCGGAAGCGCCTCGCTTCATCCATGGCGTCGGAGGCCATGACGCGAAGCGACACCAGAAGCGTCGCCCGGCTTTCCTGTTTGCCCGGCGCGGGGCCGATCAGGTTTTCGGCGTCTTCGCAGATCTCGCCGAGTTTCCAGGCTCCAACGCCGCGCGAGGCGCCTTTGAGCGTATGGGCCGTATTCTTCCAGGCCTCGTCCGTCTGGAACACGTCGAACTGATCCAGAAGAAGGGCCACCTGATCTGCGAAAATCTCGAGAATTTCGTCGCGAAGCGCATCGTCGCCGGCGACATATTTCTCCAGATGGTTGAAATCGATCACACCGCCTGAGGTCATGTTTCGCTCACTTTGAAAACGCTACTGCTCATGACAGGACAGTAAGAGATCAATTGCTACAACCAGATTAAAATTTTATCCGTCATCTTTAACGCCCTGTAAACATTAAAACCGCCCGCATGAGCTAACATGCGGGCGGTGTTTCATTCTGGCGCGCTTTCGATGCAAAAGCGTGCTGTTTTGGGTCGGTTAGTTTTGCGGCTCGTCTTCGGCGGCTTCGTCAGCCGCCTCGTCGGCTGCGTCTTCCATGTCGTCCGCAGCCTCTTCCATTTCGTCGCCGGCCTCATCGGCCATCTCTTGCATTTCCGCGGCGGCGTCTTCGGCGGCCTGTTCCATCTCTTCGCCAGCTTCATGCATCATGTCGCCGGCGTCATCGGCCGCTTCCTCCATAGTATCCATGGCGTCTTCGGCCATGTCGCCGGTCGCATCCATGGCGTCGTCCACAGTCTCGCCCATTTCCTCCATGGCGCCGTCGTCTTCTGTCATGTCGTCGCCCATATCGCTGACTGCGTCGCCGACATCCTCGGCTGCGTCTTCAATGGCCTCAGCCGCATTTTCAAGCGGCTCCGGGGCGTCGCGGCCCATGAGCTGCGTCAACCCGATGATAACCGCCAGCGCGACAGCGATGACGAGAAGAATCCTAAGCATGATGTTCCCCTTCCTGGTGCGTTTGCTTCGCCCGATGTCAATACTCTGATACGCTGCGCCGCGCCCCCGCGCCTATTCCCTCGACTGGCGTTTCTTGCGCAGCTGATGGATTTTATCCCCAACCCACATCGCCGTAAATGGGCTGTTGCGGCATCCGCATTACAGATTTGACAATAATTCCGGGCGCTTGGACATTATTCAGGTCTAAAGGCCGCATGAATCGCGGTCTTGCGCACTGCACAACACCGCCGGCCGGCCAGGAGACAAAATCATGCAAAGCTCTGTTTTTCTCGGAAAGAGCGACAAGCCGGAAGCGCTGTCTCTGAAATACGCAAACCGCCACGGACTCATCTCGGGCGCAACGGGGACAGGCAAAACCGTCACCTTGCAGATTATTGCGGAGGGCCTCTCTGCTGCCGGTGTTCCGGTTTTCGTCGCCGATGTGAAGGGCGACCTTTCCGGTCTCGCCGAGCCTGTGGAAATAAAAGACTTCCTGACGGAGCGCGCGCAAAAGATCGGTCTCGATCCTTATGAGGCGAAGCGATTTCCCATCTGCTTCTGGGATCTTTTTGGGGAACAGGGGCATCCCGTCCGCGCCACCGTTTCCGAAATGGGCCCGCTGCTTCTCGCGCGCCTCCTCGATCTCAACGAAACCCAGGAAGGGGTTTTGACCCTCGCTTTCCGACTCGCAGACGATGAAGGGCTGCTTCTCCTAGATCTTAAGGATTTGCGGGCGCTGCTGGTCGATGTCGCCGAGCGCGCGAAAGAACTGTCCGCCGAATACGGCCATGTTTCGCGCGCCTCTGTCGGCGCCATTCAGCGACGGCTCCTGACGCTTGAGGAACAGGGGGCCGAACAGTTTTTCGGCGAACCTGCGCTCGACCTCATGGATTTTCTGCGCACCGACGACGAAGGCGCAGGGATCGTCAATATTCTCGCCGCCGACAAGCTGATGCAGACGCCGAAGCTTTATGCGACGTTTCTTTTGTGGCTGTTGTCGGAGCTTTTCGAAGAGCTGCCGGAAATCGGCGACCCGGAAAAACCGAAACTCGTATTCCTCTTCGACGAGGCGCACTTGCTATTCGATGAAGCCCCGAAAGCGCTGCTCGAAAAAGTCGAACAGGTGGTGCGGCTGATCCGGTCGAAAGGTGTCGGCGTTTTTTTCGTGACGCAAAACCCTCTCGACGTGCCGGACAGCGTTTCAAGCCAGCTCGGCAACCGCGTGCAGCATGCGCTTCGCGCCTTCACCCCGCGCGAACAGCGGGTCATCAAGGCCGCTGCCGACACCTTCCGGCCAAATCCGGCGTTCTCAACGCTGGAGGTCATCACCCAGCTCGGCATCGGAGAGGCGCTCGTCTCGACCCTCGAAGCCAAAGGCGCGCCGGGCGTCGTGCAGCGCACGCTTATTCGCCCGCCCTCTTCACGCATGGGCCCGCTTTCCGATGCAGAGCGCAAAAACGTCCTGCGTTATTCCGACATGGCCGACAAATATGACAAGGAGATTGACCGCGAGTCCGCCTATGAGGTTCTGAGAGACCGCGCAGAAAAGCTCGCCGAACAAGAAGCAAAGGCCCGCGAAAAAGAAGAAAAGCAAAAATCTTCAGGGCGCAAAACCAAGCGCCGGCGCTCGAACCGCCAGACCGTCAGCGAAGCCGCCTTCAAAACGGCCGCGAGAACGCTGGCGCGCGAATTGGTGCGCGGCGTTCTCGGCAGTTTGAAGCGGCGCTGACATGGCGGACCGGAACCCGCCTTCGGAGGAACGCACTTTTCTGATTGTCGTTGGCGGCACGGCGCTGATGGGGCTCGCCGCCATTGGCTTGAGTTTCCTCTTCGAGACGCCGCTAGGCCCGCAATTCAACATGGACGTCGATGCGGTTCTCATTGGCGTCATCGCGACGGCGCCGCTCGCGGCGTTCCTGTGGTGGTTTTCCAACACCACGCTTGAACATTTCGCCTCTTTCCGGAAATCGCAGATCAAATTCTTTTCCGAAATCGGGTTCTCGTTCACGCCGCCCCGCATCGCCGCCATGGCGATCGCCGCCGGCATTTCCGAAGAGCTTTTGTTTCGCGGCGTTCTGCAGACCTGGATGACCGGTTTCGCGCCGGAGGCAGTGGCCATCATCGCAACCAATATTATTTTCGGCATGATGCATATGCGCACGGCGCTTTATGCGTTCATCGCTGGACTGGTCGGGGTTTATCTCGGCATTCTTTACGCGGCGACGGACAATCTTCTCGCGCCGATCGCCGCGCATGCGCTCTATGACGCCATCGCGCTTGAATATACGCGCCGCGCCATTTCTCACTATTTTCGCGAAACGAGCAGCCGCCCCTAATCCCTCATGGCGGTTTCGAGAATTTCTTCCGTCACCGGATAGCCCATATCGTCCGGGATGGTGAGGAACATGTTGCCGTTACGTTCGATGATGCGCGGCTCTATGAGATCGATCCTCCTCCTGGCGGCGAAATCGAAGACCTCCGATGCGGAAGGACTCACATTCAACAGCTCCACATTGCGCGATGTGGGAAAGATCATCTTGCGCCGGCCTGCGTCACGGTCGGCGAGGAGCGCAGAGGGCGGCGCCCAGACGACCTCCGTCGCTTCGCCGCCATCTTCCTCGGCGATTTGCGCTTCGGGCGCGCGCGCCGCGAAAAACCAAGTGTCGTAACGACGATGCGGAACCTCTGACCCCGGCCGCCAGCGGGCGAAGAAATGCAATTCATCAAGGGCGAGCCGCAGACCTTCGCCTTTGATCATTTCAAGGAACAACGCGTCATTGTCCTCGACGCGCTTTCGCCAGGACCCGAGCGCCGCCGCTTCTGCCCCGATCATCCGCCCTCCGCGCCGCGCCAACAGAAGCCCCGTCTCTTCGAAGGCTTCCCGAATGGCGGCGATGCGGGGAGCAAGCTGATCTTCCGGAACGCCCTCCGCGCCGTTGCAATGGTCTTTCCACCCTGGGGCATGATCGCCCGCATCGATGCGCCCGCCGGGAAACACCATGGCCCCGCCAGCGAAGGCGATATTGGCGTGACGCGCCACCATCAGCGTTTCGAAACGCGGCTCGTCGCGCAACAGGATGATGGTCGCGGCCGGGATCGCGTCACTCATCGAACAGACCGTGCTTACGCGTCAGGCCGGGGTGCTGCATTTTCGCGCCGGTGATCCGCACCGCCGCAAACCCGCCCAGGCCTGCGGCGATGATTGCGCCCGGCCACAGCATCCACGACAGCGGATTGGAAATAAGCGTCATGAACGCCGCGAAGCAAATCGACGCGGCGCCAAGCGCGCCCAGGGGCGCCCACCGGCCGCCAATCATGAGCGCGAGCATGGCGGCGACAAAGGCGCCGACTAGCCAGCCTGCGAGCAAGAAAACGCCATAGAGCGCAGACGGAGCCTCAACGCCCGCAAGGGCCGCCCCGCCGCCCTCGACGCTTTTCGCAGCGGCGAGACCGGCGATGACGGCGATGATGATGGCAGCGAGCGATCTTAGCATCCATGAACTCCTTATCCCGCCTTTTAGCCCTTCGAGCGAAATGGAAAAGACCTGAGAACAGCGCTATTGAAGCGCCATGCGGCCGGCCATTCTCAATCCTCTTTTTGCAGATATCACTGTCCTCACCGGCGTCGGCCCAAAGATCGCCGCGCTGATCGGCCGCGCGGCCGGCCCGCGCGTGGTCGACCTTATCCTGACGCCGCCTTCGGGACTTGTGGACCGCTCCTTCCGTCCGAAAGTCGCCGACGCGCCCGAGGGGCGCATCGTCACGCTGGAGGTCACGGTCGACCGGCATGAGCCCGGCCCGAAAGGCCGGCGCGCGCCTTACAAAGTCATCTGCTCTGACGAGACCGGTTTCGTGACGCTCGTCTTTTTTCATGCGCGCGCGGATTATTTGACGAAGCAATTGCCAGAAGGCGCGCGGCGTCTTGTTTCCGGCAAGGTCGAGGAGTTCAAAGGCGCCCGTCAGATGACGCATCCCGATTACATCGCCGATCCGGACAAACCCGGCGACATGCCGCTGCATGAAGCGATCTATCCGCTGACGGCGGGACTGTCCGCGGCGGTGATGCGCAAGGCGGCGGCGCAGGCGGTTGCGCGCGCGCCGGAACTTAGCGAATGGCAGGAGCCGAATTGGCTTGCCAAACATCACTGGGATAGCTGGAAGAAGGCGCTCCACATTGTTCACGCCCCTTCAGCGCAAGAAGAATTATCGCTCCTCTCTCCCGCGCGCCAACGCCTCGCCTTTGACGAACTCCTCGCCAACCAGCTTGCGCTCGCGCTCATTCGCAAGGCGCGCGTCAAGACCAAGGGCCGCGCCATCAAAGGCGATGGCAAGCGCATCGCCATCGCAAAAAAAGCGCTGCCGTTTTCATTGACCGGCGCGCAGACGGAAGCGTTGAAGGAAATCTTCGCCGACATGCGATCCAACGAACGTATGGTGCGGCTGCTTCAAGGCGACGTCGGCTCTGGCAAAACCATCGTTGCTTTCTTTGCCATGCTCGGCGCGATTGAAACAGGCGCGCAAGCCGCGTTGATGGCCCCCACGGAAATTCTCGCGCGCCAGCATCTGGAATCGCTCGCCGATCTCGCGGCGGCGACCGGCGTCCGCATGGAAATCCTCACCGGCCGCGACAAGGGCGCCGCGCGAAATGAAAAACTCGAACGGCTGAAACGCGGCGAGATCGATATTCTGATGGGCACGCATGCGCTGTTTCAGGAAGGCGTCGAGTTCAAAGATCTTGCCCTCGTCGTCATCGACGAACAGCACCGTTTCGGCGTGCGCCAGCGCATTGCGCTGACGCAGAAAGGCCCGAAGCCGGATCTCCTCGTGATGACGGCGACGCCGATCCCGCGCACCCTCGCCCTCACCGCCTATGGCGATATGGAGCATAGCCGCATCACAGAAAAACCGCCGGGACGAAAGCCGGTCGATACACGCGCCATTCCCATGAGCCGGCTTGATGAAATGATAGCGGCGGTGAGGCGCGCCGCCGCGGAAGGCAATCAGGCCTATTGGGTGTGCCCGCTGGTGGAGGAATCCGACATCATCGATCTCACCGCAGCGGAAGAACGCTTCGAGAGTCTGAAAGCCGTACTCGGCGATCGCGTCGGTCTCGTTCACGGCCGTATGTCGGGCCCGGACAAGGACGCCGTGATGGAGAAATTCTATCGCGGCGACTTATCCGTTCTGATTGCAACGACGGTGATCGAAGTCGGCGTCAACGCGCCCAACGCCACCATCATGATTATCGAACATGCGGAGCGTTTCGGCCTCGCCCAGCTGCATCAGCTGCGCGGGCGCGTCGGGCGCGGCGACAAGAAGTCGAGTTGCATCCTCTTATACAAACCGCCGCTCGGCGAAACCGCGAAAGCGCGCCTCAAAGTGTTGCGCGACACAGAGGACGGTTTCGTCATCGCCGAGGAGGATCTGCGCCTGCGCGGCGCGGGTGATTTTCTTGGCGCGGCGCAATCCGGTTTCCCGCGCTTTCGCCTCGCCGACATCGCAGTTCACGGCGAGCTTCTCGCCGCTGCGCGTGACGACGCCAAAATGATTATCGATCGCGATCCTGAATTACGCACGCCGAGGGGCGAAGCGCTGCGCACCCTGCTCTATCTTTTCAGCCGCGATGATGCCGTGAAATTGCTCAGTGCGGGCTAGGCTTTCTTGCTGAATAGCCGTTTGCGCAGCGGCGCCTTTTCGTTCCGCGCTTCTTCGGCGAGCGCTTCGAGCCGCCGCGCCGCCTCGGCGCCGTCCGCATATTCCGGCGTGACAAGACCGAGCGAGAAAACCACCTTGGCCGCTTCCTCCACCGTCATTTTCAGGATGCGCAGATCCTTGCGCGGCACGAAAAGCAGAAAGCCGGAGGTCGGGTTCGGCACAGTCGGAATGAAAATTGAGGTCAGATGATCGCCCATATCGTCGAGCCGCGCGCGCACTTCGCCCTTTGTTTCGCCGACGACGAAGGCCATGACCCAGGCGCCGGTGCGCGGATATTCCACCAGCGCCACTTCCTTGAACGACCGGTCCGACTGGCGCAGCGCCGTTTCGAAAACGTTCTTGAAGAAACCGAAGACATTGCGAACCACAGGAACGGATTCGAACAGACGCTCGCCTGCGCGGATGAAAGACCGGCCGATGATGTTCTTGGCGAAAACGCCGACGAGAATGATGACGATGAAAGCGAGGAGAACCCCGATGCCGGGTATCACCTGTACTACAGTTTCGTAATTTCCGGCGGGCAGCGTGCGTTTGACGAAGGCGTCAAGGTTCGCCATCGGGCCGGTGAAGAGGAGATAAAAAAGCCAGATGGTGATGCCGATGGGCGCCACGACTGCGACGCCGGCTAGAAAATTCGACCAGAGGCCGGCGAAAAAGCTCTGTTTCTTCGGTTGAATCAACGGCCCCTCGCCGCCCAGCGGATTGCGGGCGCCAGCTGACTCCCTTGATTTTGCTTCGTTTTCATCGCTCATACATGTCTCTCGGCCCTGCACGGGCGCGATCCGCGCCTCAACCATATGCGCAGAGCCCCGCCCCGGTGCAAGAACAGCCTTTCGTCCGGACGGTTTCAAGGCGCCCATAAGGCCATTTGATGCGGAACGCCCTTCCCGCGCGGCGGCCGGTTGATCTTCGCCGCCGGGACAAGGATAAGATCGAACCGCTATCAAAGTCTTGATGGCGCCCTGAAAGTGTTAACGCAGAGATAATGGAAGCCTCATGAAGCCTCTCCGCAAAGTCGTCATTCCCGTCGCCGGCCACGGCACGCGCGTTCTGCCTGCAACGAAATCGACGCCGAAGGAATTGTTGCCGCTCGTCGACCGGCCGCTGATCGACTATGTGGTCAACGAAGCCTTCGAGGCGGGGATGGAGCACGTCGTGCTTGTCACCGGGCGCGGCAAAGGCGCGATCGAGGATTATTTCGATCACGCCTTCGAACTCGAGGCGGGGCTCGAGGCGAAAAAGAAAACCGCCATTCTCGACAGCGTGCGCGGCGTCATTCCGAAAGCGGGCGCGCTTTCCTACACCCGCCAGCAGGCGCCGCTAGGCCTTGGTCATGCGGTCTGGTGCGCGCGCGACATTATCGGTGACGAACCCTTCGCCGTATCGCTTCCCGATGTCGTTATCGACGGCAAGCCGGGATGCCTCGCCCAGATGGTGACGCAATATGAAAAGACCGGCGGCAACATCATCGCCGTCGAGGAAGTGGCGAAAGAAGACACTAATAAATACGGCGTCGTCGCGCCAAAGGGCGAGCGTTCCGGGCGCTTGTTTGAAATGTCGGGCATGGTTGAAAAGCCCGACCCGGCGGTCGCGCCGTCGAACCTCGCCATCACCGGGCGCTACATCCTCCAGCCGGAGATTTTCAGGCTCCTTGAAACGACGCCAAGGGGCGCGGGCGGGGAAATCCAGCTCACCGACGCCATGGACGCGCTGATGAAAACCCAGTCCTTTTACGCGTTCGAATATGAGGGCCAGAGTCACGATTGTGGCGACAAGCTGAGCTGGCTTAAAGCGAACATCACGTTGGGCCTGAAACGTCCTGAATTTTCAGACGCTTTGAGATCTTTTCTGAAACACAGCCTCTAGGCCGGTTCGCCTAAATCAATTCCACGTCGGCGACGCCGTTGATGCTGCGCAAAGCCCCGCGCATGGCCGGCGTGCAGGCGGCGACGCCTGGCAGGGCAAGATCGACCTCACGGCCGGTTTCCGGCAGGCGCATGACAACGACGACGGAGCCGCTTTCCCGGGGGCTCGCCGGCCGCACCGAAGCGAGCCGGCGTTTCAACCCCTCAAGCGCGTCAGGCGAGGTCACCGAGACCCGCAATTGCGAAACGGTCGACGCCGCCGCCGCATCGAGACCGCGCATGGTCTCGCAGGTGAAGCGCACATCGCCATCGCGCTCCTCCACGGTGACGCCGACGAGCACAAGAGACCCCGACTCCATGAGATCGCGCGACGCGTTCAGTGTTTCAGAAAAAACGGTGATTTCATATTCACCGCTCTGGTCCGACATTTCGACCCAGGCGAAGGGCTTGCCGGTTTTCGAGCGGCGCATGCGGACCGTGCGAATGACGCCGGCCATCTGCAGCGCGGCGCGCCCGGTTTTGGCGCGCGCCTGCGCCTCCGCATAGGTCGCGACATTGAGGCGCTTCAGCTCCTTTTCGTAATCATCGAGGGGGTGCCCGCTGAAATAGAACCCGACGGCGGCGCGTTCTTCGTCGAGGCGCACCTGCGGCGTCCATTCCTCAGCGGCGGGCAGTTTCGGCTTGGCGAGCGCCGGCGCATCGTCGAGGGCGAATAGTCCGCCCTGATCGCTTTGCTGTTCTTCCTGATGCGCCGCAGAGGTGCGGATCAGAAGCTCGGCGGACGCGAAAGCCTGCGCCCGCGAGGCGCAAAGACCGTCGAGCGCTCCGGCGCGGGCGAGGTTTTCCAGGGAGCGCTTGCCTACCTGCTTGAGGTCCACACGCTCGGCGAAGTCGATCAAGTCCTTGAACGGGCCGTTTCGCGCCCGCTCCTGTGCGATATGCGCCATGGCGCCTTCGCCGACATTTTTCACCGCCGAGAGGGCATAGACAATGGCGCCGTCTTTCACGGAGAAGTCGGCTTCCGAATGATTGATGTGCGGCGGCAGAACTTTCACCTCGGTGCGCCGCGCCTCTTTCAGGAAGATCGCTAGCTTGTCGGTGTTGGCGCGGTCGAGAGACATGGACGCCGCGAGAAACTCCGCCGGATAGTTGGCTTTCAGCCAGGCCGTCTGATAGGCGATATAGGCGTAGGCCGCGGCGTGGGATTTGTTGAAGCCGTAGCCTGCGAATTTCTGAACCAGATCGAAGATGGAGGAGGATTTCGCCGCCGGAACGCCTTTTTCTTTGGCGCCGTCGACAAAACGCACGCGCTGAAGATCCATCTCCTCCTTTTTCTTTTTGCCCATGGCGCGGCGCAGAAGGTCGGCCTCGCCCAGCGAATAGCCGGAAAGAATTTGCGCGATCTGCATCACCTGTTCCTGATAGATGATGACGCCGTAGGTTTCCTTCAGCACGCCCTCGAGCAGCGGGTGGAGATAATCCGGCTCCTGACGGCCCTGTTTGCGTTCGATGTAAGTGGGGATGTTCTCCATCGGGCCCGGACGGTAGAGCGAGACGAGCGCGATAATGTCTTCCAGCGTGTCCGGCTTCATAGCGCGCAGCGTCGAGCGCATGCCGGTGCTTTCCAGCTGGAAGACCCCCGTCGCCGCGCCCTCGCCCAGCATTTCGAAGGTCGGCTTGTCGTCGAGAGGGATCTCCTCCATTTTGAGATCGATCCCGCGCTCGGCCGCGTAGCCGACGGCGCGGGCGATGACGGTGAGCGTCTTTAATCCCAAGAAGTCGAATTTAACGAGGCCCGCCGGCTCCACCCATTTCATGTTGAACTGGGTCGCCGGCATGTCGGAGCGCGGATCGCGGTAAAGCGGCACAAGCTCGTCGAGCGGCCGGTCGCCAATGACGACGCCGGCTGCATGGGTCGAGGCGTGACGGTAGAGCCCTTCGAGCTTCAGCGCTTTTTCAATGAGCGCCGCTACGGCCTCGTCCTCGTCGCGCTGTTCCTTGAGGCGCGGTTCGGTCTCGAGCGCCTCGGCGAGCGTCACGGGATTGGCCGGATTGTTCGGCACCAGCTTGCAGATGCGGTCGACCTGCCCGAACGGCATGTTGAGGACGCGGCCCACATCGCGCAGCACGGCCCGCGCCTGCAGCTTTCCGAAGGTGATGATCTGGGCGACGCGGTCGCGGCCGTATTTTCCCTGAACGTAGCGGATCACCTCGTCGCGGCGGTCCTGACAGAAGTCGATATCGAAGTCCGGCATGGAGACGCGTTCGGGATTGAGGAAGCGCTCGAAGAGGAGCCCGAACCGCAAGGGGTCGAGATCGGTGATGGTCAGCGCCCATGCGACGAGCGACCCCGCGCCGGAGCCGCGGCCCGGCCCCACGGGCACACCCTCGCGCTTTGCCCATTTAATGAAGTCGGCGACGATGAGGAAGTAGCCCGGAAACCCCATCCGGTTGATGATGTCGAGTTCGACCTTGAGCCGGTCCCAATATTCGCTTTCATCGGCCGCGGGTTCATGAGCGCGCAGCCGCGCCTTGAGACCTTCGCGCGCCTGCCGCTCAAGCTCCATGGCCTCGGCGGCGGCGGCCTCCTCCCCCTCGCCCGCAAAGCGCGGCAGGATCGGATCGCGGAAACGCGGCCGGTAGGCGCAGCGTCTCGCCACTTCGACAGTGTTCTCGATTGCTTCGGGCAGATCGGCGAAGAGCGCCGCCATCTCCTCCGTCGATTTGAAATAATGGTCGGGCGTCACCGTCCGCCGGTCGTCCTGATGCACATAGGCGCCCTCGGCGATGCAGAGAAGCGCGTCATGGGCCTCATAATCGTCCGGGGTCGGAAAGAATGGTTCGTTGGTTGCGACAAGCGGCAGATCGAGTTCGTAGGCGAAATCGATGAGGTCTTCCTCGACGCTTTCATCGTCGCGCGCGGCGTGGCGCTGGAGTTCGACGTAAAGCCGGTCCGGAAAAAGGCCTGCAAGCTTCTGAAGCGCCGCCTTCGCCTCCGCCTTGCGGTCCTCGCGCAGAAGCCGGTCGACAGGCCCGTCATAGCCGCCGGTAAGGCAGATGACGCCGTCGCTATGGCTTTCCAGCCAGTCGAGACCGGCGCAGGTCCCCTCTTCCGAGCGGGAGTTCAAAAACGCCTCGCTCGTCACCTTCAGAAGGTTCTGATAACCGGCCTCAGACTGGGCGAGGAGGACGAGGAAGGGCTGGCGTCCGCCGCGAGGGGTCTGGAGCCCGAAATCGGCGCCGTCAAAAGCCTGTTGAAGCCCGGCGATGGGCTGGATCCCGGCCCCGGCGAGGGTGACAGAGGCTTCCAGCGCGCCGAAGAGATTGTTGGTGTCGGTGACCGCGACCGCGGGCATCCCCGCTTTGAGGCAGAGATCCTTCACCCGGCCGATGGGGATCGCTCCCTCGGCGAGAGAATAGGCCGAGTGCAGATGCAAATGGATGAAGTGCGCCGTCACCTTCGCGTCCCTACCAGCTTCGGATGTAAAGGAACGCCGATTACGCCCCGAGAATGACGCTCCAGAACTGGGCCGCGCCGATGACCAGAATGAGTACGCCGAGTCCGACGACGTCGCGCAAGCTTTCGTTTTCCATAAGACGCTCCCTTGGTTCCCGAGTTCGTTATTTGTTCTTTATTCCCTTTTTGTTCTCATGCCAAGTAAATTTTTCCCGTAGAATTTTCTTTCGGAAAAAACCTTATTTTTCAGGAGGCAATACGGGTAGAAGCCGAAGAAAACTGCGCCGCCAAACCGCGGAGCTGTCTCCTGAAGGTCGGCAGCGGGCGTTCAAACAGTTCGGCGAAGACCAGGCATAGGGCCAAGGTCAGGGCCGCCATTAACGCCATCCGGTATGGACTGGCGGGATCGCCGGCGAGGATAGCGTGAAGAGCCTGCATTACAGGGTAATGGACGAGATAGATCGAGAACGACGCTCCGGCGAGCCAGCGTATGGGCCGGGAGAGCCATTGGGGCGCCTCGCCTGGCCGGTTCCTGAGCAGCATCGCGACGCTCCAGAAATGAACGCCCACAAGCGCGCCCACGAACCAGTGCCAGATGAAAAGTTCAGCGCGTCCCACGGCCCCCTGAAGCCCAAGATCCGCCGCGACCCGGAAACTCATTTCAAAGAGCACGTCATTGAGGTCGAAGAGCCGCGCTGCAAAATACATGGCGATGGGAAGCCCAGCGGCGAGGCTCGCCGCGATCACGCCGCCATTCGAGAGTCTGGCGCGCCGCTCCTTCCCCATCAGGCGATAAAGGAAGACGCCCATCATCCAGACGACGCCGAGAAGCGCGATCCCCGGTCCGGCGAGAAGCAGCACGGCTGTGAAAGCCGCGAGGCGGATCAGCCCCTTCGAGAACGCCGCAAAGCCGAAAAGAACATAATACCAGACCTCATAGCCTAGCGACCAATAGGGTCCGTTGGAGCCCATGCGGAAAGGCGCCGCCCAGAACTCATTGGTGAAGCTCGCGCCCCGGAGGAAAAGCTCCGTAAGGGAATGTTCCGCATACCACCAGCCGTCATAAGCTTCCGGATTTAACGCCGCCCCGCTGCGGTCGAAGAAAAAAGCAATGACAATCGCCGGCAGCGCCACCGAGTACATGCGCGTCGCCCGGCTGAACGCATAATCGCTCCAGCATTTGTCTTTTATCTCGACTGTATAGGCGATCACGAAACCGGACAGCACGAAGAAGACCATGACGAGGTCGACGCCGACTTGCCCAAAGAACTCCGACGCCTTGACGGGAAAGGCGCCGCCGGTCCAACGCTGCATGACAAAGTGAGAAAAAAGCACGCCAACGGCGGCGCTGAAACGCACCGCGTCAAGATATAAAGAGAACTGCCTGTTCATGCTCCGCCCCCTCCGCGTCGCACGTCGCCCAACAAGCCCGGCCCTGACCGCCTGAAACCCCATAACTCATTGGCGGACAGCGCAAAATGAGCAGACGCTAAAGAGTATTGTCGCTAGAATGCTTACATGACAAGCCGTTAATGTTACAATCTATCACTGTTCTATGGCGTCTATTCGATATTCTCCCGCTTCAGTAGAATTGCGCCATGCCTTTGCACGCTTTGCGGATAGATCGGTCATAATCCGCCGCAGTCTGCTTCAGGCGCTGGCCCGCTCGAGCATGGCGACATCCGCGCCGCGAATGGCGTCGAGATTGGCGGTGATCCGCTCCGCCGGCCAGTTCCACCAGGCGGCGGCGAGAAGCCGTTCGACGGTCTTCTCGTCAAAGCGCTGGCGCAGCGTTCGTGCTGGATTGCCGACTGCAATTCCATAAGCGGGAACGTCCGAGGCGACGACCGCTTTGGAGCCGATGATCGCGCCGTCGCCGATCGTAACCCCGGGCAAGATGACGGCGTCCGTGCCGATCCAGACATCATTGCCGATGACGGTGTCGCCGCGCGATCCCTTCGCCCAGTCATGGTCCGGATCCTCCCAGCCCTTGCCGAAGATGGCGAAGGGATAGGTGGAGAGCCCGTCCATCCGGTGATTGGCGCCGTTCATGATGAACTGAACGCCGGATGCAATTGCGCAGAAGCGGCCAATAACCAGCCGGTCACCCATATGCTCGAAGTGATAGCGCACGCAGCGCTCATAGAAATGCTCCGGCCCGGCGGGATCGTCGTAATAAGTGTAGTCGCCGATCTCGACATTAGGCTGGTTTACAAGCGGCTTTAAAAAGCCGACTTGGACGATCCCATCCATCGGGTGTTTTTCATTGGGGTTTGGCCCGGCAAGCGGGCGGTTTTGAAGATCTGACATATGAACTCCGGTCGGAAATAAGAAAAAAGCGCGCGGCATCTCTCGTGAAACCTGCGGCGGCGTATCGGGTGTTCCGGCCTAGTTGTTCACTGGTCTGATGATCCTTCTGTTCGTTCTTGCGGGGGCACTTAGCGCAAGGCGTGAGGATTGTCCAATTGTCCCGCTCAGAATTGAGCGTAATCAATCGGCTTCGTGCGGTCGACAAAGCCGGTCTTAGCTTCCATGGGATACTTTAATCCCGTGGCGCAGTTAAAAAGAACGACGCGGTCGGATTTCGAGATGCGTCCGTCGTCGAGAGATTGTCTGTAGGCGGCGTATGTGGCCGCGCCTTCAGGACAGAGAAGCAGTCCCTCCTCGCGGGCGATGGCGTCGCGCGCCTTGAAGATGTCATTTTCCTCGACGGCGACGGCGAACCCATCGGATTCGCGCACGGCGCGCAGGATCAGGAAATCGCCGACGGCGACCGGCACGCGGATGCCCGCCGCGGCGGTCCAGGCGTTCTCCCACAAGGGCGCGTGCTCCTCGCCCGATTCCCAGGCTTTCACGATGGGCGCACAGCCTGCCGCCTGCACGGCAATCATTTTCGGGCGTTTGGAGCCGATCCAGCCGATCGCCTCCAATTCCTCAAAAGCCTTCCACATGCCGATGAGACCCGTCCCGCCGCCGGTGGGATAAAAGATCGCGTCGGGCAAATCCCAGCCGAGCTGTTCGGCGAGTTCGAGGCCCATCGTCTTCTTGCCCTCGATGCGATAGGGCTCCTTCAGGGTCGACACGTCGAACCAGCCGGCTTTCTCTTTCCCCTCGCCGACAATCTTGCCGCAGTCATTGATGAGGCCGTTGACGCGATAGACGTCGCCGCCCTGCAGCGCGATCTCATCCACATTCACCTGCGGCGTGTCGTCGGGACAAAAGATGGTGGTCTTCATCCCCGCCGCGGTCGCATAAGCGGCCATGGCTGCGCCGGCATTGCCATTGGTGGGCATGGCGAGATGATGGAGCCCCAGCTCCTTCGCCATGGACACCGCGAGAGCGAGCCCGCGCGCCTTGAACGATCCGGTGGGCAGTCGGCCCTCGTCCTTGACGATGATCTCTCCGGTGACGCCAGCTTTTTTCTCCGTATGGGTCAGGCGGATCAGCGGCGTCATCACCTCGCCGAGGCTGATACGGTTTTCCGGTTTGGCGACCGGCAGGAACTCGCGGTAGCGCCAGAAACCGTCCGTACGCGCGGCAAGCAAATCCTTGCGGATCATCTTTGATAGCGACCCTAGGTCATAACGCACAAGCAACGGCTTGCCCGCTTTCGACAGGCCATGAACCTGGCCCGCCTCATAGCGTTCGCCAGTGTAGGAACATTCGAGATGGGTGACGAAGCTCAATTGCGGCCTTCGAGTTTCTGCTGCGCCTGGGTGAAATCCGGATTGAGATTGAGCGCCGTCTGATAGGCTTCCTTCGCCTTTTCCGGCAATTTCTGCGCATCATAGGCGAGGCCGATATTATACCAGGCCGCCCAGGGCTTATTGAGATCGAAACCGAGCGACTGTTCATAATCGGCGAGCGCGTCGTCATAGCGCTGCATCAGATAATAGCTGTTGCCCCTATTGAGGTAGGCTTCGCCTAGGGAGCCGTCGAGGTCGAGCGCGGTGTTGAAGTCGTCGATGGCGGCGCCGACCTCTCCAGTGCGGTTATAGATGATGCCGCGATTGACCAGGGTCTTTTTCCGGTCGGCGCGCGACATAGCATTGTCTTTAAGCGCCTTGTCGCAGGGATCACTATCGCGTGAAAAATCGTTGCGCGCATTTTCATAACACGAAACGGCGTCCGTGGCGCCGATAGTGGTGACCGACATCTGGGCACTAGCGGCGCTGGTCAAAGCGAGGGCGAAAGGGGCGGATAATACGCAAACAAGACCGGCGAAACGTGGCATGGGAAGCGCTCCTATTTGCTGCGATTAGAGAGTGTAACGGCGCCCGGCTCCGGAAAGAAGCAAAAGCTGGAACAAAGCGCGGAAAACAGCCGTTTGTGCGATGCAGCATTTATGCTAGGCAAAGCGCCAGGACAAGCACAAAGGAGTTACCCATGGCTTCACCGCTTAACGCCGTCATTACGGGCTCGACCTCCGGCATCGGACTCGGCATTGCGACCGGTTTCGCGGCCGAGGGCTGGAACATCATGCTCAACGGCTTCGGGGACCCCGGAGAGATCGAGGGCGTGCGCGCCGGGCTTGAGGACAAATATGGCGTCAAGGTTCTCTATAATGGTGCCGACATGACGAAGCCGGAGGAGATCCGCAATCTCATCGCCGAGGCCGAAACCGCCTTCGGCCAAGTGGACGTTCTCGTGAACAATGCCGGCATCCAACATGTCTCGCCGGTGGAGGATTTTCCCGAAGCGAAATGGGACGCCATCATCGCGATCAACCTCACTTCAGCTTTTCACACGACCAAAGCTGTTTTCGCAGGGATGAAAAAGCGCGGTTTCGGACGCGTCATCAACATTGCGTCCGCGCACGGGCTCGTCGCCTCTCCGTTCAAATCGGCTTACGTTGCAGCAAAGCACGGCATTGTCGGTTTCACGAAAACCATCGCGCTTGAAGGCGCCGAACACGGCGTCACATGCAACGCGATCTGCCCCGGCTATGTGAAAACGCCGCTGGTTGAAAACCAGATCGCCGACACTGCGAAAGCCCGCGGGATCAGTGAAGAGTCGGTCGTGAAAGACGTGATGCTCGGTGAACAGCCGACCAAGAAATTCGTCGAGGTGGAGGAGATCGCCGCCCTCGCCGTCTTTCTGTGTTCCGAATCAGCGAGCTCCATCACCGGCGCCGCGCATCAGATCGATGGCGGCTGGGTCGCGCACTGATGGCGAAGAAAAAAACGATCAACCTGGCCTTTCAGGGCGGCGGCTCCCACGGCGCCATCACCTGGGGCGTCGCCGACCGCCTCCTCGAAGACGACCGCCTTGAGATAGAGGCGATTTCCGGATCGAGCGCCGGCGCTGTCAATGCGGCGGCCGTTGCTTACGGTCTTCACAAAGGCGGCGCGGAGGAAGCGCGCAAAACGCTCGACCTCTTATGGACGAGGATCAGCGCCGCAGGCGAAATCTACAGCCCGGTGACGGCGGGACCATTTCCCATGACCTCGCCGGTCGCGAACATAGCGAGCGCCGTTTCCTATCAGATCTTCGACGCGGTTACGCGCGCTTTTTCGCCCTACCAGTTCAATCCGTTCGACGTGAATCCGCTGCGGCGCATTCTCAACGGCTGTATTGATTTTGACAGCCTGAAAGAATGCACAAAGTTCAAACTTTTTATCGCCGCCACCAATGTGCGGTCCGGCAAGGTGCATGTCTTTGAAACGAAGGACATGACGACGGATGTCGTCTGCGCTTCCGCGTGCCTGCCTTTCATTTTCAAGGCGGTGACGATCGATGGCGAAGATTACTGGGACGGCGGCTATATGGGCAATCCCGTCCTGTTTCCGTTTTTCTATGAGGCGGCGACGTCCGACATCATCATCGTTCATGTAAACCCGATCGAACGCGACGATACGCCGGTCACCGCCGCCGAGATCATGAACCGGATCAACGAGATCAGCTTCAATTCGTCTTTGCTGCGGGAATTGCGCGCAATCAATTTCGTCCACAAGCTGCTTGACGACGGCTGGATCAAAGAGGAGTACCGCGACCGGCTGCGCAATATCCGCATTCACTCCATTCGCTCCGACCGAGCGCTCGAGGATTACGATGTGGCGAGCAAATTCCGCACGGATTGGGGCTTTCTGTCCGCCTTGAAAGAAAAAGGCCGCGCAATCGCCGACGCATGGCTTGCGGATAACTTCGACAGCATCGGAAAAGAGTCTTCCGTGGATATGCAAGCGATGTTTTCCTCCGGCGAACGCCCGGCCACGATAGAAAAATCAGCGGTATGATCTAGTTCCACGCTGCGCGTCTTAAATTGCGTTCATGACGATGAAGTCATGACCAAGGCTTAACTAACAAGTCTCGCGAACATGCCTAACTCTTCCTTACACGGCGCAACGATGAGCGCCTGAACAAAACCTGTTAAGGAGGCTATTATGTTACGCACACTTATTCTCAGCGCTTCGGCTTTTGCGCTCGCGCCGTTCGCCGCCAGCGCGCAGGATGCTGACCTTGAAACCGGCGCCGCCGCTGAAGCGACGATGAAAACCAAAACTGTCGCGATTATCGACGCCAGCCAGGTCGAGACCCGTGAGGAAGCCAAGCTTTATGCGGCTTCGGAGTTTTCACAGGCCGACCTCGATAAAGATGGCGCGGTCGATAAAGGCGAGTTCATCGCTTACGCTTCGGCCCGCGCACCGATCAACGATCCGGCGTTGAATATTCCCGATGAAGTCGTGGAAACCGAAGAAGGGTCTGCGGAAACGGCTGTTGAGGGCGACGTTACGGCTGCTGCGACAGCGGAAGAGCAATTCGCCGAACTCTCGAATGGCGATGAACAGATTTCCCAAGCGGAACTTGAAGAAAAACGCGTGGCGCAATTCGACGCCGCCGACGAAGACGGCGACCAGGCGCTTGATAACGAGGAGCGCATACAGTTTGCAGCGCTGACAGCGGTCAAGGCCCCCCAAAACAGCCTCTAAACAAACAATCACACCAGTAGAAAATGGCCCGCCGCATCACGCGGCGGGCCATTTTCGTTTAAAACTCCCCGCGAAGCGTGAGCCTGATATTGCGGCCGGGCAGCGGCGCAACGTCTTTCAGGAATGACGTCGCGAGCCGAGCTTCTTCGTTGGTGACGTTATCGGCGCGAAGCTGCACCGAGAGGCCATGATCTTCGCCCCCCGGCCGCCAGGTCGCCGCGAGGTTCACCATTGTATAGCCGTCGGTGGGGAGTTCGTAATCGGCGATGCGATCCTGTTCCGCCGCAATCTCCAGCTCGCCGCGCAGGTCGATATGAGGCGAGGTTGCTTCAAGACCAAACAGGGTCCGCAACGGCGGAATGCGGGGAACATCTCCGCCATCCTCCTTGAACTTCGCCCGCACATAATCGAGCTGGGCCCTCGCCGCGACATTGAAATCTCCTGCGGAGAACAAGTCGGCGTCCGCCTGAGCCTCGAAGCCTTTAAAGACGGCGTCATGCGCCGAGAACTCAAAGACCGGAAGATCGTCTTCCTCTTCACCATTGGGAATAAGCGCGACGAAGTCTTTGTAGTCGGTGTAAAAACCGTTCACCGTAAAAGAGAGGCGCCCATATTCGCCGTGAAGCGTCGTCTCGACGCCGCGAGCCGTTTCTTTGCCGAGCGTCGGATCGCCGATTTCGTAAGCATTTGTGGCGAGGTGCGGGCCATTGGAGAAGAGCTCTTCGGGCGCTGGGGCGCGTTCCGTGCGCAGTAAATTCACCCCAAGGAAGAGCTGTTCGTTCGGCTCGACGCCCACGCCAGCCGACACGCTGAAGGCGTCGAAGTCGCGGGAAAGAGAAACGGACTCCGCCTCAGTGCTCGTATGTTCATAGCGCCCGGCGACTTGGGCGTGCCAGTTTCCGGTTTCATATTCGCGCACGGTGAAGACGCCGAATTGATCGGTGATATTCGGCGGCGTGAAGGCTTCGTCACCGATGGCCTCGAAATTGCGGTGCTTGTACTGGAAGCCTGTGGCCCCGCGGAAATTACCAAACTCTTTTTCCAGAAACTCCACGCGGCCTTCATATCCCTTGTTGTTAAAAGTGGTGCCGATCTCATCGCCCTCAAGCTCCTGGTGCGTGTAATCGGCGTAGCCGAACCGGATCTTCGTACTGTCGATGAAGAGGAAGGGTTTGTTGAACTCGCCCCTGAGATCATAGCGCTCCTGTTCGAGATCGATATTCACGGTCTCTTCGCCGCCCTCTTCTTCCGCCGCTCCGTCTTCCTCGTGGTGGTGATGCCCGGGAACGCCATAGAGCGAGCGGGAAACCTTCGCGGAAACGCCGATAAAGCCGTCGGGGAAAATCAGCGAGCCGCCGACCGCGCCGCCCTTCGCCGTAATGGCGGTGTTGGGCACGGTTCCGAAGGCTTCTTCCTCCTCTTCATGCTCGTGATCTTCGCCTTCTTCATGCTCTTCTTCCTCGGCTTCCTCCAGGGCGCGGAGGCGTTCCGATTCCGCAAAGCCGGGAATGTCGTAGTCGTCCGCATCGCGGTAATAGCCTTCGCCGTGGAAGACGAAGCTCGTGTCGCCGAACTTGCCGAGCAACGCATCGAAACCGCCCGCGGCCTCGACGCCGTCATTGACGGAGGAAAGACTGGTGCGCAACGCGGCGTCGATCCCGCCTTCGGGCTCATTGTCGGGAATGCGCCCGTCAAAAACGTTGACGACGCCGCCGGCGGCGGAGCTGCCGTAATAAAGCGTCGCCGCGCCGCGCACGATTTCGATGCGCTCCGCCATGGCGGGTTCGACGGCCACGGCGTGGTCGTCGCTCACCGATGAGGCGTCTATGGAGCCGATGCCGGCGTCGAGCACGCTGACCCGGTCCCCGCCAAGGCCGCGAATGATCGGGCGGCTCGCCGCCGGACCGAAGAACGTCGAGGAGACGCCGGGTTCGCGGCGCAGCAGCTCGCCGATCGAGGATTCCCCGCGCGAGGCGAGTTCCTCCGCCGTCAGCACATCGGCGGCGATGATCGATTCATGTTCGGGGTGGGCGATGGGCGTGCCGGTGACGATGATTTCGTCATCCGCATGGCCATGATCTTCATCTTGCGCGAACGCCACTTGCGGCGCGCAGATCCCAAGCGCAGCAGCGCCGGACAGCAACAGTTTCTTTTTCACGAGGTGAATCCCTTCAAACCTATACGCCTCACGCGTTCAAACGCGAGGCCTGACAATCAAGACGCAACGATTACGGATTGTCAGAAGCTTGGAGGGCCGCGGGGCCGGGCGGCGCGCACCGCGATGGCGGCGCGTTCGGTCTGCGCCACATGAGCGCCAGCACGCCACATGGCGACAATGACGGTCATTACAAAGGCCGTCGCCGCAATAGCCTTGTCGCCATTATGCGCGACGAGCGAAAGCACGCAGACCTTGCCGTCATGTTTGTGAATTTCTTCACCGAACTTGGCGTCATGGACGACGACAAGGGTCTGGAACGCGAAAATCGCCAGAATCGCGGCAATAAGAACTGGTCCCGCCCGTTCACGGCAGGTTCTCATCACGCCAGTCTGCATTCCCTTTAAATGCATCCAGTCCTCAAGAGCCGGAGAGTCGGCCAATAATGTGATATTTTCACACTTCCCGGGCGATGTCCATCAATCCTCGATCGCTTCGCCGCCGGGCTGCGGCGCCCCGTCGCTGTCATCCTCCTCCGCGGGGACGGCGTAGCTGCCGGATAGCCAGCGATGGAGGTCCACATCGGCGCAGCGTTTGGAGCAAAATGGGACATACTCCGGAACCGCGGGCGCATGGCAGATCGGGCAGCGCGCAAGGTTCTTTCCCCTGTTGTCATTGCTGGGCGAGGTCAAAAAGCCTGTCTCCAAGTTGGCTGTCGTGAAAAATGTCAAAGCGCGGACCATGACGCTGCGTCAACCGGTCAAGCCATTTTTCATTTTTCGAGAGGCGGTCCCGAATGTCTGCGCCGGCAGTCAGACGGAAGCGTTTAGAAGGCTCGGCGCGCAGCCGCCGCTCCAGCGCGGCCACCGCCATTTTCGCCGCCGCGTCCCGGGTGAAACGTCGCCCGGCGATAGGCTCGGCGTCGGCTTTTTCAGTAAACCGGTCGAGCAGGGAGAGCGCATGATGCGGCGCGGTAAGGCTGTAAAGATTTGAACGGGAGAAACTTGCCGCGCCGGCGCCGTCAAGGCGCGCGAGCGTTTTTTTGAGATGTGCCTGAAAACGCCTGCGGCCTGCATCGCTTGGAATGTCCGGAAAATCGATGACGATATGACCGCCGATATTGCGCAGGGAAACCTGGCGCATGGACTCTTCCGCCGCCGCGAAGGCGATTTTTTCTCGCAGCCGCGCTGGCGACGAGGCTGTGAGCCCGCCCGTGTCCACATCGATAGCGGTCAGCGCATGGGCTTCATCGATAATCAGCCTTCCGCCGCCCGAAAGCGGCACGGCGCGCTCGAACGCCGCCTCGAATTCCTGATCAGCTTCATGTTTTTCAAACAGCGACACCGGATGCGCCTCATGACGGGCGTTTTCAAAACCGGCAGCCTGAAGCGCACGCAACGCGGCGCCGTCATCGATCAGAAACTCATCCGCATCTCCGCCGATGGTTTCGGCAGCCTCGACAGCCGCATCCTGAAACGGCGGCAGGCGCCCCGGTTCGCCGTCTTTCAGCGCGCCGATAAACTTAAGCGCGGCGCCTTTGGACTGACGCGGCGGCGCCTTGATCTCCACCTCGATCAGCGCGCCATCGATGCAATGATCTTGATTGCTTTTCTTCAGCGCCAGAAACGCATCCCTTCCGTCGCCAAGATCGACAAACGCCGCGTCCAACCCGTTGTCGACAGCTTTAACACGACCGGCAAAACGCCGACCCGCGCGGGGAAATGTGTCGGAGGCTTCGTCGCCGCGCGCCGAGCCGAACCAAAATTTCCAGATGACGTCATCGATCAAAAGCGCTGCGCGAGTTTCCGCGACGCCGCATTCGATAATCAGGCGTTTCATGATCTGCGCCATCCGGCGCCGGCGAGGAGGTTCGCTGTTTCATAAACCGGCAGGCCGACGACATTCGGGTGCGAGCCGATGATGGAGACGATGTGCTTGGCGAAGAGGCCCTGAATGGCGTAACCGCCCGCCTTGCCGTTCCATTCGCCGCTCGCGATGTATTCGTCGATCGCCGCCTGATCGAGGCGGCGCACTTTCACGCGGGTTTCAACCACCCGCGAGAGGACCTCGCCGCCAGGTTTGGCCAACGCCACGCCGGAAAAAACGCGATGCGATCCGCCCGACAATAGCGCCAGACACTCCCGCGCCGTCTGTTCGTCTTCCGCTTTTGGCAGGATGCGCCGCCCGCATCCTACAACCGTGTCGGAGCCGAGCACGAAAGCATCGGAGCGCTGCTTCGCAATCGCTTCTGCTTTTCCCTTGGCCAGCCGCAAAGCAAGATCGCGCGGCAGCTCGCCCTTCAATTTCGTTTCATCGATGTCGGCGGGAATAATCTCGTCGGGAACGACCCCGATCATCTCTAGCAAGGCTTTACGCCGCGGGCTCGAACTCGCAAGGATCAGCGGCGCGGCGGTCACGGAGCGACCTATTTGAAGCGGTAGGTGATGCGGCCCTTGGTGAGGTCGTATGGCGTCATTTCCACGAGCACCTTGTCGCCCGCGAGCACGCGGATGCGGTTCTTGCGCATCTTGCCCGCCGTATGGGCGATGATCTCGTGATCGTTCTCGAGCTTCACACGGAAGGTCGCATTGGGGAGGAGCTCCTCCACCGTGCCTTCAAACTCGAGCAGTTCTTCTTTCGCCATTCGCTCCTCAAACCAACAAATAACGCCGGAATCGCGCCTTGAGCGCGCCGGCTGCGGCGGGAACATGGTTGGCTGCGGACGGAAAATCAAGGCTTTTTATAGATATCGGGGAAACGGCGGGCGAGCTTCTCCCGGAGCTGGTCCCTGACGCGCGCATAGGCCGCGATGATCGCGTCCCGCCCGCCGCGTTCTTCCGACGGGTTCTCGGTGTCCCAGAACTCGATGGCGGCGCGGGGCAGACGTTTTCTCGCCTCGACGGCCGCCTCCGGCGTCAGCGCCACCACAACGTCGAAATCGGCGAGATCGACCTCGCCCAGGGTCTTGGGCTCATGATCGTTCATGGCGACGTCGAGATCGCGCATGACGATTTCCACAAACGGGTCGAGCCCGCCTTCATAGACGCCAGCGGAATCCACCCGGATGCGGTCGCCCGCTTCAAGCTTCAACAGCGCCGCCGCCATGGGCGAGCGGACGGAGTTCATGTTGCAGGCAAAGAGCACCGATTTCGTCATTTCTCCCTCTTCGCCTATCGCATATGAAAGCTGCAGATCAGCGTGAATAGCCGTCGGCCGGTATTGGCGTCGACCTCGATTTTGTCTTTCAACCGCTCAGTCAAGATGTCAGCGCCTTCATTGTGCATGGCGCGGCGCGCCATATCGATGGTTTCGATCTGCGCCGGCGCCGCATTGCGGATCGCGTCATAGTAACTCTCACACAACATGAAATAGTCTTTGATGATCTTGCGGAACGGCGTCATCGAGAGATGCACCTGTCCCAGCGCCTCACCGCCCTCACGGCGCACGTCAAACACCAGCCGCCTTTCAACATTGGAGAGATATAGCTCGAATGGACCGTCATCGACTCCCACCGGGCGGAAGTAATTCTCTTCCAGAAGGTCATAAATCGCGACCTTGCGTTCATGCTCGATATCGGCGGTGGCGGGCGCGAGGGAACGCTCGTCAAGGTCGATCTTGACGATGTGAAACTTCTCCCCGCCGTTTTCCGCTCCGGCCATGTTTCTCCCGAATCTCTCCAGCCCTTATTAGCCGCCAGGAGAGGTCCCGTCACGGGAAACAGTCATGGACATAATGCAGGGGGCTTCATGACCGCGATTTCATCCGGAACAAATCGAATCGCGGCATGTTTTGTTAATCCCGTCACCATAAGGGCCCATCCATGGACCGCAGATTTCTCGCCGGCGCGGCTGCGCTGCCCGCCTTTTTGAGCCTTGCCGTCGCCCAGCAGGAAGCGGCAATGCCCGATATCGCCGCCGCCATGCTCGACGCCGCCACGGAAAGCGGCGATCCGGCGGAGATCGCCGCCGTCGCCAAAGCCGTGAAAGCCGTCTTCCCCGACTATGCGGAGGCCATCGACGCCTCGGCGCAAACACGCATCGCCGCGCTGGAACCCCCAGAAGCAGCCGAACAGGAACCCGCGCCAACGGGCGGCCTTCTCGCGGTCAAACCCTGGGACGGCAAGATCAGCGCGTCGGGCGTCATGTCATCCGGCAATTCCGAAAACGCCGCCGTCGGCGTCGCCGTCGATGCGGCACGCACAGACGGCGAGTTTAAGCATCATGTGAAAGCCTATTTCGACTATGGCGAGTCCAACAATCTGACGAACCAGAAGCGGTGGGGCCTCTCCTACAAGCTGGATTACAATTTCACCGACCGCACCTACGCATATGCGCGCGTCGCCTATGACGAGGATGATTTCTCCGGCTTCGACTACCGCCTCTTCGGCGGCGCCGGCCTCGGCCATTATTTCGCCAAGTCGGAAGAGTTTACATGGAAGCTCGAAGGCGGCCCCGGCTACCGCTATTCGCCCATCGACGACACGCGCGAGATCGAAAGCGAACTCGCGGTTTACGCCGCCACCGAGCTCGACTGGCTGATCCGCGAGGGGGTCAAATTCGAGCAGGATTTCAACACCACCTGGACCTCGCCCACGACGACGTTCCAGTCGATCACTTCGCTGACGACGCAGCTCTGGGGCGACATTTCGACAGGGTTGTCGTTCGAATACCGCTATGAGACCGACCCGCCGCTGGGCCGCGTAAACACCGACACCATCGCCAAGGCGTCCCTGATTTACGGGTTCTAGTGGAGCCCACAGTTGAGCCAATGGCGGTCATGGATTAAGACCCCGCCATGGCCGAAATCGTCGTCGCCGCTTTTTACAAATTCACGCCCCTGCCCGATTTTGCAGAACATCAGGCGGGCTTGTTGGCTTGCGCGCAAGCCAATGGCGTCCGCGGCACCATCCTGCTCGCCTCCGAGGGCGTCAACGGCACCATTGCAGGATCGCGCGAAGGGATCGATGCGGTTCTCGGCGCCCTGAAAGCCCTGCCCGGCTGTGATGGGCTCGACTGGAAAGAGAGCTATACGGACGAAAATCCGTTCCTGCGCATGAAGGTGCGCCTCAAAAAAGAAATCGTGACGCTCGGCGTCGGCGACGTGGCGGCTCATAAAAGCAGCGAGCGTTACGTCGAACCCCACGACTGGAACAGGGTGATCTCCGACCCGGACACCATCGTCATCGACACGCGCAACGACTATGAGGTGGGCATCGGCAGTTTCGAAGGCGCGATCGATCCGAAGACGACATCCTTCCGCGACTTCCCGGCATGGTTTCGCAAGTTTCGCGAAGAGCACCCCATCAAGAAAGTCGCCATGTATTGCACGGGCGGCATTCGTTGCGAAAAATCCGTGGCGTTCCTGCGCTCGGAAGGCGTCGAAGACGTCGTGCATCTGAAAGGCGGCATCCTCAAATATCTCGAAACGGTGCCTAAGGAAGAAAGCCTCTGGCGCGGCGAATGTTTCGTCTTCGACCAGCGCGTCTCCGTAGGCCACGATCTCGCGCCCGGCTCTTACGATCAGTGTTACGCCTGCCGCCGGCCGATCACAGAAGAAGACAAGGCCTCGCCGCATTACGTCGCCGGCGTTTCCTGCCCTTATTGCATTGATGAATATTCAGAGGAACGCCGCCGCGATTTCGCCGAACGCCAGAAACAGATCGAACTCGCCAAGGCGCGCGGCGAGCAGCATATCGGCATTCGTCAAAACCCCTCCTCCGTTCTTTCCCGCGAAAGCGGGAATCCAGAGTAATGCAGACAAGCTCGATAGCCCGCCTTCGTCCTTCGAGACACAAAAATCCTTTCATCCTGAGAAGGGCCGACAGGCCCGTCTCGAAGGACGAAGGGATTTTTGCTCCTCAGGATGAAGGCTAGCCATGCCTAGCCAGCCGCCCATCCTCTATTCCTTCCGGCGCTGCCCCTACGCCATGCGGGCGCGGATGGCGATTGCGGCCAGCGGGAGGCAGGTGCGCCTGCGCGAAATCCTGTTGCGCGACAAGCCGGAGGACATGCTCGCGGCGTCGCCCAAGGGCACGGTGCCGGTGCTGGTCGACGGTGAACGCATCATCGACGAAAGCCTAGACGTCATGAACTGGGCGCTGGCGCAGAACGACCCCGAAGACTGGCTGGCGCGCAAGGACGACGCCCTCATCGCCGAGAATGACGGGCCCTTCAAACACCATCTAGACCGCTATAAATATTCAACGCGTTATAAAGGCGCTGACGCGGAGGAACACCGCGCAGCCGGGTTTGAGTTTTTACAAAAGCTCGACGCGCGCCTGGCGGACAGCAATTATTTACATGGCGCAGAGCGCGGCTTCAGCGACATCGCCATCTTCCCCTTCGTCCGCCAGTTCCGCATCGCCGACAAGGACTGGTTCGACGCAGCGCCGATACTCAATGTTCAGCGCTGGCTGAAGGTGCTGATGGAATCGACGCTGTTTAAATCCGTGATGGAGAAATATCCGTTGTGGAAGGAGACGGGAGAGGAAATCGATTTTCCTCAACTGGTCAATAATCCGAGAGCTAATCAGCAAAAAACATCATGAAAAAATGCTATTTGTCAGAACATTTAATCGCCACCAAAACTCAAAAGGTCGAGCTTACCAAAACTGACTTTGACGTCATCAACGAAGCATTTAAGACTTTAAACGACATACTGGAGCTAGAAGAAACTTTCGACATACTAGTTCGAAATCTAATAACATTTGAGAAATTTTGCGTTGGCGTTGCCGTCGAGGCGTCCGTAAAGAACTTTATGACCGATTACAGAAGTTCATTGGGCATGCAGGAAGCCAATAGGCATCTGCTAAATCTTTTTACTGCCGCGCGCCTTTACCTTGACCAGATGAATTCAAAAAGAAAACGCTGGTTTTTGACCACATCAAATAGTTGGCAAAAGATAGAGCAAACTCGAACAGAGCAATACGACAATGTCCTCGGCTACAGATTCTTAGAAGGATTGAGGAACTACGCCCAACACAAAGGCGTCCCCATTCATAAGTTCAATTATAAGGCAAATTGGTTGTATGGCGACGATAACAAAAATAACCAAGCGGAATATTTTGTTGAGCCTCTTGGCGATCTAGACATCTACTCTTCAGGAAAAATTATAAAATCCGATATTCTCCTTGAACTAAGGGAATACTTACAAGACGGATTTATAGATCTGCGTCCCTTTATTCGCGACTACATTAGCGGCCTTGGGCAAATTCAAAGTGTAGTACGCGATGCGACACTGGGTATGTACGAGCAAAGTAGTGCAACATTGTCATCGGCCATTGATCATTGGAAAGCCGGGCAAACAGGCGCTTTTGAGCCTATCAACCTTTCCGCTTGGGAAGCCGACGAAAGAGGTCATCGTATTTCGGAGCCCGTCTTCGTTAACATGTCGGCCCGAGATCAAATCGATAAACTACAAGAGGCCAATCATAATTTTTCAGCGTTACGAAAAAAGTTTGCTTCAAATGCGATTAGCTTAACAATGCTAGCGCCCTATAAACGCTAGATTGCACATGTCAATTCTTCTAAAGCCGCACCCGTACCGACTTCGCATGCGCCGGAAGCCCCTCCGCATCGGCGAGGCGCACGGCCGCAGGACCTAGCTTCGCGACCGCCGCTGCATCGCAGCCGATGATCGAGGTGCGCTTCATGAAATCGAGCACGGAGAGGCCCGACGCGTAACGCGCCGCGCGCGCAGTCGGCAAAACGTGATCGGGACCGGCCACATAATCGCCGATTGCCTCTGGCGCGTGGCGGCCGAGGAAGATCGCGCCTGCGTGACGGACTTTGACCAGAAGCGCTTCCGGATCGTCGACGGCGAGTTCCAAGTGTTCCGGCGCGATGAGGTCGACCAGCGCCGGCGCTTCATCGAGCGACGAGACGATGACGATCGCGGAATTGTTTTTCCACGCGGCTTCGGCGATCTCCCGGCGCGGGTTCTCGGCGAGCTGTTGTTTCACCGCGTCTTGCACTTTGTCAGCGAACGCTGCGTCATCGGTGATGAGCACACTTTGCGACGACGGATCGTGTTCGGCCTGCGAGAGCAGATCGGCGGCGATCCAGGTCGGATCGCTTTTGCCATCGGACACAACCAGAATTTCAGACGGGCCCGCAACGCTGTCGATGCCGACGGCTCCGAAGACCTGACGTTTGGCCTCGGCCACATAGGCATTGCCGGGGCCGACGATCACATCCACCGGCATGATCGGCCCCGCGCCATAGGCGAGCGCGGCGACGGCCTGCGCGCCGCCGATGCGATAGACCTCGTCGATGCCCGCGCGCTTCGCCGCAGCCAGCACCAAAGGGTTCATTTCACCTTTCGGGGCCGGGGTGACCATGGCGAGGCGCTTGACGCCCGCGACCTTCGCCGGAATGGCGTTCATCAGGACGGACGACGGATAGGCGGCGCGTCCGCCGGGCGCGTAAAGTCCCGCGGCGTCAACGCAGGTCCAGCGCCAGCCTAGCGTCACGCCCTCATCGTCCGTATAGCGCATATCGGACGGGATCTGTTTTTCATGATAGGCGCGGATGCGCGCAGCGGCGAAGTCGAGCGCTGCGAGGTCATCCTTGTCGCAGGACTTTTCAGCCGCGCCGATTTCCTCAGGCGTCACTTGCAGATTGCTATCCGTCAGCGAAAAGCCGTCGAATTTCTGCGTATAGGATTTGAGCGCGTCCATGCCGCCCGAACGCACCGCCGCGATGACCTCGCGCACGACGGCGCTCACATCGGCGCCGCCGTCCCGGTCCTTCGCGACAAAAGCGTCGAACGCAGAGGGGAAGTCAGCACTCGAATTATTAAGTCGTAAAACCATGTCCATCTTTCGTCATCCCGTGCGCGCCGCTGCGCGAAGCGATGCGGCGCAGACACGGGATCTGGTCTTATCACTGATAGCGATCCCGGCTCAGCGCAGCAACATTTCATGTTGCAGCGCATCCGGGATGACGCTTTGCATCAGTCTTTATGTTCCGGTTTCGACCGTGTCCGCCACGGATCGGACATGTCGGAGAGATAAGCGTTGACGCTCTCGACTTCGAGGCGCACGGCGCCGCCGCCGGCGAAATCAAGAACAATAACCCCGGTCCCGTCCTCGCCCGCCTCGAAACGCGCGGCCAGAAACTCGACCACGGCGTCCTTGGCGTCGGTCCTGAGATGCTGAAACTGCGCCGATTTCACATCGTCGAAATGGACGCCCGCGCGCACGCGAGCAAATGGCCCTGCCTTACGGTCGGCGGCGCATTCCCAGCAGAAGCGGTTCGTCACAAAAGCGAAGCGCCGCTCCGCCGGAAGAAACGCAAAATCGCCTAGCTTCGCTACGGCGTCTTGAAGCACGGCGGAGAGGATTTTCAGATCCTCCTCATCGC
The DNA here is from genome assembly GCF_965267305.1 of Hyphococcus sp. Lineage (GTDB taxonomy): Bacteria > Pseudomonadota > Alphaproteobacteria > Caulobacterales > Parvularculaceae > Hyphococcus. Next base: position 459,449 of record NZ_OZ253945.1, on the reverse strand, counting down.
CCGCCATGAGCCGCAGGGGTTTATAGTCTTTCAGCGAAGCCAAGCCGCCTCTCCTATTCCTTGACGCGTTCGATCAGCGCGCCGCATGCCTGCAGCTTTTCTTCCAGACGTTCAAAGCCGCGGTCAAGATGATAGACGCGATTGACCATGGTTTGCCCCTCCGCCGCGAGGCCGGCGATGACGAGGGACATGGAGGCGCGCAGATCCGTCGCCATCACGGGCGCGCCCTTGAGGCGCGGAACGCCCCGAACAGTCGCCGTCTGTCCGTCCACGGAGATTTTTGCGCCCATGCGCCCGAGCTCCGGCGCATGCATGAAGCGGTTCTCGAAGATCGTCTCCTTGATCGTTGAAACCCCGTCCGCCGTCGCCATCAGCGCCATGAACTGCGCCTGCAGGTCGGTCGGGAAGCCGGGGAACGGCTGGGTGATGATGTCAATGGATTTGCAGCGCGCGCCGTTGCGGCGGATGCGGACGCCGTTTTCGACCTCCTCCATCTCGACGCCGGCCTCTTCCATGGCGGCCCAGGCGGCGCCGAGAAGGTCGGCGCGCGTTCCCGTGAGGGTCAGTTCGCCTCCGGTCGCCGCCACCGCCATGGCGTAGGCGCCGGTTTCGATCCGGTCCGGCAAGACGCTGTGTTCCGCAGCGCGGAGGCGGTCGACGCCCTCCACAATGATCTTCGACGTCCCCGCGCCCGACACCTTCGCGCCCATGGCGTTGAGGCAATCGGCGAGATCGGCGATTTCGGGCTCGCGGGCCGCATTCTCGATCACCGTCTCGCCCTTGGCCAGCGCGGCGGCGAGCATCGTGTGCTCGGTCGCGCCGACGGAAACGAAGGGAAAGGTCACATGGGCGCCGTGGAGCCCGTCCGGCGCCTCGGCGAGCACATAGCCCTCGTCGAGGTCGATCTTCGCGCCCATGGCGGTTAGCGCCTTGAGATGCAGGTCCACCGGCCGGGCGCCGATGGCGCAGCCGCCGGGCAGCGACACTTTCGCCTTCCCCTCGCGCGCAAGAAGCGGGCCCAGCACGTTGAAACTCGCCCGCATTTTCCGGACCAGATCATACGGCGCCTCCGTCGAGGCGATGTCCTTGGCATGCAGCTTCAGAGTTGAGCCGTTAAAATCAGCGCTGGCGCCATGCTGCTCCAGCAGCTTCAGCAGCATGTCCACATCCGCGAGGCGCGGCACGTTATGCAGCGTCAGGGGCTCATCGCTGAGGAGCGACGCCGCCATGACTTTCAGCGCGGAGTTTTTCGCGCCGCTGATCGGCAGCGCGCCATAGAGCGGCCGCCCGCCAATAATCGCCAGTTTATCCATTATTCTTCTTTCGTACTCTTCTCAGCGCCGCCTGACCCGGGCCCCTTGCGCCGCCGCAGATTGGCGCGCAGGGCCTCGGCAAGGCGCGCCTCGCGCTGCTTCGCCTTCGCGCCCCTGTTCCCCGCTCCGGCGGGCTTTTTCGGGGCAGCGGTCTGGCGATCCTGCGATTTGTCCTTGTTTTCCGGCATGAGGCGCGACTTTAAAGGGCTTGCCGCCCGATCCGTCAAGCGCGCTGTTTTGCAGGCTTTTCCGTGGGCTAAAGGCCGGTTAGAGAGCCTCTCATGACCGCTGACCTCACCCTCTCAGGAAACCTCGCCGGGGCCCGCTCCTACGAGACCGCCGTCGCCATGACCCGGCGGGCGGAAGCGGCGCATATCGACGAACTCGGCCATGTGAACAACGCGGTCTATCTGATCTGGGCGCAGGACGCCGGCACGGTCCACTGGCGCGCCGTAGCGACACCGAAAATGCAGGAAGAACTGGTCTGGGTCGCACTCCGGCACGAGATCGACTATCGCGACCAGGTGGTCGAGGGTGAGACGGTGGAAGTCCGCACCTGGCTCGGCCCCGCCTCGGGGCCCCGCTTCATCCGCCATATCGACATCAGAAAGCCCGGGGCCGCCCGCTTCTCCGCCAAGGTCGAAACCACCTGGTGCCTGATCGACGCGAAGACCCGCAAGCCAAAGCGGGTCACGCCCGAAATTCTGGACCTTTTCGGTGTTGAAGCGGCCTGAAATCGCAGAAGCAAGACTTGGGAAATGGTGCTGCCGGAGAGAATTGAACTCTCGGCCTCTCCCTTACCAAGGGAGTGCTCTACCCCTGAGCTACGGCAGCATCGCGAGGCTATAAGCCTCAAAAAGAGGCGGCGGTATAACGCGGGCGGAAGGCCTTGAAAAGCCGGGTTGCGCAAAAACCGTCCCCTCGGCCTTCCGAGCAACTATTTCTCTTGCAGCGAATCGAGTTTTCGCCGGTAATCCCGCCGCGTAAAGGCCGATCTTGCGGGGGAGCATCATTCAAATGTCAGGCAACCAGAAACTCTGGGTCAAGGCGCTATTTCCGGAACGCCCGTCGCTCTTCGCCCTGTTCGGGGGCGCGGTGGCCCTGTTCGGGGATTTCGCGAGCTTCCTGACCGACGCGGTCACGCCGCCGGCGCTGCTGGCTCTCTTTGGCGTCACCACCGCCGGCGCGGTTTTTCTCTGCGTTCGTCACGCGCGCGGCGTCAATGCCGCAGACAGCGCCGCCGTCAAGGACGTGGGCAATTGTTTCGTCTGTGATGCGTTCCGCTTTTCGCTGTGCGCCGCCGCCATCTTCGCACTGATGATGCTGGTCGGCGGGGGCAAGACCGCGACGGAATCCGTCGGCGAGATGCTCGGCCTTATCAAGGAGGATGTGGAGCAGATCTCGGAGGATGTCGGCGTCATCCGCGAAAGCGTTGATTCCATCACCATCATCCAGAATCCAAAAACCGATTTCGAGTCGTTCAACAACGCCTGGATCTATCAGTTCGTGCGTCGCGACAGTGCGAGCGCGTTTGACGCGATCAAAAAGCATTATCAGAACGCGCGCCCGTCGAAACTCGACGCCGCCCAGCTTTATTTCGAAGCGGGCCGCGTCACCGTCTCGCGCGACGCGCTGATCGCCGACATGGCGGCGCTTGGACGGAAAAACCGCGACGCGGGCCTACTCGTTATCGCCGGCCGCAACGAGCCGGATATGGACAAGGCCGACGCGCTTTACGAAGAGGCGCGCCAGATCGACCCGGATATGCCTTTCGCCTATTGGGACATGCAGCGGACCGCGCAGGCGCCGCTGGTTCAGGGGCAAGGCCCCGCGGAAACCGCCGCGCGTCTTTCCGCGCAGAAAGCCGACATCGATACTTTTCTTGATAAAATCGACGGCCGCCCCGCCGCGGAGTTCTTCTACCTGCCCCAGCATCAGGCGGATTTCGAAACAATCGCGCGCCAGCAATCGACGTCGCTTGCAGGCAATATCGCGAGCTATGAACGCCTCCTTCAGAACGCGAGCGACCGGGAGACGAAACTGCGGGCGGAAAAAGAAACGCCGCCGCCGCTGGAATTCGAGTGGCGCGACAACATCACCAAGGATCTGTTGCAGATCAACAAGACCTTCGTCGCCGGGGCGCAGCGTTATGCCTATCGCTTCAATGGCGGCGAATGGACCGAAAGCGACCGCATTCCGCTCTATCACGAACAGCCGCGGCAGGGCGTTTTCGAACTGCGCTGGCAGGACCGCCAGACCGGCGAATGGTTCGGGCCGTTCCGTTACGACTACGACGCGAACTAGTTACGCCATCATCTTTTCGATCGGCAGGACGAGGATCGCGCTGGCGCCGAGTTTCTTGAGCTTTTCCAGCGTGTCCCAGAAAACGCTCTCGCGGCAGACGGCGTGAATGGCGACTTTCTCCGGATTGCCGGCGAGTTCGAGCACGGTCGGCGCGTCGGCGCCGGGAAGAAACTCCGTGATGGCGGCGACCGCCGAGCGCGGCGCGTTCATCATGATGTATTTCGCCTCGCGCGAGGTCAGGACGCCGTTGATGCGTTTCAACAGCGCTTCGAAGACCGCCTGTTTTTCCGGTGAGAAGGCGTTGCGGTTGCGGATGAGGATCGCTTCGGAATCGAAGACATTGGCGACGGGTTTGAGGCCATTGGCGTCAAGCGTCGCGCCAGTGGAGACGATGTCGCAAATGGCGTCGGCGATTTTGAGGCGCGGCGCCACTTCGACCGAGCCTTTCATCATCACCGCTTTCGCGTCGACGCCCTCGCGCGTCAGCCAGGCGCGGGTAAGCGCCGGGTAAGACGTCGCGATGCGTTTTCCGTCGAGCATGGCGGCGCCGTCGAAACTCCATTCTTTCGGCGCAGCGAGCATCAGCCGGCAGCGAGCGAAACCGAGGGGCATCACCTCTTCGGCCGGCGCTTCGTGGCTTTCGCTGAGGCGTTCCTCCTCAAAGACATTCTGTCCCACAATGCCGATGTCGCAGGCGTCATCGGCGACAAACGCTGGAATATCGTCGTCGCGCAGGAGCAGCACGTCGATAGGCAGCTCCTGCACGCGGCCATAAAGCTTGTCGCGCCCGCGCGAGACCGTAAGGCCGCAACTTTTAAGTAGCTCAAAACTGCCATCTGACAGCCTGCCCGATTTCTGAATGGCGATGCGCAATCTTTGCTCGCTCATTTTTTCGCTCCTGATTTTTCAGCCATGCGGTCGAGCACGAGCCGGTATCCCTGATGATTTTCCTCGCGCAAAAACCGCGCGACCCGGCCGACGGTCGTCGTTGAGGCGCCAGTAGCCGCGGCGATCTCGCGATAGGAAAGCCGTCCCTCATCGAGGAGGCGGGCGATGCGCCAGCGCTCGGCGAAGGCTTCCAACTCGCCGGGCGTCGCAAGGTCGCGGAGAAACCGTGCGGCTTCCTTTCCGGATTTCAGTTGCGCAAAGGCGTCGAAGAGGGCGCGCTCGCCCCCTGCCCGCGCGCCGCCGGAGGACGCATTCGCCTTGATTTTTGCATCCGCCGCCATGGGAAGCGCCTGTTGTTTTACTGTGTTAATACGCTAATACAATACAGACAGCGCTAGTCAAGGGCCAAAGGACCCCGCAGACAGTTTCATTCAGATAGGATCAGCCGTCATTGGCGACCGCCTGAAGATCATCGCCAAGCCATCTTTCGAGAGCCTCGGCGACGGCGGTCCTTTTCATGGGCTTGGTCAGAAAATCGTCCATGCCGGCGGCGTCGCAGCGTTTGCGGTCTTCGTCGAGCACATGGGCGGTCGTCGCAATGATCGGGCGCCGCTCCAGGCCGTTATCGGCCTCATATTCGCGGATAAGCCGAGTCGCCTGCAGGCCGTCCATAAGCGGCATGGAGATGTCCATCATCACCACAGCGGGGTTGTGTTTCTTGAATTGTTCAACCGCCTCAAGCCCATTTTCGGCAATCACCACCTCAAAGGCGTCCTGATCGATGAACTGGGTGAGCACCAGGCGGTTCACCGGATTGTCTTCGACGATCAGGATTTTCGTCCGGGACTGAACAAGCGGCTCATGGGGTGTGGCGTCATCGTGGCCATTGAGGGCCGCCTTGCGTAGTAGGCGCGGCGCTTCGTCGGCGAGCGATTGCGCAAGGGAATCCATGATTTGCGAGGGCCGCACGGGTTTCGACAAATAGGCGGCGATGCTCGCCCCCGCCGCCGCAGCGGCGGCCGGCGCATTGTCTACGGAAGAAAGGATCAGAACGGGGATGGTCCCGAACTTCGGATCGGCCTGAATGCGCGCGGCAAGCTCGGCGCCGTTCTCTTCCGGCATCTGAAAATCGAGGATTAGCGCGTGATAGGGATCGTTGTCCGTTACGGAGCGTTCCAGGGCGGCCATCGCCTTGACCGGATCGCTGACCACGGTCGCGCGGAAACCCCAGCCGTCGAAAAGCTCCTGCAGAATGCGGCGGTTCACGGCGTTGTCGTCAACAGCGAGAAGGCGAACGCCGCTGAAGGCCGTCGGCGACACCGCTGGCAGGCTGCGGATTGACTCATCAGCCGGCGCCGTCAGCGATACCCAGAAGCGGGAGCCCTTGCCGACCTGGCTTTTGGCGCCAATCTTTCCGCCCATCAGCTCCACGATGTTCTTGCAGATGGCGAGGCCAAGCCCTGTGCCGCCGAATTTGCGGGTATGGGAGGCATCCGCCTGCTCGAATTTTTCAAACATGCGCGGAATCAGGTGCTCTGGAATGCCGACGCCGGTGTCGGTGACGCTGATGACGAGATCAACATCGGCTTCCTTGCGCGCGCCCGTCACTTCGATCAGCACATAACCGCGCTCGGTGAACTTCACAGCGTTGCCGATGAGATTGCCGAGCACCTGGCGAAGGCGGGATTCATCCGCGATGACGCCTTCCGGAATATCCGGAGCATAACGGACGATAAGCTCGATATCCTTTTCGAGCGCCGACGCCTGCATCATCACCGCGATTTCGTTGACGGTTTGGCGAAGGTTGAAAGGGTGCGGCGACAGGCGGAACTTGCCCGCCTCCAGCTTCGAAAAGTCCAGAACGTCATTGATCACGGTCATCAAGGCGTTGCCCGATGAAACGATAATCCCGGCGAGTTCGCGCTGACGCTTGTCGAGATTGGTGTTCATCAGCACTTCGGCCATGCCGAGAACGCCGTTCATGGGCGTGCGTATTTCATGGCTCATGGACGCCATGAATTCCGATTTCGCCACATTGGCGGCGTCTGCGGCGATCCGCGCATTCATCAGCGGACGCACAAGCATGCGATGTATGACAACCCCGAGAACAAGGACCAGCAGCATCGCCGTCGCAAGCGCCGCAATAGCGGCGGACTCGCGGAATTCGGTCACGCTATGGAAAGCCGCCGCCTTGTCCACTGACAGTCCCAGATACCAGTCCACGGAGGAAAGCGAGGGAATGCGCTGGAAGATGACGATCTGCGGCGCGTCGAGCGCGTCGAGATACTGAACCTCGCTGACGATTTCTGGACGCTGGCCGGGAAAAGCGGCGGCGATGTCTTTGGAGACGAGGCTGCGGTCGGGATGAGCGAGGATCTTCCCCTCCCCGGAGACGAGGAAAGCCTTACCGAGGCCGCCCATATTGGTTTCCGCCAGAATGTCGCTCAACGAATCCGTCGAGAAATCCGCGCCGACCACGCCGAGCAATTTCCCGTCGCGATAGACAGGCCCCGCTACGGTGATGGTTTCGACATTGGTGGTGATGTCGAAATAAGGTTCCGTGAGGGTCGTTTCGCCGGCCAGCATCGCAGCGGCGTACCATGGCCGCGTGCGCGGATCGTAATCGGCCGGCAGCGTGTCGTCAGGCGGCCAGATATGATAGACGCCGGTCGCTTCGCCGAAATAGGTCCAGATGAATGTCTTCTCATAGACGTCCTTATGGACGATAGGGACCGCGTTCTCGCCGTCAAAATCCTCGGCGACCGATTGGGCGAGACTTTCCGCCAGCGCCACGCGCTGGCTCAGCCAGTTATCGGCCCCCCAGGCAGTGGTCGCCCCGATTGTGCGGAGGGATCTGTCGAGCTCCTGGCGGCGGAATTCGCCCTGCGACACATCCTGATAGAACGCGAAGACGAAAAAGGCGAAAATGACCGCAAAGGCCCCAACCGCCAGCGCCGGGCCCATAAGGCTCGCGCCCGAAGGCGCGTTGATGCGGTCACCCGCGGCCTTCTCGGAAGATATCATTTCTGCCCCGTAAACTCGCTCGTGTAGCGCGAAACCCTAAACCCAGTGAGTTAACGCCAGTTTGCCATATCCGCCTTGCGGGGCGTGGCTGCTAAAATTAGGACGGAGAGGCTTTCCAGCCGCATCCAGGCCATTCTCGCCTATGCGGACTGCCCCTGGCCTGGCCCTCCAATAACGGCGAAATCGCAAGATTTCCCGGCTTGCGGTCCGCCCGCCTTTCCACTATAGACCGCCGCTCAATCAGGAATTCCCCGCCGCCCCGGGAGCCGGAAATGGCTCGCCGCCGCGGCGGTTTTTGCGCGAAGGACGCCGAGACCGATGGCACAGACCGACGTTTTTTACTGTGAACCCCGCAAGCAAACCGGCACGGGCGGCGCCCGCGCGGCCCGGCGCGAAGGCTGGGTGCCTGGCGTCCTTTACGGCGGCGACCAGGGACCGGTGGCCATCAGCCTTAAATCGAATGAGGTCAACAAGGCCTATCTTAATGGACGCCTGCGCTCCCACCTCGCCAAGATCGACGTCCCCGGCGAAGACGGCCAGCAGCCGGTGATCGCCCGCGACGTTCAGGTGCATCCGGTCAAGGGCCACCCGATCCATGTCGATCTCATGCGCGTTGACGAAAAGACCCGCATCGACGTCGAAGTCTCAGTGCGTTTCATCAACGAAGAAAAGTCCCCGGGTCTCAAGAAAGGCGGCGTTCTGAACGTCGTTCGTCACGCGGTTGAGGTTTACGCCCCCGCGACCGCCATTCCGGAAGTGTTCGAAATCGACGTCACTGGCTTGGAAGTCGGCGACGGCATTCACGCCTCGGCCATCACGCTGCCCAAAGGCGTGACCTTCGTCATTACTGACCGCGACTTCACCATCGCCACCATCGCCGCGCCGTCTGCGCTGCGCTCGTCTGACGACGAAGCTGAAGCGACTGCGGGAGCTGCGGAAGGCGAAGACAAGAAAGAAGAGGAAGCGAAGGAAGACTAACCTCCTTCGCTGTTTCCTCGCGCTTTCCGGCCCCGGCGCAACATGGGAACGCGTCATGCTTCTGCTCGTAGGGCTCGGCAATCCCGGCGATAAATACGCCCGCCACCGGCATAATGTCGGCTTCATGGCCGTGGACGCGATTGCGGATGCTCATGACTTCGGGCCGGCGCGCGCCAAGTTTCAGGGCGAGATTCGCGACGGAACGCTTGGGCGCGAAAAGGCGCTGATTCTGAAGCCTCAGACCTATATGAACGACTCAGGGCGTTCGGTGGGGGAGGCTGCGCGGTTCTATAAGATCGAGCCGCAAGACGTGATCGTCTTTTATGACGAACTCGATCTCGCGCCGGGCAAGCTGAAGGTCAAAACCGGCGGCGGCGCCGCGGGCCATAACGGCATCCGCTCCATCGACTCCCATATCGGCAACGCCTTCCGCCGGGTTCGCATCGGCATCGGCCATCCTGGCGACAAGTCGCGGGTGACGAACCATGTGCTGGGCGACTTCGCCAAAGCCGATCAAGACTGGCTGGAGCCCCTCCTCGCCGCGATCGCGAGCGAGGCGCCCTATCTCGCCGATGCGGACAACAACCGCTTCCAGACGGCGGTCGCGCATAAGCTCGCGCCGCCGAGAAAACCGGCGCCGAACAAAGCAGAAGCCGCGCCCAATTCGAAGCCGGACGAGCCGGAGGCGAAGCCCGCGCAGAAATCGCCCGCTAAATCGCCATTGAATGTCTTCGCCGAAGTCTTCAAAAAGCGTGGCGACAAGGAAAACTAGAAAGAACGGTCCATGGGTTTCAAATGCGGCATTGTCGGCCTGCCAAATGTTGGCAAGTCCACGCTTTTCAACGCGCTGACGAAAACGGCCGCGGCGCAGGCGGCGAATTACCCATTCTGCACCATCGAGCCCAATGTGGGCGATGTCGCCGTGCCGGAACCGCGGCTTAAGCAGCTTGCAGAGATCGCGGGCTCGAAAGAGATCATCCCGGCGCGCATGCAGTTCGTGGACATCGCCGGCCTCGTCAAAGGCGCAAGCCAGGGGGAAGGCCTCGGCAACCAGTTTCTCGCCAATATCCGGGAGGTTGACGCCGTCGTTTATGTCCTGCGCTGTTTCGACGATGACGACGTCACCCATGTCTCGAACAGGATCGATCCCATCGCGGACTTCGAGACCGTGGAGACCGAGCTCATGCTCGCCGACCTCGAAAGTCTGGAGAAACGCCGCGTAAATATCGAGAAGAAAGCCAAGGGCCAGGACAAGGAAGCAAAAGCCCTCCTCGTCCTTGTTGACAAGGCGCTGGCGGAGTTGCGCGAAGGCCGCCCTGCCCGCAACGCCGAGGTCGGCGAAGAAGACAGGAAAGCCTGGGCGGGGCTTCAGCTTCTGACCTCAAAGCCAGTGCTCTTTGTCGCTAATGTGGATGAAGAGAGTGCGGCGGAAGGCAACGCCTATTCAAGACAGGTTGAGGAAGCGGCGTCAAAAGAAGGCGCAGCGGCGGTTGTCATTTCCGCCAAGATCGAGTCGGAACTGGCTCAGCTGTCGGATGAAGAACAGGCGGAATATCTTGAAACCATCGGGCTTTCGGAGCCTGGCCTCAACCGCCTTATCAGCACCGGCTACGACCTTCTCGGTCTACAGACCTATTTCACCGCAGGGCCCAAGGAAGCGCGCGCCTGGACCGTCAAGCGCGGCGCGACGGCCCCGCAAGCCGCGGGCGTCATTCATACCGATTTCGAGAAAGGCTTCATCCGGGCCGAGACGATTGCCTTCAACGATTATGTCAGCCTGAAAGGCGAACAGGGCGCCAAGGAAGCCGGCAAGATGCGCCTAGAAGGCAAGGAATACATCGTCAAGGACGGCGATGTGATGCATTTCCGGTTCAACACCTAGAAAAGAAAACCCGCGGCCGGATCCGCCGATCCGAACCGCGGGCGCTCTTTACGCACTTAGGGACTTAAGCTTTTTTGCCCTTGCGGCGCGATGCTTTCGCCACGCCGGCGATGCCGGCGAGGAAAAGCCATGCAGCCGCCGGAAGCGGCACGTCACTCGGCGGATCGACCTCGCCCAGCGTGCTGAAATCGAAGGCGAGGCCCGCGATTTCCCAGGGATTGGCCCCCTCGCCTTGCGTAAAGCCGTCGCCCAGCGCGATGTTCGTGATGACTGCGGCCGTCAGCGGATCGAGAGTCAGGATGCGATCGTCAGCGCCGCGGGTGATGGCGAAAAGCGTGCCGTTTTCGTCGAACGCCAGCTGCGTGCCGGTGCTGTTGACGCCGATATTGCCAATGACGGTCGTGTCCCCGGTAGTTGGATCGATTTTGACCAGATTGTTGCTGCTCCCCCCAAATTGGGAGGCGATGCCATAGAACAATCCATCGGGACCGTAGGTGAGAGACGTCACTCCCGAAAAACCGCCAGCTTCCGCTTCATTCAGCGACTTGATGTTCGTGTACACGGCGGTCATTTCGTCAATCGATACGAAATCATCCGTCGCCCCGCCCACGACGCCGAACAGATTGTCGGCATCGTCAAAGGCGATTGCGGACATGCGAAAGCCGAAACTAATTGTATTGAGCCTGAAGTCGGCGCGGCCAGTTTCAGCGCCGGTCGCCGGGTCGATATTCAGAAGGCTGCCGTCCGCGCCAATAGAATTGGCGTCGGCGACATAGAAATTGCCTTCGCTGTCAATCGCGAGACCCTCGTAGGTTCGCGCGCCAGAGACGGTGTTGTTGATGGCGCCGACGACGGTGACTTCGCCAGTCGCGGTGTTGATGGAGACGATGCTTTCAGATGCATCGTCAACCCCGTAAAGGACTGCCGCGGCGTTGGCCGCGCCAATGCCGGCCAGCGTCATGAATGCGCCGGCGGCGGCGCCGCTAGCGGTCTTGAGTACTCTCTTATCCATACTTTTCCCCAGACATGGTAAAGTTACGCAACTTCCACGCATGAGCTCGCGCGGTGAAGCAAGGGGACGCCGACTGCGCCAATAAAATCGCCCTCACTATGGAATTCGGATTTTTTCGGTAAAACAGGTCACAATTTTTCAGATTTTTTTCATCTCTCGTTAATTACGGCCCATCTCCGGCGTCGAGCCGCCGCCGGAGGTTGTCTCAGACGCCCCAGACGCAATCCCAAGCGGCACCCCTTACCGCCGAGCGCCTTGCCCTTTCCCCCGGTCGAGCCGTCAAAGCTCAGTCCACGGCGCTTTTTACGCATGGTTAATCCGCATCAACTATGATTGCGGACCATGACAGTTGTTCAGACCATCGACCGCAGACAGGCGCAGCGCTACCAGGCGGGTTTCGATATCCGCTTCTCCATCAATGGCGGCGCAGATATCGTTAGCAACACGCTGAATTTCACCTCGCGCTCCATCGCCATCCGCAGCGACGTCCTCGCGCAGAAAGGCGATCACATCTCAATCTTTTTCGCCGGACTTCCGACCATTGACGGTGAGATCGCGCGCGTCTTCGCGGAAGGCTTTGCGGTCGTTCTCAACGAAGAGTCGCTCGCGCTGATGGCGCACGCCCATCCCCGCAATAGCGAAAGCGCATTTCACGCCGCCGGCGCCGGGGGTCCGGTGGAGACCGTCACGAGCCCTTTTATCAAAACGCAATCCGCCGTCTCCTCACGCGCGCTGATATCCTCCGGCGTCGGCTATCAGCCGGGCTACAACCGCCATTTCCTGTCGATCGTCACGGCCGATGCGGCGGCGATCGAAAACATCACAGCCATCCGGATCGGCGCCGACGGCGTCAAGTGGACGGCGAATGCGCTGAAATTCGAGCAGCGCAACAATCGCGGCATCGCCGTCTTGAGCCTCAATGACTGGCAGGCTTATATGGGCGCCGCCTACGGCCTCAAAATCTCCGTCATGAGCGAGACCTATGGCGAGTGGGTGCTGGAGATCGACGCCGATCCCATCGCCGACCATCTCGCCTCTCTGTCGCCGATGCAAATGGCCATCAGCGCTTAAAAAAGCGTCCCGCCACAGCGTCGAGCTTAGTTATCATTTCCGGATCGCGCGCTCCGGGCGGCGTAATCACCGCCATGTCGAGCGCCGTTTCGATTCCTAATGGCGACGGCGTTCGCGTAGCCCCGAGACGTAGTGTGAGATCGGTGACGAGCCGCGCCGCATTCGCCGTATTCTGTTTCAGGGTTTCGAGAATGAGGCCCACTTCCACCGGCCCGTCATGTTCGCGCCAGCAATCGTAATCAGTCACCATGGCGACGCTGGCGTAGGGCAGCTCCGCCTCCCGCGCGAGCTTCGCTTCGGGCATGTTGGTCATGCCGATGACGTCGCAGCCCCAGGAGCGATAAAGATGCGACTCTGCCCGCGATGAAAATTGCGGCCCCTCGATGCAGATATAGGTTCCGCCTTTTCTGTGCGGAACACCGATCGCCTTGCAGGACGCAACGAGCGCATCGGCAAGCGCCGGACAGACCGGGTCGGCCATGGAGACATGGGCGACAAAGCCGGGGCCGAAAAAGCTTTTGGGCCGCATGGTGGTGCGGTCAATGAACTGATCGACAATGACGAAGGTCCCGGGCGCCAGTTCCTCGCGAAATGATCCGCATGCGGAAACGGAGATAAGATCCGTCACACCGGCGCGCTTCAAGGCGTCAATATTCGCGCGGTAGTTGACGTGGCTCGGCGGCAGTTTGTGCCCCGCGCCATGGCGAGCGAGGAACACGACCTCGACGCCGCTTAGCTTTCCTTTGACCAGCGCATCCGATGGCTGGCCCCAGGGCGTCGCAATCTCCAGCCGTTCCGGATTGTCGAGCGCATCCATGGAATATACGCCCGACCCGCCGATAATCCCGATTTTTCTCATCTGATCAGTCATAGTCGTTCCTGCAAAAACATCCCTACAAACACAAAGCCTTACCTCTAGGACTGGGGATAATCTCGATTTGTATATTCCCGCATAGGTTGTATTGTATTTTTATTACTACTTATGGGAGAGAACATGACTAATACGGACCTTGCACAAACACTACATATCAACTTAACCCAGCAAGAAACCAAAGCTCTTGAGGACCTGGCCGCTATCCCGCTCGATAAGATCGACCCGGCCTCTGCCGCTTTCGACCTCTCAACGGCCTGTCAGTATTATAACAAATACAAATACCTCGTCCCCATGGCGGAGAAGCTGATCGAGAAGATTCCCGGCTATGGCTCGAAAATCGCAACACTGATCAAATATTTTCAGATGATCGCCGACTTCGCCTGCCCCACCCAGACCCCGCAGCTTCATCAGGCGGCGCTTGCATCTGCAAGGCCCGTGCTCGCGCCTGCGGGATTTCGGATCCAGCGCGTGCCCCTAACGGGCGTCCTCGACGCCGAGCAGACAGACTATTCGAACGTCAACTTGACCAACGGCTATGGCATGCTCGCCAAAGCCGGCGCCTCGGTCACCAAAGGCGCGACGGTTGAGATGGATGTCAAATTCACGCTGGACAGCGTGGCGACGCAGGACTTCAAGTCATGGCTCGACAGCCAAAAGTCGAACTACTCAAACGAAGAATGGCACAAGCTTGAAGAAAACTATGCGGCGGGCGGTTTTCTGGGCGGACTCTTGCTTGGCGCCTTTGGCTTCCTGTTCGGCGGCGGCAGTTATAACCACTACAAGAACCAGCATGACAAACAGGTCACCTCGTCAAACTCGAAGCAACAGGGTTTCCTGAAATCGCTTCACGACGTAACGACGACCAAAGTTTGCGTGCAAGGCAAAGTCACCGCGACAGGCCTCAGCAACATCCCGACGACAGCCGCCGTTTATGCAGAGGTCACACAAATCGACTTTAAAGACGGGAAGACGATCACCGTTGTGAACTCTTCAAACCCAGTGGTCGCTGACGAGAGCGGCGACACCAAAGACGTCTCCGGAAGCGGACAGCTTAACATTGTTCCTATAGGCTAGTCAGTAAAGACACGAACCAGAAAAAGAAGGCCAGCAAGATGCTTGCTGGCCTTTTTCGATTCAGGAATTTGCTGACCACGTCAGTGCTGGTCCGCCCAGATTTTGCGGTAGGACCAGTAGAGGATGCCGGCGAGGATCACGAGATAGATGATCGACATGACGCCAAGCGCCTTGCGCGATTCCATCTTAGGCTCGGCGGCCCACATCAGGAACTCGGTGACGTCTTTGGCGTACTGTTCCACCGTCTGCGGGCTGTCGTCGCCATATTCGATGATGCCGTCGGCGAGCGGCGGGGCCATGGCAAGAACGCCGCCAAGCGGCACCGTAACGCCTTCAACCGGATGGCCGTCATGCATGTATTCAGGCTTCATAGCCTGGGCCATATCGCCGTGGAAATAGGGGTTGTAATACTGGCCGGCGCCGATCTCGACCGTGGATGGCGGGTCTTCGTAGCCGGTCAGGAGGCTGTAGATGTAGTCGGCCCCGCCATGACGCGCCTTGGCCATCAGCGAGAGATCCGGCGGCAGGGCGTTGTTGTTGGCCATGCGCGCGAGCTGTTCATTCGCATAGGGCGCCGGAATACGGTCCGACGGCAGCGGCTCGCGCTGGAACATGTCGCCCGTATCGTCGGGCCCGTCCGTCACCTGAAATTTGTACTTGGCGGCCAGCGCCTTCACCACCGGGTTGTCGTTGGGGTTTGCGCAGTTGATCGTCTCCGGAAAGCCCTCCGGACATTTTTCGAGATAAAACGGCCCGCCCTTCTGACCAAGATTGCGGAACGCAACGAGATTTAAGCTGTGGCAGTTCGAGCAGACCGTCTCGTAGACCTGATAGCCGCGCTGCAGCGCGTCCTTGTCGAAGGTCCCGAAAGGTCCGTTGAAGTGCCAGTGCTGGTGCTCGGGATGCTTGGCCTTGCCCGCGGCGGCGTGCGCAGCAGTCTGGCCGACCGCAGCGGCGGCGAGGACGGCGATGAGCGTTTTTGTGATCGTCATGGCTTTCATCACGGAAGGCGTCCCTTATTCAGCCGCCGCCGGCGCGCCAGGCGCCGCCGAGGTTTCGAGTTTTGCGGTTTTGTGCAGCACCGATTCCGAGATCGAACGCGGCAGCGGCTTCGGCGTTTCGAGAATGCCGAGCAGCGGCAGGATGATCAGGAAGAACCCGAAGTAGTACGCGGTCGCGATCTGCGCAAACATCACATAGGTGCCTTCCGCCGGTTTCCCACCAAGATAGCCGAGCGCGATGCAGGCGATCACGAAGAGCAAGAACCACATGCGCGCGACCGGGCGATACCGCATGGAGCGCACTTTGGAGGTGTCGAGCCAAGGCAGCACAAAGAGGATGAGGATTGACGAGAACATGGCGATGACGCCGCCAAGTTTCGACGAGATCGGTCCGATGTCGAAGGTGATGGCGCGCAGGATCGCATAGAATGGCAAATAGTACCATTCCGGCACGATCGAGGCCGGCGTCGAGAGCGGGTTCGCCTCGATATAGTTGTCCGGGTGCCCAAGACCATTGGGATTGAAGAACACGAAGCCAGCGAAGAGGATCAGGAACACCACAATCGCAAACGCGTCCTTCACCGTGTAATAGGGGTGGAACGGCACGGCGTCTTTCTTGACGTCCTTGATCTCAACGCCCGACGGGTTGTTGTTGCCCGACGTGTGGAACGCCCAGATGTGGAGGGCCACGACGCCGAAGATGGCGAACGGCAAGAGGTAATGCAGCGAGAAGAAGCGGTTCAAGGTCGGATTGTCGACGGAGAAACCGCCCCACAGCAGCGTGCGGATCGACTCGCCGACGACCGGTATCGCCGAGAAGAGGTTGGTGATGACGGTCGCGCCCCAATAGGACATCTGCCCCCAGGGCAGCACATAACCCAGGAATCCGGTCGCCATCATCAGGAGATAGATGACCACGCCGAGCATCCACACGACTTCGCGCGGCTCTTTATAGGAGCCGTAATAAAGGCCGCGGAACATGTGGATGTACACGGCGATGAAGAACATCGATGCGCCGTTGGAGTGGACGTAGCGCAACAGCCAGCCATAATTCACGTCGCGCATAATGTGCTCGACGCTCTGGAACGCCATCGCCGTGTGCGGCGTGTAGTGCATGGCGAGAATGATGCCGGTGATGATCTGGATCACGAGGCAGACGGCGAGAATGGCGCCGAAGGTCCACCAGTAATTGAGGTTTTTCGGCGTCGGGAATTCCATGAAGTCCGCGCCGAAGCGGACGATCGGCAGGCGCTTGTCCAGCCATTTCTCGATGCCGGTCGACGGCTTGTAGGTGGAAACGTGGCTCATTGTGTCTCGCTCTCTTAGCCGATCTTGACGACGGTGTCGGTGACGAAGGCGTAAGGCGGCACGAGCAGGTTCTCCGGCGCCGGACCTTTGCGGATACGGCCTGCAAGATCGTAATGCGATCCGTGGCACGGGCAGAACCAGCCATTGTAATCGCCGCGGTTTTCGCCTGACGTCGTGCCAAGCGGAATGCAGCCGAGATGGGTGCACACGCCCACAAGGATCAGCCAGGGCTCATGCGCCTCGCCGGTGGAGCCGGTGACGATGTTCGTGTCCGTCGCCTCTTCAGTTCCGGAGAGGTTGGCGTTGCGGGCGACCGGGTCCTTGAGTTGCGAGATCGCCACGGATTTCGCTTCCTCGATCTCCGCCGGCGTGCGGTGACGGATGAAGACCGGCTTGCCCTGCCACATCACCTTGATGGCCTGGCCGACCGGAACGGACGACAGGTCGACTTCCTTGGTCGACAGCGCCAGCACCGAAGCGTCCGGGTTCATCTGATGAACCAGCGGCCAAAGGACCGCGCCGGCGCCGGCCGCAGCGGTCGCCGCGCCGAAGATGTGGATAAAGTCGCGGCGGGTCGGTTCGCCGTCATCGCTCATGTCAGATGTCGTCATGGCTCTCTTACGCCTTCAGGAAGGATGCGCCCCGGATAGCAGAATCGCGGGGGTGTTTGACATGTCCTATGTACAAAGTCTAGGCGACGAAGCGCTGCGGCCTAGCGTCGCTGCGGCCGCTTTTCGGCCCGGGAATTTCGTGGAAAAACAGCTTGATGCGCCTCGCCCTCTACCAGCCGGATATTCCCCAGAATGTGGGCGCGGCAATCCGCGCGGCAGCCTGTTTCGGCGCCGGGATGGATGTGATCGAGCCTTGCGGATTTCCGCTTGATTCGCGGGAGGTGCGCCGGGTCGCCATGGACTACGGCGCGGGCGCGGCGCCGGTGGCCCATTCCGGCTGGTCCGGGTTTCTGGAGAACGTCGGCGGCGCCCGCCTCATCCTACTCACCACCAAGGGCGACCGGACGATCTGGGAGTTTTCGTTCCGGCCTGACGACATCATCCTCATGGGCAGGGAGAGCGTCGGCGCGCCGGAGGAGGTTCACGAGCGGGCCGATGCGCGGCTCCGAATTCCCATCGCCCCGGTGGCGCGCTCTTTGAATCTGGCGACAGCAGCGGCGGTCGCCTTGGCCGAAGCCCGCCGCCAGACGGGATGGGGCTAAGCGGCCCTTGCGACGCCAACGCCGGATGGCTGGCAGACGAGCGTCAGCGGCGCCATTAGCATCGCGAGAAACAGCGCGTTAAACGCAACGTTCACCGGCACGCCGGCGCCGATCGATCCGGCGCTGTCAATGACAAACCAGACCAGCAGCGAGATGATGGCGCTCCGAACAATGCGCCTGTCGCCATTCTCAATAGCCGGCGCGAAGATCAGCCACATGACGACGCAGAGGCTGGCGAAAACGCCGCCGCCGATGGCGCTGAACCAGCGTGCATCTTCGGTGTAAGGACCCGTGGTTCCGTCGAGCGGATAATCGACAACGTCGTGCATCATAATCGACAGGGTGTCGAATCCGGGAAACGCTCCGGATGCGAAGACAAGCGCTGCGACGAAAAAGAACGCGGCGAGGCCGCGCATCATGGCGGCGGCGGCGGACGGGGACATGGCAAAGCTCCTTTTCCAGTTGCCTGAGCATGCTGGGCGGGAAGCAGCCGACGGACAATTACCTGAGAGGTAAGCGCGCCGCAGGAGACGATGCTATAAACTTGCGCCATGCCCCACTCGTTCGGCGACATATTACGGGAATGGCGCGATGTGCGCCGGCTCAGCCAGCTTCAGCTCAGTCTCGAAGCGGGCATGTCCGCACGGCATTTGAGCTTTCTCGAATCCGGGCGCTCGCAGCCAAGCCGCGCCATGGTCCTAAAGCTCGCCGACGCCCTGTCTATGCCGAAGGAAACCGCAAATCGCGCGCTTCATTCGGCCGGCTTCGCCCCGGTATTTCCGGTCTTGCCATTTGACGACGACGCCCTGAAGCCGGTTCGCGCCGCCGTTGAGATGTTGCTCGACAATCACAACCCCTTTCCGGGCGTCGCCATTGATCGCTGGTGGAACGTGACGGACGCTAATCAGGGCGCAGCAGCTTTGTTTGCAGCGCTCGGCGCCGGTGGAAACCTCAACATGCTGCAGGTCTTGCTGGATTTGAGCGAGACCGGCGTGATCGAAAACTGGGAAGAAAACGCTCTTTTAATTCTCAACCGGCTTAAAGTTGAGATCACCCATTACGGGGGCGATGACAGGCTTGAGGCTTTCGCTGCATGCTTTGCAGATCATCCCCGCCTCAAGGCGCTGAACCGGCCGATAGATTATAATCAAGCCGTGATCTCAACCGTCCTTCGCCTAGGCGACAGCCGATTGTCATTGTTCTCCACAATCGCCCAGTTCGGCTCAGTTCAGGATGTCAGCGCCAGCGATATCCGCATTGAACTGATGTTCCCCGCCGATGACGCAACGCGCCGGCACTTCGAAACGGTTTAAGCGAGCGGTTTCGCTGCCGCCTCTTCTTTATGGGCTTTCGCGAGATGAGATTCGATTTCATCCACCGGATGATTGGTCAGGTCGCTGTCCACCGTAAAAACCAGCCGCTGCTCCACTTCCTTATGCAACTCCTTGCGAAGCCGCCCAAGCGCCTGGGGCGGCGCGAAAAGGATAAGGTGGTCGAATTTGTTTTTCATCGCAGCCTTGTTGAGCGTCTCCGCAAAATCCTTCGCAAAGCGCTCCTTCTCGAACTCGTGCCAGTCCGTGTCATCCACGGCCGAACGCTGCGCCCCGCCGGCGCCGGGATCGTTGAAACGTCCTCTGCGATTGGCCGCCTGTTCGCGCGTCGGCGGATTGTCGATCTTGTCCTTGGAAATCACGTTCAAAAAAGGCTGCTCCGGCGTGTCATCGTTGACGAAGATCAAGGCCTTCTCGCCGTCCGCTACTACAACCCAGGTAATCTGATCCGCTAAGTCCCGCATGCCTTCACCTCGCTTTTCTTCTCGCTGAAAGAAACAGGCTGAAAGGCGCTTTCGTTCCCCGTGGCTGTTCGTGCTGGGGCTTTGACCGGGCCGGAGGAAGTGAATAGCTTGAGCGTCCGGAAAGGGACCCAGTCCAATGAGTTTCGAAGAAAACAAAGCAACCGCCAAAGCCTGGTTTGAAGCCCTGCGCGACCAGATCTGCGCCTCCTATGAGCGCCTTGAACGCGAAGCTGGCGATCTTTACGCAGACATGGAGCCCGGCAAGTTCGAAATCACGCCATGGGAGCGCGGACCAGATCAGGGCGGCGGCGAGATGGGCATGCTGAAAGGCCGCGTCTTCGAAAAAGCCGGCGTTCACGTCTCGACGGTTTACGGCGAATTCTCAGAAGAATTTCGCCACCAGATTCCGGGCGCTGAGGAAGACCCGCGTTTCTGGGCGTCGGGGATTTCGCTGATCGCCCATACGCGCAATCCCCATGCGCCCGCCGCGCATATGAATACGCGGATGATTGTCACCACCAAATGGTGGTTCGGCGGCGGCGGCGACTTGAATCCGATGCATCCCGCCTATCGCGATGAAAACCACGAAGACGCGAAAGAATTCCACGCCGCCTACAAAGCCGCCTGCGACGCTCACGATGCGGAGTATTTCCCGAAATACAAAAAATGGTGCGACGAGTATTTTTACCTGCCGCACAGACAGGAGCCCCGCGGCGTTGGCGGCATTTTTTACGACCGGCACAATTCCGGCGACTGGGATAAGGATTTCGCCTTCACGCAGGATGTGGGCAAGGCGTTCCGCGACATCTATCCGGCGCTTGTCGCCAAGCGCATGGATCAGCCCTGGACAGATGACGACCGTGAGAAGCAGCTTATTCAGCGCGGCCGCTATGCGGAGTTCAACCTCCTCTATGACCGTGGCACGACCTTTGGCCTCAAAACCGGCGGCAATGTGAAGTCGATCCTCTCCTCCCTGCCGCCCGAAGCGAAATGGCCCTAAGGATTCCGGTCCAAGAGCCTGCTCCCAAAAGCGTTTCTTGATCCAGCCTAGAAGCCTGATAAACAGACGAAATCCGACGCCGCCCTCAAAGGAGCGCCAATGCCGGCCATGGCCGACATGTTTCGTCTGACGGTCCTGCGCGCGCTGATCGCTCTGGCGGCGGCGTTGTCGTTCTCACCGGCGCACGCCGCCGGGGAGCTGAATATCGGCGTGCAGCTTGAGCCGCCCAATCTCGACCCGACCAGCGGAGCGGCGGCGGCGATCGACGAAATCGTTTATGCAAACGTCTTTGAAGGTCTGACGCGCATCAACGAAGACGGCTCCGTCTCACCCCTGCTCGCCGAAAGCTGGACGATCTCGGACGACGGACGTGTTTACGACTTCAAATTGCGCGAAGGCGTCAGTTTTCACGACGGAACCGCCTTCGACGCCGACGATGTCATCTTTACATTGAACCGGGCGAAGTCGCCAACGTCCACAAATCCGCAGCGTCCGATCTTCGAGATGATCGAGGACGCAACCGCGACAAGCCCGTACTCGGTCCGCGTCACCCTCAGAGAACCGCTCGGCGCATTTCCGACCTATCTCGGCTGGGGCGACGCGGTAATTGTGGCTCCGGAAAGCGCCGCAACCAACGCCAGCAGTCCCGTTGGCACAGGTCCGTTCAAATTCTTGCGCTGGCGCAAGGGCGCGTCGGCGACGCTCGTCAGAAACGAAGACTATTGGGGCGAGCGCCCTGCGCTCGATCAGATTAACTTCATCTTCATTCCCGACCCGACCGGTGCTTTCGCAGCGTTGATGGCGAGCGATGTGGACGGTTTCCCGAATTATCCCGCGGCGGAAAATCTCGGCCTCATCGAGCGCGACAAACGCTTCAAAATCGTCATCGGTACGGGCGAAGGCGAAATGATCCTCGCCATCAACAACGGAAAACCGCCCTTCAACGACATTCGCGTGCGACGCGCGCTCAACCACGCCATTGACAAGGACGCGGTTATCAAGGCCGGTCTGTTCGGTTTCGGGACGCCCATCGGCAGTCATTTTCCGCCGCATCACCCGTTTTATGAAGACCTCACCGGGCTTTATCCATACGATCCGGCGGCGGCGCGCCGCCTGCTGACGGAAGCAGGCTATCCCGACGGCTTCAGGACCACCCTCACCCTGCCCCCGCCGGCCTATGCGCGGCGCGGCGGCGAGGTGATCGCGGCGCAGCTTGAGGCCGTCGGCATCACGGTCGAGATTCGCAATATCGAATGGGCGCAATGGCTCGACCAGGTCTTCGCCAACAAAAACTACGATCTCACCGTCGTCTCGCATACCGAGCCTATGGATATCGATATCTATGCGCGCGACGATTATTATTTTCAGTACAAGAGCGGCGCATTTAAAGACGTTATCGCCGAGCTGCGCGGCGAGAACGATCTGTCGGCGCGCGACGCCCTCCTGCGCGAGGCGCAAAGGATCATCGCGGACGACGCAGTGAACGTCTTCATCGCATCGGCGCCGAAGATCGCGGTGTGGTCGAAGGACGTCACCGGCGTCTGGGCCAATGCGCCGGTGCAGGCGAACGATCTTACGAAGGCGGACGTCAGGGGACGCGCGGCGCGGGCGCCCGGCGATCATAAGGCGCGTGCGATGCCTCTATGGCCGATCTTCGTCCTCATCGCCGTCGCTTTCGCGATTATCGCGATCTTCGCCAAGGCAAGCCCCGCCTATCTCGCCAGCCGCGCCGCCTCCATGGCGCTGACGCTTGTGATCGCCTCGCTGGTCGTCTTCTTCCTGATTGAGATTGCGCCGGGCGATCCGGCCGCGTTCATGATGGGCCTCAACGCCGATCCGGCCGCTGTCGCGGCGCTGCGCGAGGAACTGGGGCTCAATCATTCGCTGCTGACGCGCTATCTCACCTGGATCGGCGGTCTCGCCATGGGCGATTTCGGCGTTAGTTACACTTATCGCACCCCGGTCGCAGAGCTGCTGGCCGAGCGCGTCTGGGTGTCGCTTCCGCTTGCGTTTCTCGCCTTCGCCATGTCGACGGCAATCGGCATCCCTGCGGGCCTCGCCGCCGCGGCGCGGCGCGAAAAAACATCAGGCAAAGCCATCATTGCGACGGCGCAGGCTGGCGTTGCGATCCCGAATTTCTGGCTGGCGATTTTGCTGGTGATGGTTTTCGCGGTGACGCTGCGCTGGTTTTCCGCCGGCGGCTTTCCGGGCTGGGACGCCGGATTCTTTCCCGCACTTAAAGCGCTGCTCCTCCCCGCTATCGCGCTCGCCATTCCGCAGGCGGCGATCCTGACCCAAATCATGCGCTCATCGACGATTGAAACATTACGCGAGGATTATATCCGGACCGCGCGCGCCAAGGGCCTGACGCGCCGTGAGACCATGACCGACCACGCGCTGAGGAATGCGCTGATCCCGGTGCTGACCATTCTGGGGCTGCAATTCGCCTTCCTGCTTGCCGGGGGCGTCATCATCGAAAATGTTTTCTACCTGCCGGGCCTTGGCCGCATGGTGTTTCAGGCGATCGCCCAGCGCGATCTCATCGTGGTCGAGGGCGTCGTCATGGTGCTCGTCTTCGCCGTCGTCGCCATCGCCTTCCTCATCGATCTCGCCTACGCCATCGTCGATCCGCGCCTGCACGGGGGCGGGCGATGACGACGCGTGTCTCAACCCTGGCGGCCTCATGGCGTAGTGACAGAAGTCTCGCAGCAGGCGCGGGCATTGTCGCCTTCTTCATCCTGATGGCGCTGATCTCCTTTGTCTGGACCCCACACGATGTGGGCGTCATCGACGCAGACGCGCGGCTCGCGGGGCCGTCGCTCATGCATTTCTTTGGCACCAATCATCTCGGCCGCGATGTTCTCTCCATGATTATGGTTGGGGCGAGGACGTCGATTTTTGTCGCCCTGATAGCGGTCGGCATCGGCCTGCTCATTGGCGTTCCTTTAGGATTGCTTGCGGCGGGAACGCGCGGTCTTGTCGAAGACGTTGTGATGCGCATGAGCGATGTCGTCTTCGCGTTTCCGGCGATCATCCTCGCCATCCTCATCACCGCCGTTTACGGACCCGGCGCGGTCAACGCCATCATGGCCATCGGCGTTTTCAACATTCCGGTTTTTGCCCGGCTGACCCGCGGCGCGGCGCTGCCCATCTGGACGCGGGGCTTTGTCATGAGCGCGAAAACCGCGGGGAAAAACCGCTTCCAAATTTCGCTCGAACACATCCTGCCGAACATCCTGCCGGTCCTCATCGTGCAGGCGACCATGCAGTTTTCGCTCGCTGTGCTGGCGGAGGCCGCGCTCTCCTATGTGGGCATCGGCGCCCAGCCGCCGGAGCCGAGCTGGGGCCGCATGCTTGCCGAAAGTCAGACCATGGTGAGTTTCGCGCCATGGCTTGCGATCTTTCCCGGGCTCGCAATTTTTCTTTTCGTTTTCGGTCTCAATTTGCTTGGAGACGGTCTGCGCCGGCATCTCGATCCGCACCGCATTGTGGGGGCGATGTGACCGACACGATCAGGCTCAACAATCTGTCTATCAGCATTGGCGACGCTCAGATCCTCAATGGCGTCACACTGACCTTGCGCAAGGGCGAGATCACCGGCCTCATCGGCCGTTCCGGTTCGGGAAAATCCATGACCGCGCTCGCCATGATGGGACTTGCGCCACGCGCCGCTAAAGTCTCGGGAGACATTATCATCGGCGGCGAGAACGTTCTCGCCATGAAGGAGCAGGCGCTTTGCGATTTGCGCGGCCGCAAGATCGCCATGGTGTTTCAGGAGCCCATGACGGCGCTCAATCCGTTGCAGACCATCGGCGCACAGGTCGCCGAAACCTACCTTGCGCATGAAAAGATCAGCCGGGCCGAGGCGATGGAGAAGGCCGGAGCCGCGCTTGCCCGCGCGGGACTTCCACCGGAAGAGGTTTCGCCGGACCGTCGGCCGCATGAACTTTCCGGCGGCCAGCGGCAGCGCGCTGTCATCGCCATCGCCATCGCCATGAGGCCGGATGTGCTGATCGCTGATGAACCCACAACGGCCCTCGACGTGACGACTCAGTCTGAAATTCTCGAGCTCCTGAAAAGCCTCGCCAAGGAAGATGATTGCGCTCTTCTGCTGATCACCCATGATCTTGCGGTCGTCTCCCATGTCTCAGACCGGATCGCCGTGATGAAGGAAGGACGCATCGTCGCCGATGAAAGCGCTGACGATTTTTATGCTCATGCCGGATCGAGCCTCGCAACGGAATTCATCCCTGCCCGCGTGACGCGGGACGCCATCCCGCCACAGACGGAAATCGCGCTCAAGGCGGACAGTATCTGCTGCGATTATGTGAATGCACGGACCTCGCTGTTTTCAAAACCTTCCGTTTTCCGCGCCGTCGACAATGTCAGCTTCGACATCAGGAAAGGCGAAACGCTGGGCCTCGTCGGCGAGTCCGGTTGCGGCAAGTCCACGCTGGCGAAGGCGCTTCTTGGCTTGCATCCCATCGCCGAAGGCGGCGCCTTTATCGGCGGCGAAAGGTTTCCGGCGAAAGACAAAACCGCCATGCGGCGCCTGAGGCGCAAAATCCAGATTGTTTTTCAGGACCCCTACTCAAGTTTCAATCCACGCCAGCAAATAGCCGACATCCTCGTGGAGCCGCTGCATCTCTTCGACGAACCCATGACATCCGCGCATAAGCGCGAGCGCGCCGCAACGCTCCTGGAAAGCGTCGGCCTCGACGCTGGCGCGCTCGATAAATATCCGCATGCTTTTTCCGGCGGCCAGCGCCAGCGCATCGCCATCGCCCGCGCTCTTGCGACCGATCCGGACGTCGTCGTTCTTGATGAAGCGACCTCCGCCCTCGACATCGCCTCGCGCAACCGCATCCTCTCGCTGTTGCAGTCCCTCTCCGCCTCGCGCGGCGTGTCGCTCCTCTTCATCACCCATGATCTATCGGTGATCCGCGACATCGCCGACCGGGTGCTGGTGATGAAAGAAGGTCGCATTGTCGAGGCGGGCGAAACGGACCGCATGTTCGCCGCGCCGGAAAACGACTATACAAGGCGCCTCATCGCGGCTGCGCCTGTGATAAGGTGGCGACAAAGTCTGGAAAGTCCGCCGGAGCAATAAAATGACTGACAATATCTTGAAGCCGGGACCGCGCAACCTCATCACCGACGTCACAGGGATTACGGTCGGCAATGCAACGGATGAAAAGGTTCAGACCGGCGTCACCGTCCTGCGCTGCGCGCAGCGCTTTATCGCCGCCGCCGATGTGCGCGGCGGCGCCCCCGGCACGCGTGAAATCGACGTCCTTTCAACGGAAAATCTCGTAGGCCGCTGCGACGCGATCGTTTTAACAGGCGGCTCGGTTTTCGGTCTCGCTGCGGCGGACGGCGCCGCCAGCGCGTTGTCGGTCGCCGGCGTCGGCCTCAAACTCAGCGACAAGGGGCCGGCGATTCCCATCGTTCCCGCCGCGGTGCTGCACGATCTTGGCAATGACGGCGACAAGAACTGGGGCGAGACGCCCCCCTACAGGCCGCTCGGCAAGGAAGCCGTGACGAACGCCGGCACCGATTTCAATCTCGGCAATGAGGGCGCCGGGCGCGGCGCCATGGCGGGCGTCGAAAAAGGCGGGCTCGGCTCGGCGTCGCTTGTTCTTGAAAACGGCGTCGTCGTCGGCGCGCTCGTCGCGGCCAATCCTGTCGGCTCTGTTTACATGGCGGACGGCGAAACCTTTCACGCCTGGCCCTATGAGCTTGCCGGCGAATTCGGCGGGCAGAAACCGCCAACGTTGCACGAACTGTCCGAACCCTTCCCGAATTTTTCGCGGCTTCATGCGCGCGCGCGCCCCGGCGCGAACACCACGCTCGCCGTCGTCGCCACAAATGCGGACCTCACCAGCGTCGAGGTGAAGCGCATCGCTATGATGGCGCAGGACGGGATCGCCCGAGCGGTGCGCCCGGCGCACACGGCCTTCGACGGCGACATCGTTTTCGCCGTCGCCACGGCGGAAAAGGAGCTGCCGTCCGATCCGCCGCCCTTGCGCCACGGCCTTGTGGCCCGCATCGGCGCGGCGGCGTCAGACTGCCTCACCCGCGCCATCGCCAGGGCCGTTTACGAAGCGGCCCGTTAACCAAGCCCGAAAATTTGCGGAGCGTGACGAGCCGCTTCGGCCTATTCCTTGTATATATGCTTAATCGGCGGCGGGATTTTCCCGCGATGAACCGCGGCGACAGGGATGCGCGACCTTATTCTGCTCGGATTTACGGCGCTCTGCCTCGCGGCGGCGATCCGTCATCCCTTTGCGGGTCTTTTGACCTGGGCGTGGTTTACCCTGATGACCCCGCACCAGGCGGCTTACGGCGTCTACGGCGTGCCGCTCAATGTCATCATCGCCGGAGTCACCATCGCCTCCTACATCGTCTCCGGCGAGATCTCGAAATTCCGTTTCGATCCCATCACGGCGCTCATCGTCCTTTTCGGCGGCTGGCTGATGATCGCGCAGGCGTTTTCCCTGAGCCCGGAGAACTCGGCGGTCTATCACGACCGGTTCATCAAGACCTTGTTGTTCATTGTCCTTTGCGCTCAGATGGCGGCAGGCAAGCTGCGCTTTCATGCACTCGTGTGGACAGTTGTCGCCTCCATCGGATTTTTCGCAGCCAAAGGCGCAGCCTTCACCTTCGCAACACTCGGCCAGTATCGGGTGCAGGGCCTTCCCAACACGATCCTTGAAGACAACAATCATTTTGGCATTGCAGTCGCGACGATCCTGCCGCTGATCCTTTATCTGCGCGAAGAGTCAGCGCGGCCTCTCGTCAGGCGCGGCCTTCTCGCGATGTTCTGTCTCGCCATCATCGCCATCATCGGCACCCATTCGCGCGGGGCGTTTTTGGCGCTGATTGCGTTCAGCGGCTTTTTCTGGATCCGCGCCAAGCACAAATTCGCCATTCTCGGCGGGCTCATTCTCGTCACGGCGCCGGCCATCGCCTTCATGCCCGGCAAATGGACCGAGCGCATGAGCACCATCGGCGAGGCGACGCAGGATGCGTCCTTCATGGGACGGGTCGACGCTTGGGTCATCAACTACAAGCTCGCCGCCGCGCATCCCATGACCGGCGCCGGGCTCAGGAATTCCTATGAAAAGGAGATCGCGCAATCGGTCGACATAGAGCGGGCCGAGCGCGCAAAGGCCGCGCACAGTATTTATTTCGAGGTGCTGGGCGGTTCCGGTTTCGTGGGGCTTTTTATCTATCTTTCGCTTTTCGCGGCGGCGTTTCTGTCGTCATGGCGCATCTATCTCTCCCGCAACAACCAACGGCTGGCGCCGTGGAAATCGCGCTTCGCTTATTACGCGCAGATGTCGCTCACCGTTTTCGCCATTGGCGGGGCTTCAGTATCGCTGGAGATGTGGGACGGCTATCTGATTGTCATCGCCCTCATTGGCGCCTTAAGCAAAATGGCGGGCGCCGATGCGAAGCCCGTCGGCCACGCGCTGCGCGAAGCGCGCCAGCGTTACTGGCGCGGGCGCAAGCGCCTCAAACAGCTTCTCGGTGAAACGGAAAACACGGTTTAATCGGCCGCGAAAGCCGCGGCGCCGCCCTGTGTTTTGACGCCGACGCTGCGGCGATGGGGGCGCTCATGATCGTGAAGCTCGAACGGCGCCGCTGCGTCTGAAGACGCGGCGTCAGGACATTCATCACCGATTTCCACCTGAATCGTAGAGTAATGAATGCCGTAGTGCTCTTCCAGATAGGATTTCGCCGCCGCCAGTGCGCTGGCGGCGTCGCGCGCGTCGCTGACGCAAATATGCATGGTAAGGCGCGGCTGTTCGGGCGTGATCTGCGATATCTGAATGCCGTGAACGCCCTTGATCTGCTGGCCGGCTTTCAGCAATCCGGCTTCGAGTTCGGCGAGATTGATGTTCTCCGGGGCTCCTTCCAGAAGAATGTGACCGGTCTCGCGCACAAGCCTCAGCGCCGATGCGCCGATCAGAAAGGCGACAGCGACGGATAGAATCGGATCGATCGCAAGCCAGCCGGTGGCGGCGATCACCAGCGCCGCGATAATCGCAGCGACCGATCCCAGAAGATCGCTCATGACATGCAGCATCGCGCCGCGCATATTGAGATTATGTTCGTCCCGCCGGTGCAAAATCGCAAAGGCGATGCCATTGGCGACCAAGCCGGCGATCGCGACCCACAACATCAATTGCGAGTCGACTTCGACCGGCGTGAAGAAACGGCGCACGGCTTCAAAAACAATCCAGACGAGAAGAATGGCGAGCAAAACGCCATTGACGAAAGCGGCAAGAACCTGCGCGCGGCGATAACCGAAATGGAGACGTTCGTCCGCAGGCCGCATGGCGAAATACTGCGCGCTCGCCGCCAGTCCCAAAGCAAGCGCATCGGTCAGCATATGCGTGGCGTCGGCCAGCAGCGCCAGCGAGCCGGAGATCAGGCCGCCGACAACCTCGATGACCATGAAAACGACAATGACGCCGAGCGCCATCAAGAGACGGCCCGTCACCTTGCCGGCGGGGGCGGGATGATCCTGATGCGTGCAGTTGCTCATGCGTTCGCCAGTTTACCGTTCTAGCGGGGGCCTTTTTAGGATGAGGGACTTTAGTCTGCGCTCGCCCGCAAGAGCAAGGCGAGGTCCCTACATTTCACAGTAATTTCAATACTCTTCCTTCACCCTGTTTCGCCCGGTTTCATCCTCGGAGGCGGGCAAAAAAAGTGACGTGATAACATTTTGTTTGCTATCATCCTGGGCGGTTTGAGGTTAAGGACAACCGCTTGCGCAAGCATGTATAAGTAAAAGAGTAAGATAGGGCAGGAAGGGGCCTGCGGGTTTGTTAGGGGACTCCACAATCATAAACGGGCTTATTGCGAGCCTGGCGGCTGCGGCTATGAGCACCTTTGGCATTTTCGCCATGGCGTCGTTCAGCGGCTGGGCGCAGCGCAATAGCGCCTATTGCGCTGCTTTCGCTGTCGGACTGCTGACCGTCGGCGTCATGTTTCATCTGATTCCAGAGGCGGCAAGCATCGCTTCATCGGCTTTAAGCTGGGTTCTCGCCGGCTTCGTCGCCATGGTGCTGATCGGCATCGCTGTCCAGACAGCGGTCGCCCGGCAGCCGGAAGGCGCGGCCCTCACCTTCGGCTATGTCTCGATCATCGGTCTCGCCGCTCATTCCTTTCTCGATGGAGCGGTCTACGCAGCCTCATTCTGGGAGGAGGCGTTTACCGGCTGGCTCGCCACGGGCGGTCTGCTTTTCCATGAGTTTCCTGAAGGCGTCATCGCCTATGCGCTTCTCGCCCAAGCCGGACTGCCGCGCGGGCGGGCGATCCTCCTCGCCTTCATAGCAGCCGCTTTAACAACCGTAGCGGGAACAATCAGCGCGCAATCCCTCTTTAGCCTTGCAAGCGCTCCACCCCTCGCCGCCATGCTTGGAACAGCCGCAGGCGCCCTAATTTATGTGCTGATTTTTCATCTCGGCCCCCACGCCACGCGGACCCCGAAAAAGCGCGGTTACGATGTCGCCATGCTAGGCGTTATGGTTGGCACCGCCGCTCTATTGTTTGAACATTTCGGCGGCGCTCATTAATTTTTACAACCGGCGATCCCGGCTGTGGGGGCGACCATGCTCCAGCCATTGGCGTCGCGGACTTTAATGAGCCCGTTCTCGAGATAGGCGCCGCCCTCGAACCCAAGGCCAAAGCGCGCCGAGACGTCAACTGTGACGCCCTCCTCACTCGTAAAGGTCTGACGTTCGAAAATGCCAAACCCGGCTGCGCCGTCATAGGCGCTGCGCGTCAGAGTCACCGGTTTCCCGGCGATGTTGATCTCCGCCTTTTTGTCCGAAACGAAGCGAAAGACGGCCGCCGGCCGGGCGCCTTCAAGCGTCCACAACACCATGCCGCAGGCTTTGCCAGGCAAAGCCGCATCGGTGAGCGGCCGCAAGCCTTGCGCGCCTGCCGCTTCGCTGGCGAGATCGACGGCGGCGTTGTTATCCGAACGGCTGCCGCTCTGAGTTCCGGTCGTGGCGCAGGCGCCAAGCAACGCCGCGAGAACGCCTATGGCGAGATTTTTTCCGTTCATGATCCTGCTCCCGTCAGCACGCCGACCGTGCCATAGGTCATAGCGCCATTGTCGTCTTCGAAACCGAAATAGCGCAAGGCGGAGGCGACGCTTTCCTCCGATGGCTGCGCTATCGCAACCGCCTCATAAGCGAGGCTGCGGTCGAGCACGAGGCGGACGCTCGCCGCCGTGCGTGCGTTTTCTCCGGCGAGCTTGATAACGAGCTTATCGTCTTCGCAGGCGACGCCGCCGCTCAAAGGCAGCGCGGGGAGATCATAACGCTTGGCCGGGGCGTCGAGGGCGTTGGTCCACAAATCACCCGCCGCGACGATGCAGCCTTCCTTGCGGCTGAAGGCGAGCCGGTCGATATCGAGCTTTGCCTGTCCCCGCGCCGGTTCGCCGAGGAGGCCGCGCGGCGCGGCAGCGGCGAGATCGATCTCGGCCTTCACCTTGCGGAGCGACGCGCGCGCGCCGGGTCCGATGGCAACCGTTCCCGTTCCGCTGACGGCGCCATTCATGTTGAGCGTCGCTTCCGGCGAAAACCGCAAAAGCGATAATGGCGACAATTGGAATTTAACGTCGCCAAGGGGAACGCCCCCTGCAGAAGCCGATGCAAGCTCGCCATTCCAGATCGTGCCCCGCGCCTGCGCATAAGAAAGCGCGCCGCCGCTGTTGTTCGCAAAAATGGAAACGGCGCTTGCCGGGATCGAGGCGATGATCGTTGCAAAGAAAACCGCAGCGCCCAAGAGTATCGGCGGCATGAGGCTTTTCGATATTGCGGTCTCGCTCGCCATTACCGCTCCAGCACCAGAACCTGCGGCGTCACCATGCCGTTCTCGCCGCGCGCAATGTCGGCGAAGGCGACGCTCGCGCCATAATCGCCCTGCAATTGCGCGAGCCAGGTGAAGAACACGTCGCCGCTCACGGGCGCGGCCTGAATTTCAAGCTGACCGTTATTTTCCGCTCCTATGCGCACGATTTCAACGCCCGCAGCACGCGCCGTGTCGAGCACCGCCTGACGCAAGGGCGCGCGTGCCTGGGGCGCCGAGGCTTCCCCACCCCCCGCCACGGCCGCCGCAGCGGCGGTCAGCTCATAGCCGTCACGGGCGGACGCGGCCTTGCGTGCAGCGTCTGCGCGCAGATCGGCGAGGGGCCGCACAATCGCAAGCGACAGAAACAGGAGCCCGGCGAGCCCGCCCGCAACGAGGATCAACATACGCTCGCGCGCTGAAAGATCGTGCCACCAGGTCATGACGCGCTCACCCGTAACTCGCCGAGATAAACGCTGCCAGTGCGCCTGACGCCGCCAGACTCCGCCGCCATAAGTCCGCGCGCCTCCAGCATGCGTTTTAGTGTTTCGATCTGGCTGATGTCGCCGAAACGAAGATTGACGGCGTATTCATCCCGCGCGCCATTGTAACGGATGCGGTCGATCTGCACGCCGCTCGATCCCTCGAGACTGTCAGCGAGCGCATTAGAGATTGTGAGAAACGACTTCCCACCCCCGCCGGAGCCGAGCACCTGACGCGCATGGGTTCTGGGATCGGCGCCCTCCGCCTCGGGAAAGGCGATCTCATGCAGCGCAATCGTTTCTTCTTCAAGGCGGTCCGCCGTCCGCAAATCGCGCACCAGCCCCGCCACGTTAAAGAGCAGCAGTGCGGCGACGGACGCCGCTGCGAGAAAGCCTGCCCGCCGCCATGGCCCCACGGCCGCGCGCCAGTCGCGCCGCTTGCGATAGACGCCCTGAATGAGGTTCGGCGCCTTATCCAGGCCTTCAGCGAAAAAACCGATCAGGGCTTGCGTGTTCATCAGCCCGCTCTGCTCGATCTCAACATCATCACGCAGGCCGGCGACCGGCTTCGTGGTGCAGGCGATGACCTTGCGGACATCCTCGTCATTAAGAATGGCGGTCAGAAGTTCTTCGGCAAGCGGCTTCTCAATGGCGAAGCCTTTGAACCCAACGACGCCGATCATGCGGTCCGGCGTTTCAATGACGACGGCGCGGCCTTGCATCATCGGCGTCAGCGCATAGTCGGCGGTGACAATGTCCGGGGACAGGCCGGCCTCTGCGAGCGCCGCCAGCCAGGCGTCCATTTCCGATTTCTTGACGGCGAGTGCGATCCCCGCCCCGCTGTCATGGCGCGTTGTTGCGACGTGAACCTGTTCGAGGCTTTCCGCGAGTTCGTCTTCGAGCAGCATCCCCGCCGCCGCCCGGAATTGCGCCGCCGATTTCGGCGGCACGGGCAAGGCGCGCATGGTCGCGCATTCGCCGCGCAGGATGAAGACGATGCGCGCATCGCCGGCGCGCTCAGCGATCGCCGATAACCCGGCCGCATTTTCGCAGACGGCGGACTCCAGAATGTCTTCCTCGCCAACGAAAGCCCAGCGGACGGGATCGTCTGGCGTCAAGCCTGGAAGGAGGATTAAGGTTTCGTTCACTCTTCCGCTCCGAGCCGGCGCGACAGGACCTTGGCCCCGCCGCCTTGCGTGTCGATGACCGACGTCATTTCCAGTAAGGCAGTATCATAAACAATCTCTGCACGGGCGATCAGGAAGCGTGATGTGACGGCGAAACGCTGCCCGTTTTCGATATCAAGATCGCCCAGCGGCGGGGTTTCGAGAAAAACATCGATGCTGACCCAGCCGCCGGGCGGCCGCGCGGAGATGAGGTCGGCGGCCATTTGCGGGGTCACCGCTTCGCCCAGCGCTGCCGCGAGCACCGGCGCATGGCGTTCGGAGAGCATGTTCACATTGATCACCGACGGCGTTTCGCTGTTCAACGCACACAGGTACGGTCTCAGCGTCCCGTATATCTCTCGCGTCACGCCCTTCACAGCTCGCAGTTCCGAGACCGACGCCATGAACTGGTTGCCGGTGCGATAGGGCGAGGGCAAGGCGGTGTAATATTCGTCCTCGCTTCCTTGCGGACGCCGGTTCGCATCTTCATCGATCCAGTCGCCGATTGTTTGCGCAAGCGCGGCGGCGTCGAATTCGCTGATGCCGAGATGACCTGCGAGACGAACGAATTCAGCGGCGGTTTCATCGGCGCCGCCTTCTCCATAAGGCGCGCGGAGCGAATTCACGTTGAAACAGGCGCCGCCATCGGCCAGGAAGACGCGGGCGCCGCCTTCCTCAAAGGGAAGTTCAACCGGCTCTGTCGCCCACGGATCGTCAAGCGACATGATCCCGCGCTCGTCCGAAGCAATTTCTTCAACGGCGGCGAGCGTCAATGTTTCAACGGCGAAAGCGCGCCACAAGGTTTCTCCCCGCGCGTTGACATTGACGGTCCGGGCTGCGGCGCGCGTCGTCAATTCCATGGCGGACAGCGCTACAAAAGAAAGCGTCGCCGCCAGCAGGAGGACGATGAGCAGCGCCGCGCCTTTCTGTTTGCGTCTGTATTGGCTGCGACGGATCATGACCCCGCCTCCACAGCGCCAATCCAGAAAAGCTGTTCGATGGGCGCCCGCCCTTCCCGCTCAAGAATGATCGACAGCGCCCGCGGCGGCGCGCCGGCGCCGGAGACTGGCCAGATATCCGCCCAGTCAAGCTCGCCACGCTGTTCGCCCAGAAGAAATGCGGCGCGGGCGTCCAGAAGACCGCCGAAAAGGATGCGCTCGGATGTATCTGCGTCCGAAGCCTCATCAAGATAAGCGCGGGTGCGCCGGATAAGCGCGCCGCCGCGGAAGACATATTCAACATATTGTAGCGCGCTGCGCGGCTCATCCGCTCCTGGATTGATCCAGCCGGCGCGCACGAAAGACGCAAGCACCCGCTCGTCCTCTTGGCGGCGGGCGCCGAAGGTTTCCAGATTGCCCATGAACGCCGCCGGACGGCCATCGCCGAATTCGTCCCGCACCCTGCGCGCGCTGACTTGCGCCAGGTCTTCCTTGATCAGCGTGCGCGCGATCTGGAAGGATTTGAGATCCTTATCCACGCTTGCGAGCTGGTCGCGGCTGTCGACGCCGAGCCGCAACGAATAGACCGCCGTCGCGGCAATGGCCGAAAACACAAGCAGCGCGATCAGCACTTCGGGCAATGTCAGCCCTTGTTGCGCGCGGGCTCTCATGACGTTCTCCGCATGGAGACGGCATGTCCGAGACGCTGATTGGCGGTCGGCGACAGCACGTCAATCTCGACACGGACGATGTTCTCAACGCCGGTCTCGATGATCGCCCGCCGGTAACGATATGTCTCGCCGCCAACCGTGACCTCGCCTTCGGTTTCGCCGATCTCGACGGCGTCGCGCAGCACCAGCGCCTCAACCATAAGATTGTCGGCGGCGATGGACGCCATGGTGCGCTCGCGCATAGAGGCGGCGAACCGAGAATTCTGGCCCATCAGCACAAGGAGAGCGCCGATGATGAGCCCCATGACGGCGAGCGCCACCAGGGTTTCCACCAGGGTCACGCCTTTCTGGCTGTTACGCGCCTTCGCCATCGTCGCTCACTTCCACCTTGCCGGCGCCGTCAAGCGTGATACGCCAGATCTCCCGCCGGTCCTGAAAAACGACCGTTACCGGCGTTGTTTCGCCCGTGGGGAGGAACCGCAATTCGGGCCGGATGATTGTTTCGTTCTCTGTTTGCTTTTCTTCGGGCTCATTTTTCTTCGCAGCCGCGTCGCGGGTCACCGCAACGGAAAACTCCGCTGGGAACCTTTCAGTTTTGAGACGCTCTGACGTCGCCGGTTTCCACTCGCCGCGCTGATAGTCGAAGAACGCATAGCCTTCCTCATCAAGGCGCAGGCCGACGAGCGCGCCCGATGTCACCGCTTCCTGGGCCGCGAAATCGAGACGCGCGGCGAGGCGCTCGGCGGTGCGGCGCACATCGCTGCGGCCCGGCGGCGCATTGATGACGACGATGCCCGCGACCATGGCGGCGAGCGCCATGACGACCAGCAACTCAACGAGCGAAAAGCCGCGCTGGCGCCGAACTGCATTATGATTACAGCCGGTTGTCATCCGTCCAGTTGCCGATATCCGCATTCAGCCCTTCGCCGCCGGGCTCGCCGTCGGCGCCGAGGGAATAGAGGTCATAGGCGCCGCCGCGCTCGCCCGGAAAACGATACTCATAAGGATTGCCCCAGGGATCGGTGGGGACTTCGCCGCGCAGATAACCGCCCGGACGGTAATTCCCGGCGTTGCGCGCGTCCGAGGGAACACGGATCAGCGCCTCAAGACCCTGTTGCGACGTCGGATAATTCATCATGTCGAGGCGGTACTGGTCGAGCGCGCTTTCAATGACGCCGATATCGATCTTCGCCGTGTCGACCGCGGCCTTGTCGCGCGCAGGCAGGACGTTGATGACGACAATCGCCGAAATCAGCGCCAGAATTGCGAGCGCCACCAGCAGTTCAACAAGCGAAAAGCCTTTTTGGCGGCGTTTGATGGTCTTCTTCATTATTGCGTCTCCGATTTAGCCGACAGCGAGCGTGTTGATCCGCAGGATCGGCAGCAAAATTGACAGGACGATGACGAGCACCGCGCCGCCCATGGCGACGATGATGGCGGGCTCGAGAAGCCTTAGCGCCACGGTCGACGCCGTGTCGAACTCTTCCTCCAGTTGCAGCGCCGCCTTGTCGAGAAGCTCCGACAGAGCGCCTGCCCGCTCGCCCGCCGCGATCATGTGGGTGAGCATGGGCGGCAGGACGTCCGCCCGTTTGATGGCGGCGGCGAGCGACGATCCCTCTCCCACCATGGTGACGGTGCGGTCAAGGCGCGAGCGGATATAGCTGTTCGAGACGGTTCTTTGCGCCCCAACAAGACTGTCCAGCAAGGGGGCCCCGCCGGAAAAAAGCGTCGCCAGGGTGCGCGCAAACCGGGCCCCGTCAACCGAGCGCGAAAGCCGGCCGAAGACCGGGACCTTCAGCATGAACCGGTCCACAGCGAGCTTGAAGCGCGCCTCCTTCATAGCCCGCCAGAAAGCAACGGCTAAAATGGCAATGAGAAGAAGGGCAAGGAGCCCATAGCTAACGGTCCAGTTGGAGAGCCCCACGACCACCTGGGTGAGCAAAGGCAGCTCGGCGTTGAAGCTGTTGAACTGGTCGATGATCTTCGGAACGACGAAGACCATCAGCGCGGTCACGACCCCGCCGGCGATCATCATCAGCGCCGCTGGATAGATCAGCGAGGCGACCGCCTTGTTCTTGATGGCGCGGTTTTTCTCCAGCATGGAGGCGAGACGATCGAGAACGCCCCCGAGATCGCCCGAGGTTTCCCCGGCGGCGATCACCGCGCGATAGAGCGCCGGGAAGGATTTTTCGTCTTCGGCAAGCGCGTCCGCAAACCGCCAGCCCTCCATCACCCGCTCGCGCACCGCGATCATGCGCGTGCGGGCGGCGGCCGATTCCGACTGGACCGCGACGGCGTTCAATGCTTCTTCGAGCGGCGTGCCTGCGCCAATAAGCGCCGATAATTGCCGCGTCATCATTACGAGCTGACCCGGCTTGACGCGCGGCTTTTCCGATCCGAAAGCGCCGCTTTTGCGTTCCGACCGCGGCGCGGAAAGCCGCAGCGGCGTCAGCTTCATGCGCCGCAATTCCTGACGCGCCTGACGCTGGCTGTCGGCGGAGAGAACGCCTTTTTTCGTGCGCCCGCCGAAGTCGATGGCTTCATACTCAAACGCCGGCATCGTCTTCCTCCTGATGCACGACCCTCAAGACTTCTTCGAGCGAGGTGACCCCGGCGCGCGCATGGCGCAGGCCCGATTGCTGCAGCGTGTCGCCATGGGCGAAGGCGTGCGCGGCAATATCCTGTTCATTGGCGCCGTCATGGATGAGGCGCTTCAGCTTTTCATCGACGACGATGAGTTCGTAAACGCCGATGCGGCCTTCATAGCCGGTGTGATTGCAGCGCCCGCAACCCGCCGGATGATAAAGCGTCACCTCTTCGTGTTCGCCTACGCCGAGAAGCCGCCGCGTTGCGGCGTCAGGAGTGTAAGGCTGCTTGCAGGACGGACACAGGCGCCGCACCAGCCGCTGGGCCATGACGGCGGCGATGGTCGATGACAGCAAAAACGCCTCGACGCCCATATCGCGCAGGCGCGTGATGGCGCCAGCCGCGGAGTTCGTATGCACCGTTGAAAGCACGAGGTGGCCGGTGAGCGACGCCTGCACCGCGATTTCTGCGGTTTCCACATCGCGGATTTCGCCGACCATGACGATGTCCGGGTCCTGGCGCAGGATCGCGCGCAGGCCCGTCGCGAAGGTCATTCCGACTTTTGGATTGATCTGGGTCTGGCCGACGCCCTCGATAGCGTATTCAACCGGGTCTTCCACGGTGAGGATGTTGCGGCTCGGTTCATTGAGCAAAGTCAGCGCGCCGTAAAGCGTCGTCGTCTTGCCGGAGCCGGTTGGGCCGGTGACGAGAATGATGCCATTGGGCCGCGCCAGCGCATGTTTGAAGCGCGCGAGGATTTCTTTCGGCATGCCGAGCCCGTCGAGATCGAGTCGCGCTTCGTCCTTGTCGAGAATACGCATGACGACGCGCTCGCCAAAGCGCGCCGGCAGGGTCGAGACGCGCACATCGACAGTCTTGCCGCCGAGCGCCAGCGAGATGCGCCCGTCCTGGGGCACGCGCCGCTCGGCGATGTCGAGCCGCGCCATCACCTTGACCCGCGAGGTCAGCACCGGCGTCATCCGCGACGGCAGGGACAGGATTTCGCGCAAGACGCCGTCGATCCGAAGGCGAACCGACAACGCCTTTTCATAAGGCTCGATGTGTATATCGGACGCTTTGACCTTCACGGCTTCGGCAATCAGCGCGTTGATGAGCCGGATCACCGGCGCGTCGTTCTCGCTGTCGAGAAGGTCGGCGGTTTTCGGAAGTCCTTCCGCCAGCGACGCCAGATCGGCGTCGTCGCCATCGAGATCGAGATCGGCCGTCGAAATTCCTTCGACGGAATAGATTTCAGAGAGGCGCCGCTCAAAGGCGTCAGGCGGCAGGATATCGACGGTCACAGGCGCGCCGACAACGCGCCGCGCCTCGATCACCGCCCAGGGGTCTGGCGACTTGCCCCGCGCGCCGAGCACAACCGGCCGCGCCTCGCCATCAAGCACGATAAGACCGCGCTCCTTGGCGAAGGCGTAGGCGAGCCGGCTCGCCGCTCTGGCGGTTGTTTCGCTCATAATTCTCTCGCGCGCCTATTGCGGCTGCGCCACGGGCGCCTCTGCGCCCGTCACTTCATTGATGAGGCGCTCCATCTCCGACACCGGCTCGCCGCTGCGCAGCAATTCCCGCGCGCGCATATAATCGAACTTGCGCCGCGTTGCGGAAGTGGCTGTCTCGCGGTCGCGAATGATTGTCGGTCGGATGAAAACCATCAAATTCTGGCGCCGGCGCTCTTTCGATGTCGACTTGAAGAGATTGCCGGCAATCGGGATGTCGCCCAGCAGCGGCACTTTATCTTCCGTATTCTCGATCTGGTCATCGATGAGGCCGCCAATCACAAGGATGTCATTGTTATCCACCAGCGCCGTTGTCGTAATTTCGCGCTTGTTGGTAATGAGATCGGTAGACTCAGCAATGATGGGACCGGCGATCGAGGAAATTTCCTGCACAATTTTGAGGGTCACAGTGTCCCCGTCATTGATCTGCGGCGTCACTTCAAGGATGACGCCGACCTGCTCGCGGCTCACGGTCCGGAACGCGTTCGAAAAATTGTCGCCGACCGCTTCGCCGGTTGTAATCGGAATTTCCTGACCGACCTGCAACCGGGCGGTTTCATTGTCGAGCGTCAGAACAGAAGGCGTCGAGAGGACATTGGAGTTCGTGTCATTCTTGATCGCCGTGAGGATGGCGCCGAAAATATTGCCGCCGCCGAGATCGACGCCGCCCCCGATGGTGAAACCGCTGACGCCGAGGAGCGATGTCAAGGCGGCTTCAGCGAGTTCGTCGGCCACATCGTCAGCGGCGTCGCCCGTAAGGCCTGTCGGATAGCCGCCGCCGCGCAGCAGCGCCGTGCCTGCGGCTGCGAGAATATTTGGCTGCGCCGAAGAAAAATTCGTTGCGGTGAAAGGAACCCCGTTTTCCTCGCTGCCGGTCAGGAAATACTGAACGCCGAGATTGCGCGCCGTGGTGTCGGACACCTCAACGATAATCGCTTCAACCAGAACCTGCGCCCGGCGCACATCGAGTTGCGCGATGACATTCTGGAGCGTCCGCTGAATATTGGCGTCGCCGTTGATGATGATGGAATTGGTGGGCTTGTGGAAGGATATGGTCGCGCGGTTATTCGTGATGGTCGTCTCGCCTGAAGCCGCGCTGCGGGTGTTGTTGGCGACATCCTGCAGAAGCGGGGCCAGTTCTTCGGCGTCGGCGTGTTTCAGATAAACGACTGCAAGCTCCGACGTCGCCTCTCCATACTGGTCGAGCTCGCCGATCACGAGTTCGAGCCGCCGCATCAGGCTCGGCTCCGCGCGGATGAGGAGCGAATTGCTGGCCTCGACGGCGACGACGCTGTAGGTGGCGCGTCCGCCATTCTCATCCGTCAATTCCTGCGCCAGCTCCCGCACCAGGCGCGCGATTTCGGTCGCCGACGCATGCTTTAGCGGTATCGTGCGGTAGAGCGTCATATCGCGGTCGAGCTGCGTCAGGACCTGACGAATGCGCTCCACATTGTCCGCGGTGTCGACGATGATGACGGCGTTGCCGGACCGGACCGGGCTGACGACGCCATTATTGCCGATGATCTGCGCCAGGTTCGCCGCCGCTTCGCGCGCATCCACATAATTCAACCGAACGATCTGGGTTGTAAGGTCCGAGCCCACGCCCTCGCCTACGGGCCCCGCCGTGCGCGCCGCTTCCTGCAGCGGGACGATGCGGTATTTGCCGTCGCCTACAGGGGCCGCGACAAAGTCATTAACGCGCAGCATCGCCTGAAACAGCTCCCAGGCTTCGTCCGCGCACAGCCCGCCATTG
Source organism: Hyphococcus sp. (assembly GCF_965267305.1). GTDB lineage: Bacteria > Pseudomonadota > Alphaproteobacteria > Caulobacterales > Parvularculaceae > Hyphococcus. Next base: position 418,739 of record NZ_OZ253945.1, on the reverse strand, counting down.
GGCGGCGATTTCACGGTGACGCGCCCCTGCACAGCCGGATCGAGGAGAAAAGTGCGGCCGGTGCGGATCGCAATTTCGTCGATAACGGCGCGGATATCCGCATCCTCATAGTTTAACGACTCTCCGCAATTCTCCTGCGCTGAGGCGCCTTGCGGCGCGAGCGGCAAAAGCAGCAAACCAAAACAGGCGGCGAGGGTTTTATTACGCAACAACAACATTACTGATCCCCGGATCCGTCTTGCGACAGCTCGATTGTTTCCATGGCGCCGTCGCGTTCCACGACGATCGTGGCGGCGCCTGCTTTCATAAACTGGCTCATCATCGCGGCAAGCTCGTTGGGCGAGGATGGCGGCGGCGAGCCGTTGACGCTGCGCAGGACGTCACCGTCGCGCAGGCCGCTCGCTTCGAAGGTTGAGCGGTCACGCCCCGCGTAAAGCAGGATCGCGGGCCTGCCGGCGGGATCGACGCCGGGCGCGAGCCGGAAGGCGCGGCCGAGGCCGTTTCCCGAGGGCGCATTCGTAATCTTGCCGCTGTCATCGGCGTCAGGAACATTTTGCTCACTGCCTTGGGCCGTATTCTGTATTGGACGGGGGGCCGTAATTTTGGATTCAAAGCGCAGGGACTCGCGAACGCCGTTCTGCTCGATAACCACCTGATCGGCATAAACCGCCACAAGGCGAACGCCGGGTATGATTTCCTGGCCCAGTTCAAACGCCTCTTGTTTTCCATCCGGCTTTTGAATGATGGCCGAGCTGCGCTCGTCGTCCACCCATGTGCCCACAAGTTTGAGATCGAGCGCGGTTTCGGCGAGCTCCGGCCCGGCCTCGACCGGGGCGGCGTCGATGACCGCCGCCGGGAAGGGATTGCGCCCTTCCACTGTCCCGCTTTGGGACTTCGCCGCGGGCAGCGCCGCAATCCGGTCGCCGGCGGGAACCGGGAGCGGCGCGAAAAAGGCGATCAAGGCCTGGGCCAGCAAAAAAGCGATCAGGGCGATCAGGACCCATTCGGCGATGCGAGGGCCAAGCGCGCGAACCCGCGCGCCCCGCAAGAATGCGGGCGCTCCATGGCCGCTGCGAAGTTCTAGACCCGCCACTTCCCTTACGCCTTATCTGGCCTCGCGCCTTGCCGGCGCGCCTGACTTGAATAGCGCAAAATCTTTAGCAAACCGATCTGGCGCCGCCCACACTCTCTCGATGATTTTCATTCAAATTCTATTCCAAAAACAGGGCAAAAGCCGGTGAAATTCCTAGAATTTTCAGCCCCGGACACCCGAATAAGGGGGCTGACGGCCAGCCATTAAACCCCGGAAAAGAAAAAACCCGGCGCTGCCGCTAGGGCCCGCCGGGTTCTTTCGTGCTCAATAGTTAACGCGACTTTTCTCCACCGTCCCGGAGGACTTAGAAATGCGCCGTCAGGCTCGCTGAAAGGCTGCGCCCGCGGTCATAGGTGTTGAAGTCGACGACGCCGCTCGGGGCGCGATCCGGATCGGCGACGCCGCGCTGTTCTTCGATGTGACGCGTCCCCAGAAGGTTACGCGCCGCAAGGCTGATGGTGAAATCCGTCCCGTGAATGTTGACGTCATTGCGCAGGACAGCATCAAGCTGGAAGCCCGGCTTTTCGTAGACGTCGAGAAGGCGGTTCGCCTTGGTCAGGGCTTCGCCCCGGGCCAGAAGACGTTCGGACACCCAGCCGCCGAGAACGGTGAACTGGAACCGCTCGCCTTCGAAGCCGAACTGCGCATTCACGATATGCTCCGGCGTGCCGACCATGGGCAGACCGTCAAGGCCGTAGCTTGACGCAAGCACCATGTCGCCATCACGCTCGGTGATCATGTCAGTATCGCTGACGACGATCTCCGAATTCGTATAGGTGTAGTTCACCGAGAACAGCCATTCCTGCTCGCTCATCCAGCCATCGCCAGGCATGGAGAAGCGCGTGCGATATTCGAACTCGCCGCCAAGCAGTTTGGCTTTCGGAGAGTTGATGAAGCTCGACTGGAACGAGAAGTCCGTCGTCGTGAACTGGATTTCCTCGATCGGATCGTCGATGGTCTTGTAGAAGCCCGCAAGAGTGAGGAACTGGTTACGGCCGAGATAATATTCGTAACGCAGGTCGTAATTGCGGAACTCACTGTCTTTCAGATTGCTGTTGCCGAAATAGACGCGGTCCGATTCAGGATCGGTGAACTGCGAAGCGGCGAGTTCGCGGAACTGAGGACGTGCAATCGTGTGCGAATAGCCGGCGCGCAACTGCATGTTGTCCGTGAAGTTCCAGGTCAGCATGGCTGACGGCAGCCAGTAGTCGTTGGACAGTTCGGTGTCGAACGCATCGCAGCGAAGAATATCGCTCGGGTCCGAACTGTTGACGCAGAATCGGTCGAAAACATCGACGCTCTGGTCAGCGGTTTCATAGCGAACGCCCGCGGTCGTCCGGATCGTCGGGATCAGCTCCGCATCGACCTGGGCGTAACCGGCGTGAACGGTCAATTCGCCATTGTAGGAGTTAACGCCTTGCGTGTTGGTGTCGATCAGCCGGAACCGGTTTGGATCGATATTGCCCGGCGAATAGGCGTAGTCGATGCGCGCCTGGGCGACATCGAGCGGGATCGACGTGTTCAGCGTGAAATTGAACGGATCGGAAACGAACTCACGATCATTATCGCTATACTCGTAACCGGCGGAAAGCGTCATTTCCCGTGCGCCGGAAACCGGCACATACCAGAAGAAGTCGGCGCCGCCGCTCCAGGTGTCATCTGTCAACTCAGAAAAGTTGATGTTGTGGCGGGTGTTGAAGACGATCGACGGGGGTCCGACGATATTATCGTCGGCGTCGATCGGCGCGGAACGGTTTTCGAGAGAACGCTCATAGGGCGTGTCCCGCGTCGACCGGGCGAACGCGCCGCGCCAATTGACCGCGAACTGGTCGCTGAGATCGTGCTCGCCAGCAGCTTGTCCCATCCACAAGGAGCGTTCGAGCCAGGAGTTGGCTTCGGTGACGAAGCCGCCTGCGCCTTCGGCGTTGAAGTTGAAGCCTTGCTGAACCTGCGCCTCTTTCCGGGTGGAATGGATGTAGAGGCCGGTCAGGGTGAGCACATGGCTGTCGGTTTCTAGCGCGGCTGAGAGGAGCCCGTTGACGGTCACGTCAAGAGCAGTCTCCGTTTGCGTCGAATTGACGCCGACGCGCTCTTCGGAAGCAAGCTGACGGACCGCCTCTTCCGTGGTCCAGTCCTGTTTGTAGCCGACGACGCCAGCGATGCTGAAAGTCGCGCCGCTGTCCAAATCCCAGAATTTGCCGCCATCGACGGAGCCTTCGAAATTCGGGCCCACGCTGCCGACCTGGATGACGGAAAGTGGTGAATTAACGAGGCTTTCGCCAGCCGCTTCCTGCTCCGCCGGAGTCAGGTCGGCGAGCTGCACATCGGTGCCGACGATCGCTTTGAGCTCATCCGGCATGCTGCGGGTGCCGTCGTCATAGCCGAGCCAATCGAGATCGCCGCCATTAACGTAAAGGCCGTCCCGTGCTGTCGTCACGGTGTTCATGCCAATGCCGAGTTTGGCGTTAAGGAAATTATCGTCCGGCTTGCGAAGCGTCTGCAGGTCGATGATGCCGCCGCCGAATTCGCCAGGATAGTTCGGCGAAAAGGTTTTCTGCACCGTCGCGCCCGAAAGGATGTTCGACGGGAACAGATCGAGCGGCACTGTCCGCTTCAGCGGTTCCGGGCTCGGCAGCGGCGATCCGTTGAGGCGCGCCGAGGAGTACCGGTCGCCGAGACCGCGGACATAGGCGAATTTGCCCCCGACAATGCTGAGACCGCTGAGACGTTTGAGCGCTTCAGCTGCAGTGTCGTCGCCGGTGCGCGCCAAATCTTCGGTGTTGAGGAATGTCGCAACCTGGGAGGTCGCGCGTTGCGGTTCAGGGATGTTGCGGCCCAGAACCACGATTTCGTCTGCGTAAGTTGGCTGGATGCCGAGATTGTTGCTCGCGCCGCCTGCCCCTTCCGTTCCGGCGTCCTGTGCGAACGCCGAGGGAGCGATCAGCATCGTCGATGCAAGCAGCCCGCCCCATAATGTGTGATACGGCTTCATGATAATAAGTACCTTGATCTGTGTTCCTGAGGATGAAAGGCCGGCGCGCTCCCAAAGGAGCGCGCCATGCTTACGCTCGTCTTAGCAATCGTCCGAAACGAGGCCGCAGCTCCATTCGTCCCACCAGAGATCGCTGGAGTTCTCAACGGCGCCGACATAGTCGACGTCTTCGAAGAACGCATCGACGTTGGTCGGCAGGTCGGTGAAGGCCGTGAAGCCGTCCGCCGCCGTGTCGTTGATAAACCCACTGATCAAGTTGACGTCGGTCGTGGTCGAGGTGGATGGCTGAGCGGCGATGGCGGCGACAGCAGCTGCCGCATCCGGATCAGACCGTTCCAGACCGCCGGCACAATCGAGGATCGTGTTTTCGAAGGTCGGATCGACGTTCAGGCCGTCATAGGTGGCGTTGCCGTCGCCCGCATCCTGCCAGCGGAAGCATGCATCCTCGTCAACAACGATGCCGTTGATGAAGCGGCCGATATGGCCGGAGTTGATGCGCATGCCGTTGCCGGGATCCGTCGCCTTCGTTGTCCCGAGGATCGTAAAGTTGGCGATCGTCGGATTGGTGGCCGGAGACACAGTCGTGCCGGCGCTCGACATTTCAAAGCCGTTGTCGCCGCGTCCGTCGCGCTGCTTCACGATCAGGAACTGAACGTTGCCGTCCCAGCCGTTGTCCGTGTCGAGGGAGTCGTCGTCGTTGCCGGTCAGCACGATGTGCTTGAGATCGACCGTGCCGCCGAACATCTCGATGCCGTCGTCGGAGTTGTTGTGAACCTGCACATACTCGACAACGGTGCCGCTGCCGACGCCGCCGAAGGAGATGCCGTTCAGCTCGTTGCCCGAGGAAAGCGGGAAGCCGGCGAACTTGACGAGCGTGTACATAAGCACGCCGCTGTTGTCCGTGGCGAGGTTGCCGCCATATTCCGCCTCAGGCGCGGTCACGCCTTCGATGACGTTCTGGCAATCGCCGCCGAGGATCGAGCCTGTGGCGCAGCGGTTGATCGGCGCGCGGCCGAGGATGACGAGGCCGCCCCATTCGCCGATGGAGTCGAGACGCAGCGCAGGCGACACATTATCGAGCAGATCAGCTTCAGAGGTCATAACGACCGGGTTCTGACGCGTGCCATTCGAGAAGATCTGCGACCCGCGGTTGATCACCATGAAGTCTGAACCGGAGTTGCCGAAGATCGAAACGCCCGGCTCGATGTTGAGTGCGATGGGCTGGCCGTCAGCGTTGAGGCCGTCATAGCCGACGTCGACGCCGATATCCACGCGGCCGTCGAGTTCGTAGTAATTGCCGCGGGTGAGGTTCACTTCAGTGTAGCTTGGAGTGCCCATAACCGGGTCGCCGTCAAAATTGCCGGCCAGCAGACAGACGCGAACGCCATTGATGGTGTTGCCCGTATCGGAGGTGCCGTCCGGGCAGCCCGGATCTTCGAACAGCGCGAAGGTCCAGCCCGTCGCCCAGTTGTTGGTTTCGGTTTCATCCGGACCGAAGGCGCCGAGATAATCGGCTTCCACGAAGAACGGATCGAGGGTTTCGACCGCGAACGGCGTGGCCATCGGCGGCAGCTCTTTCGCACCAGCCTGGAAGTTCGTGGTGATCGAGCTTGTGTCTTCAGAGTTGTTCGGATCAGCAGCGACGGAAGCTACTGCAGCCGGGGTTTCCGGATCGTCGATCGTCAGGCCGCCCGCGCCGCAATCAAACAGCACGGAGTTGAACGCCGGATCGGTGCCGATGCCGTCAAAGGTTGCGTTGCCGTCGCCAGCATCCTGCCAGCGGAAGCATTCGTCCTGATCCTGGACGACGCCGTTGAGGAAGCGTCCGACATGGCCGGAGTTGATGCGGATGCCGTTGCCGGGATCGGTCGCTTTGGTCGAACCGACAATGGTGAAGTTCGCAATCGTCGGATTGGTGGCCGGAGACACAGTCGTGCCGGCGCTAGACATTTCGAAGCCGTTGTCGCCGCGGTCCGCAACCTGCTTGACCACGAGGAACTGGACCTTGCCGTTCCAGCCGTTGTCGGTGTCGAGGGAGTCGTCGTCGTTGCCGGTCAGCACAATATGCTTGAGGTTCACCGTGCCGCCGAACATCTCGATGCCGTCGTCGGAGTTGTTGTGGACCTGAACGTAATCGACGATCGTGTCGCTGCCGACGCCGCCGAAGGAAATGCCGTTAAGCTCGTTGCCAGAAGAAAGCGGGAAGCCGGCGAACTGGACGCGCACATAGCGCAGGATGCCGGAATTGTCGGTCGCAAGGCCGCCGCCATATTGCGCTTCCGGCGCCGTGACGCCTTCGATCACGTTTTCGCAGTCAGCCATGCCCGGGGTGCCGCCGCCTTCGCAGCGGTTGATCGGCGCGCGGCCGAGGATGACGAGGCCGCCCCATTCGCCAATGGCGTTGGTCGGATCGGCCTGCGTGCCTTCAAGATCGGCGCGGCTGGTGAACACGATCGGCTGCGTTTCCGTGCCGTCAGCCAGGATCTGCGAGCCGCGATTGACGACGATGAAATCGCTGCCGGATTCGCCGAACAGGGTCACGCCCGGCTGAATGGTGATAGACGCCGCATCGCCGCCTGTGCCGTCTGCGCCCACATCTTCGCCGATATTGACGCGTCCGCTGATCTGATAAGCGACCGGAATGCCGTCGCCGTCATCGTCTTTGTAGGGAAGCGCAATGTTCGTAAGGAAAGTGCCCGAGATGGTGCAGACGACCTGGTCGGCGCCCGAAGGCCGGTCGATAACCGTGCCAGCAGCGAAGCCGGAAGGACATGTATCGCCGGAAACCACTCCGCCGCCGCCGCCACCGCCGCCGCCGCCCGGAGGCGTGCCGGGATTTGGCGCGCCGGGTGATTCGATGTCGCTGCCTTGCGTACAGGCTGCGAATGTCAGCGCTGCGCCGGCGAGAAGAATGGATTTGAATGTCGAGAATTGGCTCATTGAAGAGACCCCCGGGGGAAAAAGGTTTCACGCAAAAGGACGACGCCCCACGCGCCGCTGCCCCGTGCCGTTAGAGCACCCGTTTGACAGGCGAGTGACATGAGTGTTTCAGTTTCATGACAATTGCGCACAGGGCTTTATTCCGTATGCGCACAATGTGCGTTTCAATAAAAGCGCACGGGGCGCGCTTTTGAGATGTGCATAAAATGCGCTTACTCAAAGAAAAGCGATTTCAACTCAGCATATTGCCGTCGCAACTAAATTCCGTCAGATTTCCCGGGCTTGCCGAGGCAGGTTACTAAGCCTTTACTTTTAGTGCAGGGAAACGCGATGGACGGCGGCGGCGCAATGGCTCCTCACTGGGTCTTTTACGTCACAGCAGCGGCGCTCGGCGCCATTCTGGGCAGTTTCCTGAATGTGCTGATTTATCGGGGCCCCGTCTTCTGGAATCTTGTCGATGCTGAAACTCGGGGCAATCTTGTTTTCCCTTCTTCCTACTGCCCCTCCTGCCGCACACCGGTCGGCGCTCTCCATCTCATTCCCCTCGCCAGCTATTTCATGCTCAAGGGCAAATGCGCCGGGTGCCGCGCGCCGATTCCCCTCCGCTATCCCCTTGTGGAGTTTGCGGGCGTGCTGGCGGGAATCGCGGCGCTGGCGCTCTTCGGGCTGACACTCAATGCGGGGGCGGCGTTCGTTTTCTTCCTTTTCCTGATCTCCCTCGGGGTGATCGATGCGGAGACCGGATTTCTGCCCGATGCCCTCACCTTGCCGCTCGTGGCGCTGGGGATCATCGTCAACGCCCTTGACCTTTTGAATTCGGCGCCCGGCGCGGCGGTGCTGGGCGCGATCATCGGCTATGGCGCGTTCCGGCTCGTCGATATGATTTTCCTGCGCCTGCGCGGCATTGAGGGCCTTGGACAGGGCGACGCGAAGCTCCTCGCCGCTTTCGGCGCGTGGTTCGGCTGGCCGGTCCTGCCGTCCATCGTCTTTCTCGCCGCCATCATGGCGCTTATCGGCGTCGGGATCGCCGCATGGGGCGGCGCAAAGATCGGGAGGGAGACCCCGGTCCCCTTCGGCCCGGCGCTCGCGGCCGCCGGCGCGGCGGCGATGATCGGGCACGGGCTCAACCTGCCTTATTTCTCCTAGCGGCCCCAAATATTATCGACCCTTGAACTGCGGCTTTCGTTTCTGAAAGAGCGCCGCAACGCCTTCGGCGCAGTCTTCGGTCGTGATCGCCTGGCGCTGCAGCATCGCCTCATAGGCCATGGCGGTCTTCAGTCCCTCCTGTGCAGCCGCACGGAAGGCGCGCTTGGTCAGCGCCATGGCGACCGGCGCGCGTTCCGTCAACGACGCCGCCCAGTCGAGCGCATTGGTCACAACATCCCCGTCGGGAACGACGCGATTGACGAGGCCCCAATCGAGCGCGCGTTTCGCGTCGATCTTTTCCGCTTCGATGGCGAGCTGATAGGCGCGGGCGTAACCGATTTCGCGCGTCAGCAAAAAAGACAAGCCGCCATCCGGGACGAGACCGATATTGGCGAAGGCGCTCATGAGATAGGCGCCCTCGCCCATGACCCTCAGATCGCAGGTCAAGGCCGTCGTCATGCCGATGCCCGCGGCGGGGCCGTTGATCGCCGCGATCACCGGCTTCGGCATGGACTGAAGGATGTTCAGAAACCCGGCATATTCCGTATTCAGAACATCTTCCACATTGGCCATCTCATCCACAGCGGAGACATCCGCCCCGGCGCAGAAGGCGCGGCCCTCGCCTGTCAAGACGACGGCGCGGACGGCGTCGTCCGCGGAGGCTCTGGCGAGCGCCTGCGTCAGATCCGCCCGCATTTGCCGGTTGAAGGAGTTTAGTTTGTCCGGCCGCTGGAGCGTCAACAGCGCAACGCCGGCCGACGGATTTTCATAGTTCACGGTCATGGAGCCATTCCCAGTCTCAGATGTTCTTTTGAAAGGCATCATGCCGCTGCAGGCGGACGATTGCAAAAGCCCCGCGCAGTGCTAAGCCTTTGGCTTAAAAGAGGAAGGAGGCCCTCATGACGTCGAAAGCCCATAAAAAGTTTCTTCGCGAAGACTGTTATATCGCCGGCGAATGGCGGGGCGGCGCGGAGAAGCTCGCCGTCACCAACCCCGCGAATGGCGACACGATCGGCCATGTTCCCGATTTCGGCCGCAAGGAAGCGAAAGAGGCGATTACGGCCGCCGCGAAGGTCTTCCCCGAATGGCGCGCGAAAACCGCCGACGAACGCTCGAAATTCTGCCGCAGCTTTTACGAAGCGCTGATGGACAATCAGGACGCGCTCGGCGAACTGCTGACCCTCGAACAGGGCAAGCCCCTCGCCGAAGCCAAGGGCGAGATCGCCTATGGCGCCGCCTTCTTCAAATGGTTCGCGGAAGAAGCCGTCCGGGTTTACGGCGACGTCATCCCCTCGCCCTGGGCCGACAAGCGCATCGTCGTCACCAAGGAGCCCGTGGGCGTCGTCTGTTCCATCACGCCGTGGAATTTCCCGAACGCCATGATTGCGAGGAAGGCCGCCGCGGCGCTCGCCGCAGGCTGCCCGATCATCTGCAAGCCGGCGAGCCAGACGCCCTATTCCGCTCTTGCGATGGGCGTCATCGCCGACGAGATCGGCCTGCCCAAAGGCGTTTTCTCCGTCATCACTGGCGAGGCGGCGCCCATCGGCGATGAATTCTGCGAAAACCCCGCTGTCGCGAAGATCACCTTCACCGGCTCCACCGGCGTTGGCAAGATGCTGGCCGCGAAAGCCATGAGCAATATGAAACGCGTCTCCATGGAACTTGGGGGCAATGCGCCGCTCATTATCTTTGACGATGCCGATCTCGACCGCGCCGTCGAAGGGGCCATCGCCTGCAAGTTCCGCAATGCGGGCCAGACCTGCGTCTGCGCCAACCGCATTCTTGTGCAGTCCGGCGTCTATGACGCCTTCGCGGAGAAATTCGCCAAACGCGTGAAAGAACTGAAAGTCGGCGACGGGCTCGAAAGCGGCGTCGAACAGGGTCCGCTGATCGAGGAAAAGGCCGTTGAGAAAGTCGAGCAGCACATTTCCGACGCCGTTTCCAAAGGCGCGAAAGTCGCCGCCGGCGGCGACCGGCACAAGCTCGGCGGCACCTTCTTCGAGCCCACCGTCCTCACCGGCGTCACGCCGGAGATGGTGATCGCAAAAGACGAAACCTTCGGCCCCGTGGCGCCGCTGTTCAAATTCGACAGTGAAGAAGAAGCGATCCAGATGGCGAACGACACCGAATTCGGTCTCGCCTCTTACTTCTACACAAACGATCTCGGCCGCGCCTGGCGCGTTATGGAAGCGCTGCAATACGGCATGGTCGCGGTCAATGAAGGCATCCTTTCGACTCCGGTTGCGCCGTTCGGCGGTGTGAAAGATTCCGGCGTCGGCCGCGAAGGTTCGAAATACGGGCTCGAGGATTACATCAACGTCAAATACGGCCTGTTCGGCGGCCTCGGAAAATAGCGCGCCGCCAGTTTTAGCCCGCGGATTTGTTGGGCTACAGACGAATGTGGCGCCATTTGACATTTTCTGCTGCTCCATCTTTTGCCGTTCTCCGAGTTTCGCCTCCCCACGACTTGCCTGTCCCGGACCTGATCCGGGAAGCGTGAGGAGGCGCAATGGAGAGATGATAAAGCAGCCCCGATGGTGGTGGATAACTTTGCACCAACACTGGGAAATATTGAAGAATTCCGGCCTTATGCAGCAAGCGCAGGAACTTTCCGGGTCGCTGAAACGCCTCCCGGTTTCTATCCTGCGGCATGGCTGACTCTCATGTTATCTCTGGACTTAAGGCGAAGCGGGCTCGCCTTGTCGCCGAACTGGACGCGCTCGCCAAAGAACGGCTCCGGCTTCAAACCAATCTCCGCCATCTGGACGCCACCTTGAAGCTCATGGGCTTTGAAGGCGATCCTGCGGCCATTAAGGGCAAGCGGCGCTACCACTCCATGTTCCTCAAGGGCGAGCTAAGGCGCTTTGTATTGGCCGCCATCCGCGAACACGGGGCCGACATATCCCATAGGGAAATCGCCGGAATGGTCCTTCAGCATAAAGGCTGGGAAGATGACGGCGAACTGCTCGCTATTGTGACCGAAAAGGTCAGTGCGGCGAGGAAGAACCTGCGCCGCAACGCATCAGGCTAAGTCGTTGAAATTGGCGCCTTTTCGAATCTCTCGAAACGAGTCTTAAATTCGATTCGGCGATCGGAGGGTGTCGCCATTTGTAGAAGCCGCCGCAGGCGGCTGCCGTGAACCCTTATTCCCTAACAAAGATTTCGGGCTCTCGGCTGCACACCTGCGGTCAGACACGAAGGAGACTGCCAAATGGCAGACCAAAAACAGCCGCCCACCTTTGAAAGCGAAGTGCTTCGCCTTCTCAACAACATCAATATCACCTTAACGGCGATGCGAGAAGATATTGCCGATATGGGGAACGAAGCGCGCAATTCTAAGGTTGGTCGCGAGATTGCTGATCGGGCTCGCGACCTACCTCGGAAATGGCGAGACCGCTAATCAACGCAGCGAGGCTGCGCACGTTATCTTCAAACGATCCCTCTTTGGATAAAGCCGGATTCACGAGAAGCGCGTGCGCAGCCAGCGCGGTACTAAGCTCGCTAGAAGTCATAAGAACTGCCTTTACTTTGCTGTGAAGCCCTGCGCCTCGCTATGCAGTGCTGTGCTTTGAACCTTAGGCCGCCTGATGCCGCTGCCAGTAGCCTTTCCACTGGCGGCTGACCGGAGCCGTCATGGCGTTGCGCACGATGCGGTTAGCGAGCGCGCCGTTGCTTTCGCGGCAATGATCGGCAAGCCACGCGGCATGAGCTGCGTATTGGTGAAGGTACTGCGCCGAAACGTGGTGATGCTGACCGCCAACCATGCGGCGCAGACGCGAGAAGTAGCTTTCCGCTTGGTTCGTGCAGGCGCCGTTGAGCGAATACGCCTCGCTGTGGTTGATGCGTTTCAGCGGGAAGATGGCTTCCAATTCATCCCAATGCGCGGCCTCGTCGGCATTCAGGCGCGCCGTGCGGTCAAGGCGCTCCATCGCGAACTCAACGCCTTCCGCTTCGCGGCGGGCGACTTTCGTGAGGGTGCGGCCGCCGCGCTCGCGAAGGGCGATGACAACGCGGCGTTTCGGCGAGCGGTTCTCTTTCAGGCGGCGATCAACGCGCTTGGCTTCGATGTTGTGCGGGCGCACGGCGCCACCGAAAAAGGCGCCATCAATCTCGCATTCATCGTCAAGGATCGTTTCTTTCGTTTCGGTCGCAAGGGCTTCGCGGACCTTGTGAGCGAGAACGAAAGCGGTTCTGTATTGAACGCCAAGATCGCGGCTCAACTGGACCGATGAAAGGCCCTTCGCCGCATTCGCGAGAATGCAAATCGCCGCCAGAATATCCATGAAAGACAGCTTGCGGCTGGCGAAGATCGTCCCCGACGTAACCGAAAAATGATGCTTGCAGGCTTTGCACTCGAACTTGCGGCGCGACTTGATCGAATAGGCGTCGCAGCAGCCGCAGCGCGGGCAAACCGCCTCACCGTCATTCTCCGGCCAGCGAAGGGCGCAGAACTTGGCGTAGGCCGCATCCTCACCGCCCTGATAAATGTCCTTTAGTTTCAGGGTCTTGGAGGCGGCAGAGAGGAGGAAGTGTTGGGCCATTTGCATCATATCCGTTGCTTGTGCAACATATATGATGCTTGCAATTGCGACATGCAAGGGTTATTTGCAATAAATATGATGCAAAAACCGCGAGAATGTTACATGGCCGAGCTAACCCCTTGGGAACAAAAGGCAAAAACGATTATCCGAGTGGAGATGACTAAACAGGGTATCTCCTACAAGGATTTGCAAAGTAAACTCGCCGCCATTGGGGTGGTCGAGGAAGAACCGGCCATAAGAAACAAGGTCGGGAGGGGCAAATTCTCCGCCGCATTTCTTCTGCAGTGTTTAGCCGCGATGGGCTGCACTACCTTACCGCTTTCCTGATCGTTGGCGGGCTGCTGACCCTTGCGTGGTGCTTACAACCAGAAACGCTAACTACTGAATATTACAGCGAAGAGACCTGCCCCTACAAAACCTACCACGTAGGCAACGGCCCTGATGGCGGGATTGAATTCAGAATCGAGCGCGATGCGGAATCCTGCAAAGGCTATGACAAGCCCGCAGAGAATGCCGAAACTACTGACAAGCCGCCCGAAACGCTCGCCGAGGCCGACCTTCTGGCCCAACAGCAAATGGCCCACTGGACGCGATGGATTGGCGGATTCACCGCGCTTGGCCTGTTTGTTCTTTACGTCACGTTCAGCGAAACCAGGAAGGCTGTAGTTGAAACCCGTGAAATTGGGCAGGCACAGAGTAGGGCCTATTTGAGCGTTATCGGGGGTGAGTTTACGCTCGAAAGAAACCTTCCGATGTATCTCAGTATGACGATAATAATTCGCAACACTGGAAACTCCCCTGCTACGGACCTCAGACTGTCGGCCGAGGTTTGCTTTGAAGGCTATCCAGAGGCCGAAGACTTTACGTACCGCTACAAAGCCCCCGCGCTTGTCGTGAATGAAATCGGCGGGCAAATTTCTTACCCGCGCGAAATCGACACCCCTCCATTTAATATTGGCATCCTTGATGATCTCGTGACCGAAAAATACGATGTCGGAATTCATGGGACCATTGAGTACCGGCACGTCTTCATGAAGCCAGACGATCCTCCTGACACCATCACCTTCGCTTTGAGCGGCGCCATTGAAGAACGCAAGGCCCAATGGGAGGTCGAAACCGTCACTATGGCTCTGAACACTTGTCAGCACGATCGCTGGGAGAAGAAAGACGCCTAGCAGCGCCGCCATCACTCCAATCACATAGCCCCACCTCCGGCCATGCTGCTAAGGCTTTGAAAGAGAATCATATTTTCTTCCTGCCTTTGCTGCATAAGGCCGAAGAATTCAACGCTTTTGAGGTGTTTTTCGCCCTATTGGGGTGCGGAATTTGTCCATGCAAAAAGCCCTCTCCCGCAAGCGGAAGAGGGCTGCATTTCCCTGCTTAAGATCGGCCCAAGCGATTTAGATGGCGTGTGCTTCGGTCGCCGTTTCAACAAGCCGACCCGCATTGGCGTGCAGATGCTCCACGAGCCCGCTGTCGAGATCGAGACGACGGGCGAGCATCCGGAGATAGAGCTGGTCGCCCTCATCCGATGGATCGAGAATGAGCAGCGACGCTGCATAAATTTCCGCCGCCTTCTCCATGGTCGAGGCGCTGCGGGCGACGGCGTTGATGTCGAGCGGGCGCTCAAACTCCGTGCGGATGAAGGCGAGATCTTGCGCGTTGATATTCATGCGGTCGATTTCCGCATAGATGCGCTCGCGCTCGGCCGGAGTCACCGAGCCATCGGATTTCGCCGCCGCGATCATCGCCCGGATCACGATGCGCGACAGCGATTCCCGCGCGCCGCTGTCCTCCGGCAGGAAAACCGTGCCTTGCGGGTTTTCATAGCCGCGTCCCTGATCCGCCGGCGGCCGGTTCGCCTGCCAGTCGCGCCAGGCCTTGTAGGCGAGCCCGCCGGCGAGCGCGACGCCGCCGAGCTTGAGCGCGCCTTTCGCGAATTTCCGCCCCTTTTTGCCGCCAAGCAGGAGACCGGCGAGGCCCCCGGCGACGGCGCCCGTCGCAAGTCCGCCCTTGCCGTTCAAAAGCGCCGACAAGTCGGACGCGGCGCCGTTCTGGCCGGCGGCGGCGAGTTGCTGTTTCAGGGCGTCGAGCTTGGCGTGCATGGGCGTTTCCTTTCCGGTTATGGGAATGCGATGAAGCGCATCCCGGTTTCCAAGGGATATGGGGCGCGCGGCGGCGCGATCAGGCGGCGGGAACGAGAAAAGGCGATAGAAATTTTCTATCGAGAAAACAGCGCGGCAAGCATCGCCGCTTCCTTGTCGATGTCGTGACGCTCTTCGATGCGGCGGCGGCCTTCGACGCCGAGCGCGCGAAGTTTTTCCGGCGATGCGGTCAGCGCATCGCGCATCGCAGCGACGAGCGCGTCGCCATCGCCGGCGGGAATGATCCAGCCGCAGCCTTCGTCGACGAGTTCCGGAATGCCGGCGATATAGGTGGAGATCACCGGACGGCCCAGCGCCAGCGCCTCCATGATGACAACGGGCAGTCCTTCAGCGTAGCTCGGCAACAGGAAGGCGCGCGCGTTTTTCACCGCTTCGCGGACGCGTGTGTTCTCCATCCAGCCGGTGATGGTGATGACATCGCCGACGCCGAGACGCGCGATCTCCGCCTCGATCTCCGCGCGGCTTTCGCCGTCGCCGATCAGCACGACTTTCATGGCCGGAAATTCGTCTTTCAGCGCCGCGACGGCGGCGGGCAATTGCGCCTGCCCCTTTTGCGGACACAAACGCCCGACACAGACCAGCGTTTGATTGTCCGGCGGCGGCGTCGCCTCGAAGCCTGACAAGTCCAGCCCGCAATGGATGATCTTGATCTTCTCAGCCGCCTTGATGGACGAAAAGCGGATGAGCTGCGATTTACAGAAATGGGTGATCGCCGCGATGAACGAGGCGTGTTCGATCTTCGCCGGAAAATCGAGCAGCGGCGCATCGGTGAGCTCGTCAGGCCCGTGCACCGTTGCGCTGTAACTCGGCCCGCCCATGATGCGCGCGAGCATGGCGACCGCGGTCGAGTTGGTCAGGAAGTGCACATGCACATGGTCGATCTTGTCCGCCGCGGCGCGCTGGCGAAAATAGCAGGCTTCCATCAGATACGCCACATGACGCACGACGCCGCCGCGCGCGTGCTTCATCAGTGACCACCAGGGTCCGAGCGCTTTCAGGAAACCGCTTGTGTTGGTCGTCAGCTCACGGAGGAATGCTTTCAGAAGCCCGCCGGCATTGCCGGAAAGGATGTAATGGGTGCGGTCGATCTCCGCGATATCGAGGGGATCGACCAGTTTTCCATCCCACTGCCGCAGCGCATAGCGCGTAATCTCCATGCCGCGCCGCTCATGGGCCTCGATCTCCCGCCGGATGAACGTCGTCGACGTCAGCGGATAGGTGTTCATGAGATAGGCGATGTTGGGTTTGTCGGTCACGGATGTGTCGCTTGAGATCAGGCAAAGAAAAAGGCGCGTCGGATTCGCGCCTTTTTGCCACTTCCGAATGAAGAAATCCTTGTCGTTTCCTTAAGCTTCCGTGCGGAAAGAAACGATTTTGGTGGGCTCACGGGGCGGCTCGCCGCGTTTGGCCGCGTCCACATGCTCCATGCCTTCGACGACCTTGCCCCAGACGGTGTACTGGCCGTCGAGGAAAGACGCGTCGTCGAACACGATGAAGAACTGGCTGTTGGCGCTGTTGGGGTTCTGCGCGCGCGCCATGGAGCAGACGCCGCGCTGATGGCTGACATCGTTGAACTCGGCTTTGAGGTCCGGCAATTTCGAGCCGCCTGTGCCGTCTCCGCGGGGGCAGCCCATCTGCGCCATGAAGCCTTCGATCACGCGGTGCAGCGGGATGCCGTCGTAAAAGCCTTCGTCCGCGAGCTCCTTGATGCGCGCCACATGTTTCGGCGCCTTGTCGGGAAAGGTTTCAATGACGACGTCGCCTGTGTCGAGGGTGAGAATGAGTTTATCGCTCATAGTTCGAGGTCTCCTTCCGCCTTCACCGGCACTTTGATTTCGCAGATGTCCTTGATGTAGCCGGTATCGGAAAGGTCGCCAGCCGCCTTAAGGTAGTCGGTGAAGGTCTGGCTGTCGGTCTTCAGGACTTTGATGTCTTCGCGCTCGGAGGCCGGGATGTCGGCTTCGACGCGCATGCGAATGATCGGCGTCGGACGTGAAGGCGGCTCGCCGCGGACGATGCGGCGCGTCGCTTCATAGCCGTCGACGATCCAGCCCCAGGCGGTGTAACGCTGATCGAGATTGAGGCGCGAGTCGCCAATCATCAGAAAGAACTGGCTGTTGGCGCTGTTCACATCTGTCGCGCGGGCCATGGACATGACGCCCGGGCAATGCACCGGCCAGACATCGGCGCGGCCGTTTTTCAGGAAGGTGCGCACGCCCTCGGGCTCGGCCGCGGTCGGCATGCCGTCCACATAACCGAGACGCGGCGCGATGCGGTCGCGGCCGATCTCGCGGAAGCCTTCGACTTCAGTGCTGTCGCGGGTGAATTCGGCTTTCAGATCCGGCTTCGACGATCCGCCGGTGCCGTCGCCTTTCGGATCGCCGCCCTGGGCCATGAAGCCCTCGATCACACGGTGAAAGGTAAGCCCGTCGTAAAAGCCTTCGCGGGTCAGCTCCTTGATGCGCGACACATGGCCGGGCGCGAAATCGGGCCTGAGCTCAATGACAACCGTCCCGGCGGGGAGATCCATATATAAAGTGTTCTCCGGATCGAGGCCGCGCCAATCGCTCTCGGGCGCATTTTCAACGATGGAGCGCGGGGTCGGCTTGTTCTCGTCGTCATCATCGGCGAAAGCTGGCGAAACCGCCGCAAGAGTCATGGCGAAGGCCGCCCAACCCATTGATCCAAAACGCATATAAACTCCTTGCCAGAACCGCCCCGAACGCGATGGATCACCATATAAGGCGCCCGCGGCGAAAATGCGAACCGGTTACTTTGAAAACTTGGCTTTCAGGGCCTTCGCCACATGGGCGGGCACGAAGGAGGTGATGTCGCCGTCGAGGCGCGCGATCTCCTTCACCAGGCGCGAGGCGATGGACTGGTAGCGCGCATCGGCCATGAGGAAGACGGTTTCGATCTCGTCATTCAAAGCCTGGTTCATGCCGACCATCTGAAATTCGTATTCGAAGTCGGAGACGGCCCTCAGCCCGCGAATGATGATGTTCGCCTTCACTTCTTCGGCGTATTTCATCAGGAGCGACTCGAACGGCTTTACATGGATCGGGACGCCCGCCGCTTTTGAGATGCGCCCCATCTCCTTTTCGACCATGGCGACGCGCTCCTCGAGGGAGAAGAGCGGGCCCTTGTCACGGTTGATGGCGACGCCGATGACAAGCTCGTCCACGAGCTTCACCGCGCGCTCCACAAGGTCCACATGACCGAGGGTCAAGGGATCGAATGTCCCGGGATAAAGGCCGATAAGTTTGGTCATTATTCCTCGGCCTCATCATCCTCGCCATCCACATCCTCGATGCGGCCGACGGAGACCACATGTTCGCCCTCGCGCGTGCGGAAGATGGTGACGCCTTGCGTGTTGCGCCCGGCGACGCGGATGCCGTCCACGGGCGTGCGGATCAGCTGGCCGCCATCGGTGACAAGCATGATCTGATCCGTGTCTTCCACCGGGAACGCGGCGACCACGGGCCCGTTGCGGCTCGTCGTCTGGATGGCGATGATGCCTTTGCCGCCGCGGCCCGACGTCCGATATTCATAAGAAGACGTCCGCTTGCCGTAGCCGTTTTCGGTCACCGTCAGAATGAACTGCTCCGCCGCGCCAAGCTCGGCGATGCGATCCTGGCTGATCGCCACATCGGCGGTTTCCGTATCTTCGGGCTCCTCGGCGTCGGCCTCACCCGCCGCGCGGCGCATGGCGGCGGCGTGTTTAAGATAGGCTTTCGCCTCTTCCGAAGTCGTCTCCACATGGCGCAGGATCGCCATAGAGATGACGTGATTGCCCTTGTCGAGCCGGATGCCGCGAACGCCTGTCGAGGTGCGCCCCGCGAAGACGCGCACCGTATCGACGGGGAAGCGGATGCACATGCCGGAAGCGGTCGTCAGAAGCACGTCCTCATCCTCGCGGCAGATTTTTACGCCGACGAGCCGGTCGCCCTCATCGAGCTTCATGGCGATCTTGCCGTTGCGGTTGACGCGCTCGAAGTCGGACAATTTGTTGCGCCGGACATTGCCCGATTTGGTGGCGAACATGACGTGCAGCTGATCCCACGAGGCTTCGTCTTCTGGCAGCGGCAGGATGTTGGTGACGCGTTCATCGGGGCCGAGCGGCAGCAAATTCACGAACGCCTTGCCGCGCGAAGACGGCGCCCCTTCGGGCAGGCGCCACAGCTTCAGCTTGTAGGCCATGCCCGTCGAGGTAAAGAACAACAGCGGCGTGTGGGTGTTGCCGACGAAGAGCTGGTTGACGAAATCCTCGTCCTTGAACTTCATGCCGGCGCGGCCCTTGCCGCCGCGTTTCTGCGCGCGATAGGTCGATAGCGCCGTGCGCTTCACATAGCCCGCATGGGTGACGGTGACGACCATGTCTTCCTGGGCGATGAGGTCTTCATCCTCAACCTCGCCTTCGGCCTCGACGATCTCGGTCTTGCGCGGCGTGGCGAATTCGTTGCGCACGCCCGTCATCTCGTCCTTGATGATCGTCAGCACGCGGTCGCGGTTCCGAAGAATGTCGAGATAGTCGGCGATCTTTTCAGCGAGGCCTTTCAACTCGTCGCCGATCTCGTCGCGGCCGAGCGCGGTGAGGCGTTGCAGGCGCAGATCGAGGATCGCCTTCGCCTGTTCTTCCGACAGCCGCAGCGTGCCGCCGTCAGTCATCAGGTGGCGCGGGTCGGCGACAAGGAGCACCAGCGGCGCCAGGTCTTTCGCCGGCCAGTCGCGGGCCATCAACTGATCTTTCGCCGTTTGCGGATCGGGCGCCGCGCGGATCAGGGCCACAACTTCGTCGATATTGGCAACGGCGATCGCGAGGCCGACCAAAATATGCGCGCGGTCACGCGCCTTGTTGAGATCGAACTTCGTGCGCCGGGTGATCACGTCTTCGCGGAAGTCGATGAACGCGGCGAGAATATCGCGCAAGGCAAGTTGCTGCGGCTTGCCGCCGTTCAGAGCCAGCATGTTGACGCCGAAGCTCGTCTGCAATTGCGAGTGGCGGTAAAGCTGGTTCAAGACAACATCCGGCGCGGCGTCGCGGCGCAGTTCCACGACCACGCGGATGCCGTGACGGTTCGACTCGTCGCGGATGTCGGCGATGCCCTCGATCTTCTTCTCGCGCACCAGTTCTGCGATGCGCTGAACCATCATCGCCTTGTTCACCTGATAAGGGATTTCGGTGATGATGATGCCGTAACGATCCTTGCGGACCTCTTCGATGGTCGCGCGGCCGCGCATGACGACCGAACCCCGGCCAAGGAGCAAGCCCGCCTTCGATCCTGCGCGGCCGAGAATGATGCCGCCGGTCGGAAAGTCCGGGCCTGGCACGATCTCGATCAGCTCTTCATCCGAAATATCCGGATTGTCGATCATCGCCACGGTGGCGTCGATGACTTCGCCGAGATTGTGCGGCGGAATGTTCGTCGCCATGCCGACAGCGATGCCGCCGGAACCGTTGACCAGAAGGTTCGGAAACTTCGCCGGCAAAACGGACGGCTCGCGTTCGGTGCCGTCATAATTGTCCTGAAAGCGGACCGTGTCCTTCTCGATATCGTCGAGGAGCGCATTGGCCACTTTTTCCATGCGGCATTCGGTGTAGCGCATGGCGGCCGGCGGATCGCCGTCGATGGACCCGAAATTGCCCTGTCCGTCGACCAGCGGCAGGCGCATGGCGAAATCCTGCGCCATCCTGACGAGCGCGTCGTAAATCGACTGGTCGCCATGGGGGTGATACTTACCGATGACGTCGCCGACGACGCGCGCAGACTTGCGGTAGGACTTGTTCCAGACATAGCCGTTTTCATGCATCGACCAGAGGATGCGCCGGTGCACGGGCTTCAAACCGTCGCGCGCATCGGGAAGCGCGCGGCTGACGATGACGCTCATTGCGTAGTCGAGATACGACTTCTTCATCTCATCTTCGATGGAGATGGAGGAAAGACTTTCGCCCGGCTGGGGCGGCTTCTCGCCGGAATTTTCGCCAGAACCGTTATCGTTGTTTTCGGGGATATCGCCGTCGTCTTCGGCCACGTTAAAACCTTTGGGAATCAGTCGGAAAAGAACGATCCGGCTTAGCACCCGCCCCCTTCAAAGCCAAGCATTGGACCAAGCATTTGCGCCTGTTTTCGGGGGTTTCCGGAACCCTTGGGCCCTCAGTTTATTCGTGTTCATGGATGGGGTAAGATGCAATCAGCGAAAGCTTAGGAGAGATCATGAAAGTCGCCGGAAAAATCGCAGCAATTTCAGCCATTTCAGCGCTCATTCTGGCGGGCTGTGGAAAAAGCGGGGCGGATACTGCGACTTTTTCCACCGCCGCTTCTGCGCCGTCGCTAGCCGGATGGGGCGATGCGTCCGCAGATCTTCTCAATGCGCAAGGCGAAAAGACTGGCGAAGTCGCGCTGCAAGACGCGCCGGAAGGCATCCTCATGCGCGTTTCGATCAGCGGTCTTTCCGAAGGCTGGCACGGCATGCACCTCCACCAGGTCGGCGATTGCAGCGACGGCGCCGACGGCTTCAAGGCCTCGGGCGGGCACATCAACCCGGAAGAGAACGAACACGGCCTTCTCAATCCGAGCGGTTACGAAGCGGCCGATTTGCCGAACATCTATGCAGGCGCGAGCGGCGTCGCGGCGGCCGAGCTGTTCAACACAAAATTGTCGCTCAGCGATGGCGGTCCGCTGCTTGATGCGGACGGGTTCGCGGTCGTCGTGCATGAAAACGCGGACGATCACATGACGCAGCCGATCGGCGGCGCGGGCGGGCGCGTCGCCTGCGCGGCGTTTTCTCTCGGGGAATAACCGAATAACGAATTGGGGCAGTGGCGTAAGGGGGGATGACGATGAGCAAACTAGACAGAAGAACAGTGTTGGCGGGCGCCGCCGCGCTCGGCGCCGGCGCCGTGCTTCCCGCGCGCGCGGACAACACGGTCCTGCCCGCAGGCGCATGGACGCCGCTCGCGCCCATGCCGTTTCCGGTGCAGGAAATTTATCCGGCGCCCTTCCGCAAATCCTCCGATCCCGGCCCCAATATGAAGCCGAAGCCGCTGGATCTTCTGGTCAATGCCGGCGGACTGACGCCTGACTTCCCGTTCAATGTGACCGACAAGGTGACCTTCTACGATCCGGCTTACGACGCCTGGGGCTATGCGACGTCCCTGCCCGAGCCGCGCCACCATATCGCCCTCGTCAACAATAACGGCTTCCTCTACGGCGTCGGCGGGTTCGCCCGCGATGCGCGCGGCGGCTGGCGGATGCAACCGCAATGCTGGCGTCTCACCGACCTCAACGCCCGCTGGGAAACGCTGGCCCCCATGCCGACGCCGCAGGCGGAAGCCGCGGTCGTTTCGCTTAACGGCTTTATCCATGTGGCGGGCGGGCGCGCCCCGGCGGGCAGCGCCAATCTCGAATGGCGCGATCATATCGATACGGACCGTCACCGCTACTACGACGCGGGCGACAATCGCTGGCGTGCGCTGGCGCCCATGCCGACCGCGCGAAACTCGACCGCGGGCGTCGTGGTGAATGGCGTTTTCTACGTCATCGGCGGACGCACGGTGAATGGCGGCAACACCGATGTGGTGGAGGTTTACGACCCCCTCTCCGACCGCTGGGAAATGGCGCGGCCCATGCCGAAGGCGCAGGGCGGTCTCGCTGCGGCGGTATTGAACGGCAAGATCTACGCCTTCGGCGGCGAATATTTCTCGCCGCAGCCGGGCGGCGTCTTCGCGGAAGCCTGGGAATACGATCCCGATGCCGACAAATGGCGCGCCGTCGCCGCAATGCCCCGCCGCCGCCACGGCCTCGGTGCGGTGTCGCTCGGCGAAGCGATCTACGTTATCGGCGGCGCCGCGCAGGCCGGCGGCGAAGAAACGAGCAACGCGCTCGACAAGTTTGAGATATAATTCACTAAGTGATCCGCAATGACGGGCAAGTTCCGTCGGGCTCCATACCGGGACGCTTTCTGCCGCGCTTGCGCTTCAATCTTCAAATCGCCTAACGGCTGGCGCCGATAATGACGCTCATGCCGCAGCCGGCGACGAGGATCGCCATGGGAATGAGCAGAACCTGCAGCATCGCCTCGCGTCCCGTCACAATCCCGGTCCAGGTTTCAAACGGCTCGCGCAGGAACGCCGCGAAGCTTTTGTCGTCTACCGGATCCACCCGGCCGCCGACGCGGCTCAGCATGAAAGGCGTTCCCATATAGGCGGCGAGGTAAACGGCGCTGATCGCGACCATGAACAACGCCTCCCCGTCGCTCTGAAACGTGAGCCAGAAAACCGCCAGCAGCGCCGCGTAGATCAGCGCCAGGCTTTTGAAGACGCCACCATGCAGCGTCGTGTTCGGCTGCTTCATCTTGACGAGCATCAAGGCGGGCGCCGTCCGTTCCTCGCGCTCAGCCTCCAGTTCCGCCTCAATCAGGCCGGTTTCCATCACTTCCGCAAGCATCGCCATGGCTCAACTCCTTTTCATGCATTTTATATGCATCTTTTATATTGCTTTCCCGGTTTATATCCAATATATGAAATGCATCTTTAGGAGCGACAATGCGCCTCAACCTGCAAACCGATTACGCCCTGCGCCTCTTGATGCATCTCGCGGTCAATGAAGACCGCCTCTGCACCATCGCGGAGGCGGCTGCGCGATATGACATTTCCAAAAACCACCTGATGAAAGTCGCGCATGTCCTCGGACGCGAAGGATTTATCGAAACGGTGCGCGGTCGCGCCGGCGGCCTGCGTCTCGCGCGCTCGCCCGCCGCCATTAATGTCGGCGACGTCGTCCGGCGCATGGAGGCCGACTTCGCCATCGTCGAATGTTTACCGGGAGGCGCGGGAGAATGCCTCATCACGCCTTCATGCCGGTTGAAGTCGGTGTTGAACGAGGCGCTGAACGCGTTTCTCGCCGTGCTTGACGGCTACACGCTCGGCGATCTCGTGCGCCGTAACGGGCGCCTGCGCCAGATGCTCGAAGAGGAGGCCGCGTGATGGAAACCCGCATCCGCAGCGCCGAAGAGCGCCGCAATGACATTGCCGCCGCCGCAGCGGCGATGGGCATCGACGAGGAATACATCTCCACACTTGTGGATACATTTTACGAGCGCGTGCGCGCCCATCCCCT
This sequence comes from Hyphococcus sp., assembly GCF_965267305.1. Taxonomy (GTDB): domain Bacteria; phylum Pseudomonadota; class Alphaproteobacteria; order Caulobacterales; family Parvularculaceae; genus Hyphococcus. Next base: position 394,743 of record NZ_OZ253945.1, on the reverse strand, counting down.
GCTCGGTCCTGTCTTCGAGGAAAAAATCGGCGATGATTGGGGGCCGCATCTCGCCCGCATGAAAGATTTCTGGGCGTCGGTGGCGCTCAACGCCGGGCGCTATTCCGGCAAGCCGGTGCCGAAACACAAAGCCCTGACCGACGTTCACCCCTGGCATTTCGACATCTGGCTGGGACTGTTCCGCTCGACGCTCGCCGATACGGCGCCCTCGCCGGAAGCCGCCGTCTATTTCATGGAGCGCGCCGTGCGCATCGCAGAGAGTCTGAAACTCGCAATGTATGGCCTGCCGGGCCTTGGCGCGCCGCAATCCAAAGGGCGAAGCTGATGCGCGCGCGCCTGCCGGAAGGACTTGTCCACTATGGCGGCACGCCGGTGTTCACCGAAAAGACTGTTCCGGAAAAGTTGTTGCGCGCCCACGACACGAAACCCGGCGTCTGGGGCAAGCTTGTCGTGCTCGACGGCGCGGTCGACTATGTCATTTTCGGTCCGCCTGAAGACCGCGCGCGCATCGAGGCCGGCGGGTTCGCAATCATCGAACCGGAAGTGAAACACTTAGTAACGCCTCTAGGGCCCGCAACATTTCGCGTCGACTTTTATCGGGCGGCCGCGCCAGCCGAATAAGGGACCTAGCGCGTCGCCCCTTCGAACTTGACCGCGCATCACGGCGGGGCCAAAAGCTCCGCCATGACCATTCTCGTCACCGGCGCCTCCGGCCATCTCGGCGAAGCGCTCTGCCGCACATTAGAAGCGGAGGGGCGCGCCTATAAAGGCGCGGACATCAAGTCCGGACCTTACACGAGCGAAGCCGGCGACATCGCCGACCCTGATTTCGCGGCGCGCATCATGAAAGGCGCGAGCGCTGTCCTGCACGCCGCCACGCTGCACAAACCCCATGTGGCGACGCATTCCATGCAGGCTTTCGTCGATACGAACATCACGGGAACGCTGAACCTCCTCGACGCTGCGGTTCGCGAAGGCGTCGAAAGTTTCATCTTCACGAGCACCACCAGCACGTTCGGCGAGGCCATGCGCCCGGCGAAAGGGTCGCCCGCGGTGCTCGTCACCGAAGATCTCCCGCCCATCCCCAAAAACATTTACGGCGTCACGAAACTGGCGGCGGAGAATATCTGCCGCCTCGTTCACAAGAAACACAAGCTTCCCTGCCTTGTTCTCCGCACCTCGCGCTTCTTCCCGGAAGACGATGACAGCGCCGTTATCCGCAACGGCTATGACGACCTCAACGCGAAGGTGAACGAGCTGACCTATCGCCGCGTCGACATCGCCGATGTGGTCTCGGCGCATATGAGGGCGCTGGAGCGCGCGGGCGACATCGGTTTCGGCCGCTACATCATCTCGGCCACAACGCCGTTTCAGACCGGCGATCTGGAAGAGCTCGGCCGCGACGCGCCGGCGGTTCTTAAAAGTTATGCGGATTACGAGGGCGAATATGCCCGCCGCGGCTGGCGCATGTTCGATGCGCTAGATCGGGTCTATGTGAACGATCTCGCCCGCAAAGAACTCGGCTGGAAGCCGGAAACCGACTTCGTCACAGCGCTTGAGCGGTTAAAAAGGGACGAATATCCGTTCCACCCATTAAAGGCCGCCATCGGCAAGAAGGGATACCACGATCAGGTATTCGAGGACGGCCCCTTCCCGGTGGATGAATAGCTGATCAATCGTGATCCCCTAATCATGATCAACCGGCAGGCAGTCGGCATAAACCGGATTTCCCACGACCTGACGGCTCATCCAGGCTTCGCCAGCGGCGATGCAGTCCGCCTCATTGTCATAAACGCCGATGATTTCCGGTTCGCCCGTCGGGGCGGGAGATAAATATCCTTGCGCCGTCCACTCATGCACGATCTGACGCTGGGTTGCGCAAGCGGATGCAGCTCCGGCGATAGATAAAATTGCTGCAATGCGACAGAGCATAGCCTGTAACCTTCGCCACGAGCCGTAAGGATGTCTATATGATCGAAATGATCGAACGCGCATCGTTTCTCTCCCCATTTTCAGCGCTTCTTTATACAACAAGAAGAGCGCGGCGAAAAAACGGCGGCGCACCCGCATGAAACCACATGATCTTGTGCAGAGACGCGGCGCGCAACACCAAAGGCGCCGTTTGCAACGAAACGGCTTTCATTCGTTGAATGATGCAAAAAGAAACGGCGCCGGAACAAAGCGCAAAAATAAAGCCCCGGCGGTATCTGCGCCGGGGCTTTTGGCGAATAAGAACTGCTGATCTTCAGACCAGGAACAGTCGAATTCTTGTGATTCGAAACGCATTAATGCGTTCGGTATTCTGTTTTGCGGAGCGCCCCCGCATGTCATCGGCCCGATTACATCAGCGATACGCCGGCCCGATGCTGTGGCCCCTCATTGTTGCGCTTACCGTGCTTCAAAACACGTCCTCGCGCGAGCGGCAAAGCAGTTAAACGCCGAAATTTCAAGCGTTTACGCCTAATTCGACCAGCTTACGCCTTTTTCTTCCGGCGCTTCACGCGGCGCTTAGCCGGCGCTTTTTTGGTCGTTTTGCGCTTAGCGGTTTTCCGCTTGGCCGTCTTGCGTTTCGCAGTTTTGCGCTTCGCCGTCTTGCGCTTGGCGGTTTTACGCTTCGTGGCTTTCTTCGCGGTGGTTTTCCGCTTCGCCGTTTTGCGTTTCGTCGCCTTACGCTTCGTGGCCTTGCGCTTTGTCGCTTTACGCTTCGCTGGCGCTTTCTTTGTCGTCTTACGCTTTACAGTTTTACGCTTCGCGGTTTTCTTCGCCGCTTTTCTTTTGGTCGTTTTTCTTTTGACCGCCATGGTTCACCTCCGAATCATGATGCGAAAGTGAAAACATAACGTAATTTACTAAAAAAGTATTGTATGCACGCGTTGTTTGACGCGTGCATTCGCATTTTTTTGCATTTTTTGATTCGTTTGTGTGTTTTTTGCGCGACTAAAACGGAATGTCGTCGTCCAATTCGTAAGATTGTCCGCCTGAAGAACCTCCTCGTCCGGACATTCCGCCGCCATTGCGATCTGAGTCGCGATCGAAACTTCCGCCGCCGCTTCTTCCGTCGAGCATCACCAGCGAAGAGTTGAAACCGCGCAGCACAACCTCCGTCGTGTAACGGTCATTGCCGTTCTGATCCTGCCATTTGCGCGTTTCGAGCTGGCCTTCGAGATAAACTTTCGAACCTTTTTTCAAATATTGCTCTGCAACACGCGCAAGACCTTCGGAAAAGATCGCAACCGAATGCCATTCGGTCTTTTCACGGCGTTCGCCGGTGTTTTTGTCTTTCCAGTTCTCGGACGTGGCGATGCGCAGGTTGCAAACCTGGCCGCCATTTGAAAATTTCCGCACTTCCGGGTCGGCGCCCAAGTTCCCAATCAAAATGACTTTGTTGACGCTGCCGGCCATAACATTCTCCTGAAATCCGTCTTTCGAAAGCTAATCGCGCGGATTCGGGCCGCGCTCAACGATTGGTTCTCCCCAAGAAAGAACCCCGGATTGAACCATGTGAAGGCGACAGGTGTTCACATCTTGTTCTTGCTGTCAACGTCGATATATAGAGACGCGAAGACGGTTTCCCCAACGCCCCTATATATAAAGAGACACGCCCCTCCATGAGTTCGAAAACGATCCGCGTCGCCGGCGCGCGCGAGCACAATCTGAAAAACATCACCGTAGAAGTTCCGCGCGACAAGCTGATCGTGATGACGGGACTGTCGGGTTCCGGCAAATCGTCGCTCGCCTTCGACACGATCTACGCCGAGGGGCAGCGCCGTTATGTGGAAAGTCTTTCCGCCTATGCGCGCCAGTTCCTTGAGCTGATGCAAAAGCCCGATGTGGACCAGATCGACGGCCTCTCCCCCGCGATTTCCATCGAACAGAAGACCACCTCGCGCAATCCGCGCTCCACGGTCGGCACCGTCACCGAGATCTACGATTATATGCGCCTGCTCTGGGCGCGCATCGGCGTTCCTTATTCTCCCGCGACGGGCGAGCCGATTTCGTCGCAGACCGTGACAGAAATGGTCGACCGCCTGATGGCGGAGGGCGACGGCGCGCGCTTTTACCTCCTCGCGCCCATCATTCGCGGCCGCAAGGGCGAGTACAAAAAGGAATTCGCCGAGCTTCAGAAGAAAGGCTTTCAGCGGGTGAAGGTCGACGGCGAGTATTATGAGATCGCCGACGTTCCCGCCCTCAACAAGAAGCTCAAACACGATATCGAGGTCGTCGTCGACCGCGTCGTCATCAAAGCGGGGCTCGAATCGCGCCTCGCCGAAAGCTTTGAAACCGCCCTTGAACTCGCCGACGGCATCGCCATTGCCGAGAGCGCGGACAAGAAAGACGCGAAAGGCGGGCCGCAACGCAGCATTTTCTCCGCGAAATTCGCCTGCCCCGTCTCCGGCTTCACCATCGACGAGATCGAGCCGCGGCTGTTTTCGTTCAACGCCCCCGCCGGCGCCTGCCCCCAATGCGACGGCCTCGGGACGGAAATGGTGTTCGACGAGGAGCTGGTGGTGCCGGACGGATCCCTCGCCCTCAATAACGGCGCCATCGCGCCCTGGGCGAAGGGCACCTCTCCTTATTATGCGCAGACGCTGCAGGCGCTCGCCCGTCACTACAAATTCAAGATCACCGTGCCGTGGGACGAATTGCCGGAGGAGGCGCAGGACGTCGTCCTCTATGGAACCGACGAGGAAGAGATCAAATTCATCTACGCCGACGGCGCGCGCAAATTCGAGACGGTGAAGCCCTTCGAAGGCGTGATCCCCAATCTCGAGCGGCGCTGGCGCGAAACGGACTCGGCCTGGGTGCGCGAGGAGCTGTCGCGGTTCCAGTCGGTCACCCATTGCGAGGCGTGCAACGGCATGCGCCTCAAACCCGAAGCCCTCGCGGTGAAGGTCGGCGGGCTCTCCATCTCCGAAGCGACGGAGTTTTCCATCAAGGCGGCGGGCGCATGGTTCGACGCCCTCGAAGACAAGCTCAACAAGAAAGAAAAGGAAATCGCCGTCCGCGTGCTCAAGGAAATCCGCGACCGCCTCTCCTTTCTCAACAATGTGGGCCTCGACTATCTCACCCTGTCGCGCGCATCGGGCACGCTTTCCGGCGGCGAGTCGCAGCGCATCCGGCTTGCGTCGCAGATCGGCTCCGGCCTCACCGGCGTATTATATGTGCTGGACGAACCCTCCATCGGTCTGCATCAGCGCGACAACGCCCGGCTTCTTGAAACGCTGGTGCGCCTCAGGGATCTCGGCAACACGGTCGTCGTCGTCGAGCATGATGAGGACGCGATCCGCGCCGCCGATTACATCGTCGATATCGGCCCCGGCGCCGGCGTTCATGGCGGCCAGATCATCGCGCAGGGCTCGGTGAAGGACATTATGAACGAGAAACAATCGCTCACCGGCGATTATCTCGCCGGCCGCCGCGAAGTGCCCGTTCCCGCCGACCGCCGCCCCATCAACAAGAAGAAGGTCATCAAGATCACCGGCGCGACGGCGAACAATCTCAAGAATGTCACCGCGGAATTCCCCGTGGGGCTCCTCACCTGCGTCACCGGGGTTTCCGGCGGCGGCAAGTCGACCCTCACCATCGAGACTCTCTACAAGGCCGCGGCGCGGCGTCTTTATAATAGCAAGGACGCGCCCGCCGAGCATGACAAGATCACCGGCCTCGAACATTTCGACAAGGTGATCGACATCGACCAGTCGCCCATCGGCCGCACCCCGCGCTCGAACCCTGCGACCTATACGGGCGCCTTCACCCCGATCCGCGACTGGTTCGCGGGGCTCCCGGAGTCGAAAGCGCGCGGCTACAAGCCCGGGCGGTTCTCCTTCAACGTGAAGGGCGGGCGCTGCGAGGCGTGCCAGGGCGACGGCGTCATCAAGATCGAGATGCACTTCCTCCCCGACGTCTATGTCACCTGCGACGTCTGCAAGGGCAAACGCTACAATCGCGAAACCCTGGAGGTGAAGTTCAAGGGCAAGTCCATCGCCGACGTCCTCGACATGACGGTCGAGGAAGGCGCCGAGTTCTTCAAGGCGGTGCCGTCGATCCGCGAAAAGATGGAGACGCTGAACCGCGTCGGCCTTTCCTATGTGAAGATCGGCCAGCAGGCGACGACGCTTTCCGGCGGCGAGGCCCAGCGCGTGAAGCTGTCGAAGGAGCTGTCGAAGCGCGCCACGGGACGCACGCTCTATATATTGGACGAGCCCACGACCGGCCTCCATTTCGAGGATGTGCGCAAGCTCATGGAGGTCATCCAGGAGCTGACCGAGAACGGCAACACCGTCATCATCATCGAACACAATCTCGACGTCATCAAACAGGCGGACTGGATCATCGATCTGGGGCCCGAGGGCGGCGACGGCGGCGGCGAGATCGTCGCAGCCGGCACGCCCGAAGACGTCGCCGACACGGCGGGCAGCTACACCGGCAAATTCCTGAAACCCCTCCTCAAGCGGAAATCAAAGACCCCGGCCAGAACCGCCGCCGCGAAGACGAAAACGGCGACGAAGAAAAAGGCGGTGAAACGGAAGGTGGCTTAGCGATGTACTCTCTGACGGAACATCATAATCCGCCCTATATCGAAGCGGTCGTTTTTGAGCGTTACCCGGCCGACTCCCGGGGGCAATTCGAAGACATCATCAAACGCTATGCAAGCCAGTATGAGGCGTTCTGTTTTCTGGAAGTGCAGCACGGCAAGATCTCAAACGGTCTGTTGCTGCTCTTTCAAACAGGTGGAAAAGTCAGCGAAGACTTTCTGGCCGCTCTTAAAAAAATGAAGCGCATGGCCATCGTCAGCGACGAGCCCGGCATTTTGATGAAGCTCCTCGCCCGTTTGCCGAATTTCGGAACAACCGAAATTCGCTTGTTCAAACTGCACGAAATTGACGAAGCACGGGCCTGGATGCGACTATAGGGCTGAATTAAAAGCAGCCAAAACCGCCGCCGCGAAAACGAAGACGGCGACGACGAAAAAGGCGGTGAAACGGAAGATGGCGTGAATAGAAGGCAATAAAAGATTCAAGCCTGACATGAGGATGAAATGGAGAAACGAAAATTATTAGGATTATATAATCGAGCCTCAACGTTACGACATTGGGAGCCGAACAATAGCTGTTATCATTTTGAATTAACCTGCAATGAAATTGGAAATAGCATAATTTCAGTTACGTCCCATTTTGTTGATTGGGCAGACAGTGAGTTTAGGAGTGAACTTCGAGCCGCAAGCCTCGTTAGGCCTGATTTTCTAGTAGAACACTGGGAAGAAAATAACATTCCATATATTGTCGTACATAACGAAGAAGAATTTACGTTGTTTAAGCTTGTAGGAGGAAACTGCTTAGTAGAACAGGAACTAGCAGAACAAGCCGCTAAAGACTTGATTGAAGCCAAACCAGTTATAATGCACGGCATGACTGGGTTTGCCTCTCCTGAATTGATGAACCCCGGTGCCTTTAAGAAAGCCCCAAATCCGAAACTTAGAATGCAAGTACTCAAACGTGATGGCTTCAAATGTAGAATTTGCGGTAGAAGCCCCGATAATCACACAGATTTAGAGCTTCATGTTCATCACATACGTCCATGGGCAAAACATGGGGTAACGGACATTTCGAATTTGATCACTTTATGCCAAACATGCCATAAAGGTCTTGATCCTCATCAAGACCTTAGCCTTTTCAAGTATATTTCGGATGAGCCTTGGTCTATAGAAAAGAAGAAAAAGCAGATCAAAGACTATCGTCGCAAAATGCGTGACATGCTTTTATCACACAAAAACTAATAGATGGCAGCGACGCTTATGAAATAGGTCGGGCTTTAGCCCGCCATTTTGAGTCACGTCGGCGGGCCGAGGCCCGCCCTACGGCGCAAGCTCTCCGTTTGCTTCAAAACCCCTCCCCGATCATCCCGGCGCAGGCCGGGATCCAGCTACTAAAATATGTCGGGCGAAGCCCGGCTTTTTTATTTGGACTGGACCCCGACCTTCGTCGGGGAAGTCGGAGAGAGTGGCTATGTTCTGGCTGAGGCTTTTGCGGGGATGACCGGGTTGATAGGTTTGCATAACGGTAAACCCCAGCGCTCATGAAATATTTCTACGTCTATATTCTCGCGAGCAACCGCAACGGCACGCTTTACACGGGCTCGACCGACGACATCGGCAATCGCGTCTGGGAGCATAAGACCAAACTCCGCAGAGGCTTCACCGCGACATATGATATCAACCGGCTGGTCTGGTATGAAGCGCATGGAACCCGCGATAGCGCGCTGACAAGAGAGCGGCAGATCAAGGAATGGAACCGCGCGTGGAAAATCAGGCTGATTGAAGAGATGAACCCGGAATGGGAGGATCTCTATGAGACGCTCAATCAGTGAATGTTTCTATTTAATTCCGGCCTCAGCGACGCGCGCCATCGGTCCGGCTTCGGCCATATAAGACCCCGCTACTCCGCCATCTCGTGATGCGCCTCGATTTCCTCCTCGTTGAGGCGCAGGAAGCGCGCGGCGTTGTTGTAGAAAATGTCAGCCTTCTGCTCCTTCGTCAGAAACGGCGCCTCGTCGATAATATCGATGGCGGGGCCGATGACGCCGGGCCATTCGCCCTGGTCGGAGCCGAACATGATCCGCTTGCCGAAACCGGCGTCGACGAATTTGCGCAAATGCTCGTAAAAGAACGCGCGCGGGTAATACCACTGCATTCCGCCGATATCGATATAGAGCTGCGGATGGGCGGCGAGCATGGCGATCATCTCGTCAACCAGCGGCGCGCCGTAATGCATCACCGAAACGCGCAGGCGCGGGTGACGGATCAGCACCTCCTCAAGGAGGTAAGGGTTCGACAGCTTCGCGCGATAGTCGGACGCGCCCGGGAACGCCAGATAGGCCGTGCCCACCGTGCCGTCGCCCATATGAATGGCGACGGGAATGTCGAGCTCTTCGGCGAGCGCCCAGAACGGCGCCATGCGCTCGTCATCGGGCGCAATGCCGCCATATTGATTGGAAATCTCGCCCAGCGCGACGAAATCCCCGGTTTCCAGCAGCGCGCGGATATCCTCCGGGGTCTGATCATCCCGGCCGATCCGGAATTCAAGGCTCGGCAAAAACCGCTCCGGCGCCGCATCGCGCCAGCGCCGGGTTTCGTCCGGCGCACCGCTGAGGACGCCGATGACATGGCGCTCCTCCATCGCCGCGACCGTCGCTTTCAGGAGCGCGTCATTGACGGGCGAGGCCGCGGGTATCGGATCGTCGCAGGGCGGCTCGACCATCGCCTTAATCCAGAGATCGTCCCATGCCTCGCGCGTGTCCCAGGCCGGAAATTGCGTGATCCACGGAATGCAGAGCGCCGCGGGTATGTCGTCCTCATAGGCGTGAAGATGCATGTCGATCACCGGCCCCTGATACCGGCTTTTCGCCTGCGCATCGCCGAGAAGACACGCCAGTGCGAGACCCGCGAAGATCGCTGATCGTGATAACGTCATGTTCATTCCCCCTGCCGGCCGCAGTCCGATGCGGCCAGAATCCTTCGCTCAGGAACGATACTCTTTCTGATCCGGGCGCGGGACGCAACATCGGCCGCCCTGGATCTGAAATACGCGGCGGGCGCCGCGAATTCGCGCCCATTGGCGCCCCCGCCCGCTTCGCCTAAAATCGCGCCATGACCAAGCACCGGATCTATTCCATGGCCTTCGCCAGCGTTTATCCCGCTTATGTGGCGAAGGCCGAAAAGAAAGACCGCACCAAGGCGGAGGTGGACGAGATCATCCGCTGGCTGACCGGCTACACGCAAAAGGGGCTCGAGGCCGAGATCAAAAAGAAGACCGATATCGAGACGTTCTTTGCGAAGGCCCCAAAACTCAACCCGATGCGCGATCTGATCAAGGGCGTCGTCTGCGGCGTCCGCGTCGAAGAGGTCGAGGAGCCGCTGATGCGCGAAATCCGCTATCTCGACAAGCTGATCGACGAACTCGCCAAGGGCAAGGCGATGGAGAAGATTTTGCGTCAGTAGCCCGCGCCCTGGCGCGAGACCGGCGCGGCGAACGGATTGGCGTCAATACTGACACAATGGCGCGCTAGGCTCCGGCGCGTCGTCAAAAGGGAGAGACCTCATGAAAATCGGCATTATCGGCGCGGGCATGGTCGGCGGCGCGCTCGCCAAGGCCTTCGCCCGCCGCGGCCATGACGTTCTGGTCGCGTCGTCCGACCCGTCGAGCGAAAAGATGAAAGCCCTGATCGCGGAGGCTGGCGCCAATGCGCAAGCGGGCCTGGCGCAGGAGGCTGCCGATCACGGCGACGCCGTTATTCTCGCAACGCCTTGGGGCAAGACCGAAGAGATCGTGTCGGCGCTGACGGGGCTTGACGGAAAAACCCTGATCGACGCCACCAATCCGATCAAAGAGGATTTTTCCGGCCTCGAAGGCGGGTTTTCCGATTCCGCCGGCGAGGCCGTGCAGCGATGGGCGCGCGGCGCGCATGTCGTAAAAACCCTGAACACGATCGGCTTCATGTTGATGGATGCGCCGGAGGTCGCCGCCGGCCGGCCGGTGATGTTTATCGCCGGCGATGACGGCGCGGCGAAACAACGGGCCGCGGCCCTGGTCGAGGAACTGGGCTTTCAGCCGGAGGATTGCGGCGGCCTCGCCATGTCGCGCTATCTGGAGCCCCTCGCCTGGCTCTGGATCAATCGCGCCATGATCCAGCAAAAAGGCGGGACTTTCGCCTTTGTTTTAAGCGACGCCGCGCCGCGCGGCGCCTGAAGACGCTAGCGACGGCGCTGCGCACGGAGATGTTCCGCTCTATCGGGGGCTGAGCGCGCCGCCGTTCGCTTTCTTTTCGCCGCGCGGTCTCCTCGCTTCGGCGCATCTCTCCTCTACTTACATTGCAATGCACGGTTCCTTGCTATACAAGACTACTCATGGATGTAGACGCCTGGAAATCGCAATTGCGCAAAGGCGCCGCGGAGCTCGCGGTGCTGGCTCTCCTCGACGAGGAGCAGCGCTCGGGCATCGGCCTCCTCGACGCTCTCGGCGAACATCCGGAGATCGGCCTTTCCGACGGGTCGATCTATCCGCTCTTGAACCGCCTCGAACGCGAAGGGCGGATATCGGGCGCCTGGGCGACGCCGGAATCGGGCGGACGCGGACAAAAGATTTACCGCCTGACGCGCACTGGCCGCGCGGCGCTGACGCAGATGCGCGCCGCCTGGGCCGGGTTCCGCGACCAGCTTTCAACCCTTGTGGGAGATGAATAATGAGCGACGATAAACGCATTGAAGCCTATTTGCGCGATCTTGGCGCCGCTTTGCGTCAGCTTCCGGAAAAAGACCGCGCTGACATCGTCAGCGAAATCCGCGCGCATCTTGAGCATCGCGCAAGCGAAGGCCGTCTCGAAGAGGCGATCCGCGCGCTTGGCGCGCCGGCGCAATGCGCGCGAGGGTTTCTGGAAGAGCTTAAAATCCAGAACGCCTTTGCGGATGGCGGCGCGGCGAAAAGTTTCGGCGCGCTTTTCGAACTCGCTTCGCGGCGCGTGACAGCCGCGGCGGGATTATTCGTATCCGGAATTTTTTATCTCTTCGCTATCGCATTCGCCTTCATCGCCGTGGCAAAAATCGCCGCGCCGGAGTCGGTGGGCCTGTGGGTCGACCCAGCGCGGGATATTGTCGCTCTCGGCATTGTCGACATCGGCGAGAACCCGCCGGAAGAGCTGCTCGGTTTCTGGATGATCCCTTTCGCGGCGATCATGGCGGTCCTGTCGCTCCTGGCCGGCCAGTGGCTCGCCCGGATTTTCATCCGGCTGATGGCGAAACGGCCTTCTGCCGCGGTCTAGGAGAATCCCTTCCCTTGGATGATGAGACGCTTGCGCGCATGGCGGAGCAGAGGGGTTTCACAGCCGGTGCAGAGAGTTTAAAAATAGATGATTTCTCAACATGGGGGCGTCCATGCTTATTCATCCGACCGGCCAGTTCGCCAATCACGCGCGGAACTACCGGACCATTACCGCGCACCCCCTCGCCGCGGCCATGGGCGCGGAGATCCGCGGCGCCGATTTCGCGAAGATGAGCGATGAACAGTTCCGCGAAATTGAAGACGCGCTGTTCCATCACAAGATGATCTATTTCCGCGATGTCGATCTCACTCACGCTCAGCATGAGGAGTTTTCCTTGCGCTTCGGCGAGTGGGCGGAGGACGCCTATACGGACGGCATTCCCGGCCATCTGAACATTCAGCCGCTGGTGCGCGAAGCGGACGCAAAGGGGAAGCACATCTTCGGCTCGGGCTGGCACTCGGACGGACCGTTCCTGGTCAACCCGCCCGCCATCGCGCTTCTTTACGGCATCGACATTCCGCCCTATGGCGGCGACACGATCTGGGCGAACACGGTTCTCGCCTATGAAACGCTTTCCGATGTGATGAAAAAAATCCTCGCGCCCTTGCGCGTTCATATGTCCATGAAGCGCGCCTTCGAAAGCTCCATGGAGCATGGCGAGGCCGATGACAGCCCGGTGGGCAAGCTCGCGAAGCTCAGAGGCGTCGGGATGAACGATCTGCCCGAAGGCGTCATCAGGAAAGTGAAAGGCAATTTTCACCCGCTCATTCGCACCCATCCGCGGTCGGGAGAAAAAGCGCTTTATTGCGATCCCTCCTACTCCATCGGGATCGAAGGCATGAGCGAACCGGAAGCGGACGCATTGCTGGCTTTTCTCTCAAGGCACATGACGCAGCCGGCCTTCACCTGCCGTCTCAGATGGGCGCCGAAAACGCTGGCGGTCTGGGACAACCGCATCTCCATCCACCAGGCGTTCAATGACTATGACGGCCATCGCCGGGAGCTTTACCGGACGACGATCGCCGGCGAGGCGCCCGCATAAACATAAAAACGACCGGCGGATGGAGCGTCCGCCGGCCTATTTATAGACGCGATTTTACAGCGCAGCTTTTCTTAATCGTCGATTTCGTTTTCAACGTCATCTTTCAGATCGCTGGCGCCGTCCTTGGTTTTTTCCCAAGTCTTTTTGATGTCAGCGCCAGCTTGTTCGCGCCAGCTCGCTTTGAATACCGGCGACGCCTCAAGCTGCTCCTCGGTCATGTCGAGCACGAGGCCGCCATCGCCTTGAGCAACAGTAAGCTTTGAATAGGGAACGGCGTATTTCGTGCCGGCGCCGATGGAGCCAAGCGCGCTCTCTTGAACAATCAGATGTTCAACCGTTCCCGCTTCCGACAGGATGATGTCGTTGATCACAGCATCATCGTCTTCATCGGCGCCGTCGACGAGATCAACCTTCGAACCGATAATTTCGGAAACAAGGCTGTAATCATTCATCTGCGTGGTTTCATATTCAACCGCTGATTTGACGCCTTCTTCGCTTAGAGACACGCTCACCACCGGCTCGTAATCGTTCTCATAAGCAATAGTCATGGCTTTATAGTCGAGCGCGCCGCGCGTGCCGCCGAAGCCGAACACGCCGCCGGAGAGAAACACGACCTTGTCGGCCTTCCCATTAGCGTCAAGCACGATGTCGTCGATGCGAGCGATGCGGTCGCCTTTAACGCCATAGATGCCTTCGCCAAGGAGTTCCTTGGCGGAAAGCGAGGTTTTGGCGAGATAAATGCCTGCTTCCGACGAAACGGCGGCCGAGCTTTCGGTTTTAGTCTTGTCTTTGTGCATATCCATAGCACTGGCGGACGCCGGCAGCATGAGAGCGGCGGCACAGGCAGTGATAAGAAGCTTGTTCATGTGGTCCTTCCTTTCGAAATCTTGCACAGGCTTAACAACCTCAAGGCGAGTTTGTTCCCCTGTCCGGGTTTCCGAACGGAAAGAAAACGGCTTGCTTAATTTACAGGAACCGCAGCCGGACAGGCGTAAGGCGGCGGGGCCGAGGCGACAGCGTATTTGTCGCTGAACCACTTGGCTTCAAGTTCATCCCAATAGCCGGCGAGGTCTTTCTCGATCACCCACTCATTTAAGGCTTCATGAAGTTCATCGGAATTCTGGTCGGTGGCGAAGGCTTCGATGGTCCGGGTGAGCGCGAATTCGTGGGGAACCACATGTTTCACTCCGTCAAGCTTGCGCGCCATCTCAAGATAAGGTTCGAAAAGGACGGCGCCGTCAACCTCGCCCGCCTGAAGCGCGTCCAGAATCCCGGTGAAGGAAGAATAGCCTTTAAGGTCAGATCCCGGAAATTCGCCCTGGGCGACCATGCCGGAAACCCCGCCATGCTGGAAGCCGATGGAAATGTCGCTGCGATTCATGCCGCGCAACGTTTTGCCGGTCTTGGCTTTGGCGCGCGACATGACGAGAAAATATTCGGTGTCGTGATAAGGCAGGGAGAAATCGAGCAGGCGCCGGCGCTCCGGCATGTTGGAATAGCCCGACGCGATCATGTCCGCTTCGCCGGAAAGCACCGCCTCGGCGAGATCGCAAAACGGCTTTTCCACATACTCAATTTCAAGCCCGAGCTTTTCGCCGAGCGCCTTGGTCGAATCGATTTCGAAGCCGGAAAGCGTTCCGTCCTCCGCCTTGATGACGAAGGGTGACAAAGCCGCGACGGCGACACGCAGGGTTCCGCGCTCTTTAATCTCGTCGAAATCGGCGGCCGAGGCGCTTCCTGCAAGGACCCATGCAGCGGCGAACAGAAACTTTTTCATGGCGGCTTTCCTAAAACAACGCGACACCGGCGATATATCTGTGACCGTAAAACGCGATCGCCGCAAAGGCCAGCGCCCCGACGATGACGGCGATGATATCGTTCTTCACCGGCCCCGCCGCGCGGCCCATATCGCCGCGCTTCTTGACCGCGATACGGTCGATGACGCCGTAAGCGAGAAATGCGCCGAAAAGAATGACCGACCGCACGTCGCCATTGACCAGCAAATGCGCGAAGGCCCAAAGTTTGACGCCCGCCAGCATGGGGTGTTTCGCGGCGCCGGCGATCTTTCCGGCGGGAACATAGGCCGCCGCCAGAAGGATGAAGGCGATGAGCACCAAAAGATAGGCGATGTGGCGCGTCCAGGCGGGCGTTGTGTAAAGGATGCTCGTATCCGCGCCTCGCCAGCCGATGATGATAAGGATGAAGCCCGCCAGGGAAATAACGGAATAGAGACCCTTATACGGCCCCTCCCCGATTTTCCCGATAAGCGCCGCACGCAGCCCCCGCGCAAAAGCGGTGAATAGATGCGCGCCGAAAAAGATGAGCAGACCCAGAATGAAAAGCGCCATTGTCGTTTCCTCTCTTATTGGCGCCGAGAAAGTGGCTTACTCGCCCTCGAACTCCACCAGCGCCGTCACTTTCTTGCCCATGGAACGCAACTTGTCCGCGCCGCCCAGATCCGGCAGATCGACGACGAAAGAACACAACACCACATCGCCGCCAGCGCGCTCCAGAAGCTTGATGGCCGCGCCCGCCGTGCCGCCCGTGGCGATCAGGTCGTCGACGAGAAGAATGCGGTCGCCCTTGTCTACAGCGTCCACATGGATCTCCACCTCGTCGACGCCATATTCCAGCTCATAGGATTCGCCGATCGTCTTATAAGGGAGTTTGCCCTTTTTGCGGATCGGCACGAAACCGACCGAAAGCTGGTGGGCGATGGCCCCGCCGAGAATGAACCCCCGCGCCTCGATCCCCGCCACCTTGTCGATTTTCTGGCCCGCCAGCGGCTGGACCAGTTCGTCGACCGCCCGGCGGAACCCGCGGGCGTCCGTCAGGAGCGTCGTGATGTCCCGGAACATGATCCCTTTTTTCGGATAATCAGGGATCGTGCGAATGACTGATTTCAAATCCATAGTATGCTTCCGCGCCGCGCTGCCGGAGCGTCCCGCGCCCCGGGGGACCATGGCGGAATCGGCATCGCCCGGCAAGCGCTGCAGCGCAGCAAAACAAGGCGGATCGCCCCGCCGGCTTGAGGGCAGAATTTAACGCTTCGCCTCTGATATCGCTCGGCTTATCCCACAAAACTTGCCCTTTGAGGCGAAATGAAGAGAGTAGCCATCGGGACGAGAGAGACTATTTCAAGAATCCACCGGAATTCACGCGAGGAGGATCACCCGTGAAAAGACTTTTATTGTGCGGCGTCGCCGCGTTTGCGCTCGCCGCTTGCGGCGATAAGTCGGGCGAAGGCGCCAGCCGCCAGAGCGAGGCGCAGCAGGCTGCGGAACAAACCGCGCCGGAACTCGGCGAATGGGGGATCGCGCTTGACGACATCGATCCGGAAGTCGATCCGGGCGACGACTTCTTCCGCTATGTGAACGGAAAATGGCTCGACAGCTTTGTCATCCCCGAGGAGTTCTCGAGCTATGGCTCGTTCACCGTTCTGTTCGAGCGCTCCGAAGAGCGCGTGAAAGGCATCATCGAGGACGCGGCGAAAAGCAACGCCCAGGCCGGATTCCTGGAACAGAAGATCGGCGATTATTATGCGGCGTTTCTCGACACCGATGCAATTGACGCAAAGGGCTTCACTGTTGTCGCAGAGGATTTTGCGAAAATTGACGCGGCGCAGAACCATGAAGACATCGCGCGCCTAATGGGAAGTCCGCGTATCGGCGCCAACACGCCCGTAGGCGCCTTCGTCAATGTGGACTCCAAGGACACCGATCAGTATGCGGTCTATCTGACGCAGGCCGGTCTCGGCATGCCCAATCGCGACTATTACACTGATGACAAATTTGCAGACAAACGTCCGAAATATGTCGCCTATATCGAAGAAGCGCTGTCGCTTGCCGGCGTAGAAAACGCCGCCGAGAAAGCGCAGGCGATTTTCGACGTTGAAAGCAAAATGGCGCAAGTCCATTGGGAGCCCGCCAAACGCCGCAACCGCGATCTCACCTATAATCTGAAGACGCGCGACGAACTGAAGGCTTTCGCGCCGGAAATGCCCTGGGATGCGGCGTTCGAAGCGGCGGGGCTCGGCGACGTCACGAGCTTTATCGTCCGCGAGGACGACGCCATCCAGAAACTCGCCGAAATCTTCGCCGCAACGCCGGTGGAGACCTGGAAAGCCTATCTGAAATTCCATCTCCTCAACGCCAACTCAGCCGTGCTGCCCTCCGCGCTCGACGAGGCCAACTTTGCGTTCTTCGGGACCGAGCTTCGCGGCACGCCGAAACAGCGTGAACGCTGGAAACGCGGCGTCGCCGCCGTCAACGGCGCCATGGGCGAAGCCGTTGGAGAAATTTATGTGGAGAAATATTTCCCGGCTTCTTCCAAAGAGCAGATGCAGGAGCTTGTCGCCAATCTGCGGACAGCCCTCGAACAGCGTATCGGAACGCTCGAATGGATGGGCGACGACACCAAGGCTCAGGCGCTGGAAAAGCTTTCGAAGTTCACGCCGAAGATCGGTTATCCCGACAAATGGCGCGATTATTCCGGTCTCACCGTGACGGAAGGCGAAGCCTACGAAAACACAATCGCCGCAAACGAATTCGCCTGGGACTATTCGATCTCGCGTCTCGGCGGTCCGGTGGACAAGACCGAATGGGGCATGACGCCGCAAACGGTGAACGCCTATTATTCGCCGCCGCGCAACGAAATCGTCTTTCCCGCCGCCATCCTGCAGGCGCCGTTCTTTGATCCGAACGCCGACCCCGCCGTCAATTATGGCGGCATCGGCGCGGTGATCGGTCATGAGATCGGCCACGGCTTCGACGATCAGGGCCGCAAATCCGACGGCGACGGCGTGTTGCGCGACTGGTGGACCGAAGCGGACGCGGCGAACTTCCAGGTGCTCGCTGACAATCTCGGCGCGCAATATGAAACCTACGAACCGGTTCCGGGCTTCTTCGTCAATCCTGAGCTTACAATGGGCGAGAATATCGGCGATGTGGGCGGCCTTAATATGGCCTATCACGCCTATAAGCTGTCGCTGAACGGTGAAGAGGCGCCGGTGATCGACGGCTATACCGGCGACCAGCGGTTTTTCATGGCCTGGGCGCAGGTCTGGAAGCGTCTCAACCGCGAAGAGGCCCTGAAAAATCAGGTGGCGACTGACCCCCACTCCCCGGCGCAATACCGGGTCAACGGCGTCGTGCGCAACATGGACGCCTGGTATGACGCTTTCAACGTCACCGAGGAAGATGAGCTTTACCTTCCGCCGGAGGAACGGGTCCGGATCTGGTAATCGTCCCAAAGATTATGCGCATCAAAAGCCCCGGTTCGCCGGGGCTTTTTCATATCAGCAGCGCCTGCCGGTTTTTCTTGCCAAGCACAGCCCGTGATAGAAAAATCAGCTAAAAACATAAGCGGGAGGAAACGCAATGTATGAGCTGTCTCTGACAGAGGCCTATTGCCCGGCGCAGGGAGGGCCGGAGCCCGCGCCGCTGACCATAGGCGCGATGTTGCGCATGTCAGCCGCCTCGGCGCCAGGCCGCATGGCGTTGAAAGAGCTGGGCTATGACGGCGCCGTCGGGCGCACATGGACCTACGATCAACTCCTTGACGACGCCGAGCGCCTCGCCCGCGCGCTCTCCAGCCGTCACGACGAAGGCGCGCGCATCGCTGTCTACGCCAACAACGTTCCTGAATGGATATTGCTGGAACTCGCTTGCGGCCTCGCCGGCGTCATTCTTGTGACGGTCAATCCCGCTTATCAGAAACGCGAACTGAAATATGTGCTGGAACAGTCGCGTTCCGAAGCGATCTATTATGTGAAGGATTTTCGCGGCAATCCCATGCAGGAAATCGCCGACGCGGTGTGCGATGAAATCCCGGCGATCCGTCATCGCATTCTCCTGACCGATCATGAGGCGCTGTTTGCGGGCGAAGACTCCGGCGCAGAACGCCAGCCGAAACCGCCAGACCCGGTTCAGATTCAATATACCTCGGGCACGACGGGGTTTCCCAAAGGCGCCCTTCTCCATCATAACGGGCTTGTCCGCAACGGCGTCGACACCATGACCCGCGCCGGTGTCAAAGCCGGCGACGCCTTCGTGCACAACATGCCGCTGTTTCACACGACCGGCTGCGCCATTCTTGCGTTGGGGGGGCTCGGCGTCGGCGCCACGATGCTGCTGGCGCCGATGTTCGATCCGGCGATGATCGCCAGGGTCATCGAGCGCGAAAGAACACGCTTCATTCTCGGCGTGCCGACAATGCTCGTCGCGCTGATCGATGAAGTGCAAAAATCCGGACGTGATGTCTCGTCGACGGAACGCATCATGTCAGGCGGCGCCATGGTGGCGCCGGAACTTTGCAAAAAAGCGCGCGACGTTCTCGGCGCGCCAATTCAGATCGTATACGGGCAGACCGAATCTTCGCCCGTCATTACGCAAGCCTGGCATGAGGACCGCCTTGAGGACCTGACTGAGACCATCGGGCAACCGCTGCCCTATACGGAAGTTTCCATCCGCAATCCGGCGGACAATTCCGTCTGCGCTGTCGGCGAGCAGGGCGAAATCTGTTGCCGCGGTTATCTCGTCATGACCGGCTATAACGACAACCCTGAAGCGACCGCCGCCGCCATCGATTCCGACGGCTGGCTGCACACGGGCGATCTCGGAACCATGGATGCGCGCGGCTATGTGAAGATCACCGGCCGGGTAAAGGAAATGATCATCCGCGGCGGCGAAAACCTGTTCCCTGCGGAAATTGAAAACGCCATGCTGGAGCATCCTTGTGTCGCCGAAGTGGCCGTGGTCGGCATTCCCGACGAGAAATGGGGCGAACAGGTGGCGTGTTTCATGCGCGCAGGAGCGGGCGGCAAGCCCTCCCCGGCGGAGCTCAAATCCTTCATCCGCGAACGCCTTTCGCCGCAGAAAACGCCTGCTTTCTGGATCTGGGTCGACGCCTGGCCGCTCACCGGATCCGGCAAGATTCAGAAATTCCGGCTGCGCGAACAGTTCGAGAGCGGCGAACACGACATCCTGACGGCTTAACGAAACATTAAAATGCGGCTTTGCGAAGCGCTCCGCTGTTTCCGCCTCAAGCGCCCTGGCGAATGATTTTTAACCATATCCGCAGATGCTTGCGGTCAATGTGGTAAACATCATGAGCGATAGCGTGCAAAAGGGAAAAGAACGCTCCCAATTATCGCCGATCTTCAAAGACCATCGAGGCCCGGTTTTTTACCTGGTTGCGCTGGTCTTTATACTTTTTGCGCTGATCCAGACATTCATCCTGCAAGGCGCGGTTCCCGGAATGACCGAAGCGCGGTGGGGCGGGCTCGCGGCCTTCATCATGTTCGTCGGAATTACAAGCTTTTACCGCATCACAGGAAATCTTCGGATTGCTTCGGCGCTGCTGCTTGCCGCAGCCTATGCTGGTTTGACCTATTCGGCGCTGAAGCAGGGCGGCGCTCCGGCCCCGACGCTGGCTTACGCGCCGTTTCTTCCGATTGTCGCCACTGTCCTGCTCGGCCGCGCCGCAGGCGCTGCCTCCGTCTGCATCAGCATCGCCGCTATTGCTTTTTGCACTTACGCTGCAAATGCCGGACTTGCGACACCGTCACCGCACACCCCTTCGGAATTTCGCATTCTCTTGGCGTCAGCGGCCATTCTTCTTTCGCTGGGCGTCACGGTGTACGCCTTCATCTATGAAAATCTCATTCTGAAGGCAGTCAAAGAAACCGAAAAAGCGAAAGTCGAACTGGAAGAAAAAGCCGCCGCGCTCGAGGAAAGCCGGGAGTTTCTTTCTACGGTGATGGACGCCGCCCATGACGCAATTATCGCCGCCGATGCGAGCGGGAAGCTCTCCGTCTTCAACCGCGCAGCACGCAACCTCCATGGCATCGATGCGCAGCCTCTCGATTCTCAAGACTGGCCCTCCACCTACAGCCTCTTCGAATCCGACGGCAAAACCCCGATGACCTTCGAAAAAGTGCCGCTATTCCGCGCCATCCATGGAGAAACTGTGTCGGGCCGCGAAATGGCCATCGCCGTGCCGGGCTGCGACATTCGTTATACGGTGGCCAACGCCAAACCGTTATATAATTCTCAAAAGAAGCTGATCGGCGCCGTCGCCACCATGCGCGACGTCACGACCGAACGTCAGCAACAGGATGAAATCCGCGCGCAGAACCGTGAAATCGACAAGTTCGCGCGCGTCGCCTCCCTCGACCTTCAGGGACCGCTGAACCGCATCATCATGACATCCGAAGCGCTGGCGAATTCGCCAGAGGTTCGCGCCTCCGCAAAAACCAGAACGGATCTTGCCGCCGTCGCGGCGGCGGCGAAAAAGATGGGCGCGCTCATCAAGGACGTGCTTTACATGTCGCGCCTGCCCATCGGCGAGATGTCGCTTCAGCCTGTCGCCGTGCGCGATTGCATTGAGGCCGCTATCGATCTCGCCGGTCTCAGCGAAGTCGATTGCCGCCTCGACTTCCGGTTCACCGGCTCCCCCGAAGTGCTGGCCGACCCGCAAAGCCTCACCCATGTCTTCAAGAACCTCATCGAAAACGCCTGGAAGCATGCAAATCCGGATGTGAAAGCTCATGCCGAGTTCACCTGCATTGCCGAGGACGGCGCCGCCATTCTGGGCGTCAAGGACAACGGCCCCGGCATGAGCCAGGACCAGATTGACCGGCTGTTCACGCCGCTCGAACGCATCCGCACCGACGGCGATGACGGAACCGGTCTCGGCCTCGCCATCTGCCGGAAATCGCTGACGCGAATGGGCGGCGATTTCTGGGTCGAGTCCCAGCCGGGCCAAGGATGCCATTTTCGCATGCGCTTGCCCCTGGCTCACCGGGAGACAGCAGCGGCTTCCTAACGCGGCTCCTTCTGTCGCGCCCTCTTGGGCTTTGCCCTTAAGCGCCCTATAACCCGCCTATGCAGGACAAAGAGCAAATCCGCGAGGCCTTCAAGCGTGCGCTGTTGCAGACAACGCGAGCACTATCGGCGCAGCGCGATGTCGAAGTCGCCTTTGGCGGCGAGCACGCCGCCGTGCAGGGGAAATCGGCGCGCATTCCGCTCCCGGCGCGTGTAATAGACGCCGCCTCTGCCGCCATCGCCCGCGGCGAAAGCGACGCCGCCGCCCTGCGCCTCGCGCATCACGACAGCGCCGCCCATATGCGGCTCGCGCCCAAAGGGGCCGAAGCGCGCGCGGTTTTCAGCGCGCTTGAGAACGCACGCTGCGAAGCCATCGGCGCCATGGCGTTAAAAGGCGTCGGCGACAATCTCGCTGCGTCTCTGGAAAAAGTCATTTCCGACAAGGGGTATGACCGCCAGTCAGTGACGGACGCCATGCCCATGGCCGACGCCGCGGCGCTCATGCTGCGCGAGCGTTTGACCGGCCGGCCGCCGCCCGCCTCAGCGCAGGGCATAATGAACACATGGCGCGCCGAGCTTGAGGCGAAAGCCGGCGCCTCCCTCGACGCCCTTGCGAATGCTGCATCGCTGGACGATCAAGCCGCCTTCGCCGCTCTGGCCCGCAATCTGATCCGCGACCTCGATCTCGACGATGAAGACCGGGGCGACGAGCAAAGCGAGGAAGAACAAAGCGGCGACGAATCCCAGGACTCGGAAGACGACAGCGACAATTCGGATGACGAAACCGGCGCCGATGAAATGCCCGACGATCCGGGCAGCGGCGAGAGTGATGCGTCGGATTCCGACATGTCCGAACAGGACATGGAAACCTCCATGGAGGAAGACGACGGCGCCACGGAAAACGCCAAAGTCTCTTCCCTGCGCACGCAATTCGAGGGGGACACCGGAGCGCCTTACAAAGCCTATACGACGGAATTCGACGAAATCGCCGACGCGGCAGAGCTTTGCGACCCTGACGAGCTTCAGCGCCTGCGCCGCTCCCTCGACCGTCAGCTGGAAAACCTGCATGCCGTTGTGGCGCGCCTGGCTAACAAGCTTCAACGGAAATTGATGGCGCAGCAGAACCGAAGCTGGATGTTCGATCTCGATGAGGGCGTGCTCGACGCCGCGCGCCTCGCGCGCATTATCGTCGATCCGATGCAGCCGCTCTCCTACAAGATGGAGCAGGAGCAGGATTTCCGCGACACCGTGGTGACGCTGCTCATCGACAATTCCGGCTCTATGCGCGGCCGGCCCATCACCATCGCCGCGATCTGCGCCGATATTCTCGCCCGCACGCTGGAACGCTGCGGCGTCAAGGTCGAGATTCTCGGCTTTACGACACGCGCCTGGAAAGGTGGACAGGCGCGCGAAAAATGGGTCGCCGATGGGCGCCCGACGAAACCTGGCCGCCTCAACGACCTGCGCCATGTCATCTACAAGTCAGCCGACGCCCCCTGGCGGCGTGCGCGGACGTCGCTCGGCCTGATGATGAAAGAGGGCCTCCTAAAGGAAAACATCGACGGCGAAGCTCTCATGTGGGCGCATCAGCGGCTCATTGGCCGGCCGGAAGCGCGCCGCATTCTGATGGTGATATCCGACGGGGCGCCAGTGGACGATACGACCTCCTCGGCGAATGGCGGCGCCTATCTCGAACGGCATCTGCGCGAAGTCATCGCGTATATCGAAAACCGCTCTCCGGTGGAGCTGCTCGCCATCGGCATCGGCCATGACGTGACGCGCTATTACCGCCGCGCGCTCACTATTGTCGATGTGGACCAGCTTGGCGGCGCCATTATCGATAAGCTCGCCGAGCTTTTCGATGAGGACGCGCCAGCGCAAAAGGGCCGCGGACGGGCGGCCTAGTTTTTCCGCTTCGCATGAATCTCGAACTCCACGCGGACTTCGAGAGCGACGCCCTCCTCCTCAAACCACGACGAATTTTCGCCGAGATTGAAATTGGTGCGAACCAAATTTGCATGACCCGCGGCGTGCGCCTCGTCGCCCTCAATATCGAGACCAAATTCCAGCGTCACTGGACGCTCCACGTCTTTAATAATGAGAGTGCCATTGGCGGCATATTGGCCATCGCCAAGCGCCCGCACATTATCCGATTCAAAAGTCGCCTGCGGATGATTTTTTACATCGAACCACTCGGAACCCGGCAGATTTGAATCGCGCAAGGAATCGCCTGTCGTTGCAGACGAAGTCGTAACCATCACCCGGATTTCGGCGTCATCGAGATTGTCTGGGTCAAAGGTGATATCCGCCTCAAAATTTCCGAATGCGCCCCTGAACTCATTGCCGTTTTCCGATCCGATAAAAACGAGCTCGCTTTGACCGTAGTCGACCACCCAATTTCCTACGCCGCGATCGCTTTGTGAACGAGACGGCGTCGCCTGTGCAGGCGTTTCCGCCGCAAAAAGATAAAACAGCGACGCCGCGCCGAGCACGGCGAATATCCCGGCAAGCCCCAGCCACGCGCGGTTCGCCGCCGGAACCATGCTCTGAAACACGCCGTCTTTGTCGACGAACGCATGTTTCAACGCGGCCCCGGCATGGAGAATGAGAAGCCCGATAATGATTTTCGCAAGAACTTCGTGCTGTTCCTCGAAAAGATGTTCCGCCGCTTCGCGGTCTTCGACGCCGCCGAAAAACGGCAGATGCGGCACGGGGATAAGCCCGAACCACTTTGTCGGAATATCAGTCGGCGACACAGAGACAATCGCCCAGCCGGCGAGCGGCGTCAGGATCATCAGCACATAAAACGCCCAATGGGTCGCATGAGCGGCGATCTTCTGCCAAGGGGGCACGCTCGGCGGCAAGGGCGGCGTCTTGTGCGTCAAACGCCAGCCCAGCCGGACCAGCGACAGGAAAAGAACCGTCAGCCCGAACGACTTGTGCAGTTGATAAAGGTCGAACTTCACGGGCGAGGAATTTGGCAGCCCATGCATATACAGGCCGCCGATGATCTGCCCGATAATGACCGCCGCAATCGTCCAGTGGAGGATTGCGGCGACCGGATGATATCGCCCCGCCGTCATGGATTACTCGTCAGCCGGCGCCGGCATCGTCCATTCGGTTTCAATGACGATATCCACTTCGTCGCTGACGAGCGGCACAGCGAAGTCGAGGCCCCAGTCCGAACGCTTGACCGCCGTTTTCCCTGAAAAGCCGAGCTTGTAGAGATTACCGCGCTCATCATAGGCGCCCTTGCGAAAGACGACATCGAGCGTCACCGGTTTCGTCACGCCCTTGATTGTCAAATCGCCGGCGACCTCGCCGGTGTTGGCGCCGGTCTTTTCAACGGCGGTGCTGACGAAGGTAATTTCCGGATGGTTCGCCACATCGAAGAACCGGTCTCCTTTCAGGTGACCGTCGAATTCATCCACGCCGCTATCGATCGAGCTGGCCTGGATCGTCACCGAAACCGAGGAGTCTTCCGGCGCATCGGCGTTCCAATCGAGCGTTCCCGTCCAGTCGTCCCAACGCAGCCATGGATAGGAATAGCCCTGATGGAAATAGGAAAAGGTGATGTAGCGGTGCTTGTAATCGGGCGTGTATTCGCCTGAGGGCGCATCGAAATCGGCGGCGTCGGCATCCTGCTGCGCGCTTGCCGTTTCATTCGCGGCCGCGTCGCTGGCCGCCTTCGTTTCCGACGATTGACCGCAAGCGGCGAGCGCGACAGCAGCGGCGCCGGCGAAAACGTAATTTCTGAACTTCATCTTTGACGTCCTTTCCTGTTCCATGGTGCGATGCGGAATATAATGCGATCCACCGCTTCCGGCATTACGATCACACAAGCGTGAACTCACCGGCTCCAGCGGCTGATGATGGAGGCCATCTCCGGCCGGCCGCGTTCTTTAGGGTCTTCGCTGGCGGTTCCGATATAGACAAAGCCCGCAACCTTCTCCCCCATGGCGAGGCCGAGCGCGCCCAGCACCTTTTCGTCATAGGCGTACCATTCGGTCAGCCATTGAGCCGCAAAGCCATGAGCGGACGCCGCCAGCAGCATATTATGGCAAACCGCACCGGCGCAGAGCACCTGCTCCCATTCCGGCGTCCGATGGGAACGGTCGGGTTTGGAAATGACCGCGACCACTACGGGCGCCCGCAGGAACCGGTTTTCTTCATAGACCGCCTTTGTATCGTCGGCCTCCGGCTCGTTCTTCAAAAAAGCGTCTTTGAGAACGGCGCCAAATTCGGCGCGCGCCGCGCCTTCGAACACAATAAACCGAAATGGAACCACCCGCCGGTGATCGGGCACGCGCGCGGCGATGGCGAGAATATCCTCTAGCTGCGCGGCGTCCGGTCCCGGGCCGGTCATGAAATCGGCTGGGCATGACCGGCGCCGGCGCAGCATCTCGCGCGTCCCCTCGCTCGGATAGGCAGGAGGCAACGCCTCCCCGAGTTCCGGATATTTCGGGCTTTCCGCCATGACGACGCTCTCTCCACTTGGCAAAACAATTGCGCCTGATAAGGAGTAGACGCATCCCCCCACCGGTCACAAGGCCGGATCGGAAATCGGGGCGAAGTGACTGATATCAAGGCGGGAAACGCGCATCATGGCAGGGGCGATCGCCGCATCGGCGGACGGATTTTTAACACGGCTCAAGGCCGGGCGGCTGCCCGCCGCGCTGACGGAAACGAGCCTTGCGGAGGCGGGCATGAGCCCCCGCGACCTTGCGGCCCTCTTTGAAAGCCAGCTAACCAGCCGTCGTCTCGATCTCGAGGCGCGCCGGCTCGGCGCCGAAAAGCGCGGCTTTTATTCCATCGGCTCCTCAGGTCATGAGGGCAACGCCGCGGTCGCCCGCGTCTTCCGCGTCGACGACATGGCGTTCCTTCACTACCGCTCGGGCGCGTTTTACATCGAACGCGCGTCGAAACTTCCCGGCGAGACGCCAATCTGGAACATGGCGCTTTCTTTCGTCGCCTCGTCGGAAGATCCGATTTCCGGCGGCCGCCACAAAGTCATCGGCTCGAAACCGCTGTTCATTCCGCCGCAGACATCGACCATCGCATCGCATCTGCCGAAAGCCATGGGCGCGGCGTTTTCCATTGCGCTCTCCCGCACCCACAAAAGGCCTGATCCCGAATTGCCGCGCGATAGCGTGGTGCTCTGTTCCTTCGGCGACGCCTCAGCGAACCACTCAACTGCTGTCGGCGCCATTAACGCCGCCGCGCATACGGGCTATCGCGGCCTGCCCTTGCCTCTCGTCTTAGTTTGCGAGGACAACGGCATCGGCATTTCGGTGAAAACGCCCGCCGGCTGGATCGCCGCCAATTACGGCAGCCGTGCGGGATTGCGATATATTTCAGGCGACGGCCGCGACGTGGTCGACGCCATGCGCGCCGCCCGCGCCGCCGAACGCTGCGCCCGCGGCGCCAGGGCGCCCGTCTTCCTGCATCTTCGCACCGTGCGCCTGATGGGCCATGCGGGCTCCGATGTCGAAAGCGGCTATCGCGACCGCGCCGAGATCGAGCGCGAGGCCGATCAGGATCCGCTGCTCCACACCGCGCGGCGCCTTGTCGAAGAAGGCGTCATGTCGCTTCAAGACATCGAAAAGCTGTATGCGGATATTGGCGGCCGGGTTTATCGCGCCATCGAGCAGGCGACCACGCGCCCGAAGCTCACCAGCGCACCGGAGGTGACGGCTTCACTTGTTCCGCCTGTGCGACCCCGCCGCGCCATGCGCCCCGGAAAGACTGTACCCAACGCGCCAGACGACGCCCGCGCCAAATCCGAACCGCAGCACATGTCGCGGCTGGTGTCTCTCGCTTTGGCCGAGCAATTGGAACGCGACGAAAATGTCGTCGTCTTCGGCGAAGATGTGGGCAAGAAAGGTGGCGTTTATGGCGCGACCACGCGCCTGCAGCCGAAATTCGGACCGTCGCGTGTCTTCGACACCATTCTCGACGAGCAGTCGATTCTCGGCATGGCCATCGGTCTCGGGCATAATGGCTACATCCCTGTGCCGGAGATTCAGTTCCTCGCCTATGTTCACAACGCCGAAGACCAGCTTCGCGGAGAGGCAGCCTCCCTCTCCTTTTTCTCCAAAGGCCAATATGCAAACCCCATGGTGGTGCGGGTTGCGGGCCTCGCCTATCAGAAAGGCTTCGGCGGGCATTTTCATAACGACAATTCCGTCGCGATCTTTCGCGACATTCCGGGCATCGTTCTCGCCTGCCCGTCTTCCGGCGCGGAAGCGGTGAAGATGATACGAGAGGCGTTCCGTCTCGCCCGCGAAGAAGGCCGCGTGGTCGTCTTCCTCGAACCCATTGCGCTCTATCCGGTGAAAGACCTTCACGCCGAGGGCGACGGGCTGATGACGTCCGTGTTTAACGACATCGAAGGCAAGGCGGATTTCGGCGCCGTCAATCAGATCGGCGACGGCAAGGACCTCGCTATCGTCACCTATGGCAATGGAACGTACCTGTCGCAAAAGGCGCTCCGCGCGCTCTCCGACAACGGCGTCTCTGCGCGCATTATCGATCTGCGCTGGCTGACGCCGCTGCCAACGGACTCGCTGATCGACGCCATCGGCGATTGCAGGAATGTTTTGATCGTCGATGAGTGCCGCAAGTCGGGCTCTCCCAGCGAGGAAATCATCGCCCAATTCGCCGATCGAGGCCTTTCCTGTAATCTTTCGCGCATCACCGGCGTCGATACCTATATCCCCCTCGGCCCCGCGGCAGACACCGTGCTCGTCAGCGAGGCGGACATCGTCAATGCAGCGCTGGCGCTGACCGGCAAGGCGAACAAGCGGGCCGCGGAATGAAAAAATCAGCAGTCGTCATATTTCCAGGCCGGGGAACCTACGGCAAGGACGAGCTCGGTTATCTCGCACGCCATCACGGCGACAAGGCGGCCTTCATCAAGGGCGTCGATAACTGGCGCGAGGCGCAAGGCCGCGAGACGGTCTCCGCCCTCGACAACGCCAAAAGCTATTCCGCGGCGAAACACGCGTCTTCGATCAACGCGTCGGCTTTGATTTACACTTGCGCGCTAGCAGACTTCGCGGCGATCAACCGCGACGAGTTCGACATTGTCGCCGTCTGCGGCAATTCCCTGGGCTGGTATCTGACTCTTGCGGGCGCCGGCGCGGTCCACCCCGCGAACGCCATCCGTCTCGTCGATACGATGGGCGCGCTGATGGAAGCGCAAGGCAAAGGCGGCCAGCTGATCTATCCTTTTGTGGGCGAAGACTGGCGCGAAAGCCGGGCCAATCTCAAAGCCATCAGCGACGCGATCCACGCCGGCCGCACGGAAGGCGAGGCCTATCTCTCCATCCGTCTCGGCGGCATGGCGGTGCTGGCGGGCGACGAGGCCGGCATGGCGGCAATGGAGCGCGTCCTGCCGAAAGCCGAAGGCCGCTATCCGTTTCGCCTCGCGCGACATGCGGCGTTTCACACGCCCCTGCTCGGCCATGTTTCGGACGCCGCCTTCAACACGCTTCCGGCCGATCTGTTCGAGGCGCCGAAATTGCCCATGATCGACGGGCGCGGCGCCATCTGGTCGCCCCATTCAAGCAATCTCAATGCGCTTTACGAGTACACTTTCAGCCATCAGATCGTCGAAACCTACGACTTCTCCAAATCCATCGAAGTCGCGATCAAGGAATTCGCACCGGACAAGCTGATCCTCGCCGGCCCCGGTTCGACGCTCGGCGCGCCCATCGCGCAAGAGCTGATCCGCTGGAACTGGCGCGGGCTTTCATCAAAGGCGGATTTCTCGGCGATGCAGAAGGACGACCCGTTCCTCATCGCCATGGGCCGCGAGGACCAGAGCAAGCTGGCGGTGTAGGCCACCCGCCTACTGTGGCGCCGGCGGCTCCATGCTGTCGGGATCGACGCCAATCGCCTCCATCCTCTCCCGCCACTTTTTGTAGGCGAGCGCGCGCATGTCTTCGACCTTGTCATATTCATCGGTGATCTCGAGGCCGATCAGGGTTTCGACAACGTCTTCGAGCGTGACGAGCCCCTGCACCGAACCATATTCGTCGACCAGCACCGCGATATGGCTTTTCTCATGCATCAGCTGATCGAAAATTTCCGAGGCGGAAAGCCTGTCGGGGAGGATGAGGATGTCGCGCCTGAACTCCGACAACGGCGTATCGAAGAGGTCTTTCGCCTGCGCCACCAGAAGGTCGGACTTAATGACAAAGCCCACGACATCATCCGTCCCCTTCTCGTAAACCGGAATGCGCGAGAACGGCTTGTCTGCGTGCTTCGAGAAGAACTCGCCCACCGTCATCGCCGCTGGCGCCGAGAAAATCACCGAGCGCGGGGTCATGATGTCGCGCGCCGAGAGAAGTTTGAGGCGCATCAGATTCTGGACGATCTTCAGTTCCTTTTTCTCGAGCAGCCCTTCCCGCTCGCCGATTTCCGCCATCGCCTCCATCTCATCGCGGCTGAAGGATGCGGCGCCGGCGTTCCCCCGCGCCAGAAGCCGCGTCAATTTCTCAGAAAGCCAGACAAAGGGGAACAAAAGCACCGTCAGCCATGAAATCAGCCGGCCGAAAACCGGCGCCAGCGCCTGCCAATAGGTCGCGCCGAGGGTCTTCGGAATGATCTCCGAAAAGATCAGGATCAGCAGCGTCAGAACACCCGAAGTGACGCCGAGATAGGCGCTGCCGAAAACTTTTGTCGCCTGCGCGCCAACGCCCGCAGCGCCGACCGTATGCGCAATTGTGTTCGCCGTCAGGATCGCCGCCAGCGGCCGGTCGAGATTGTCCTTGAGACGCTGTAGCGATTTCGCGCCCGGCGAGCCCTTGCGTTCAAGCATCTTGATGTAGGACGGCCGCACGGAAAGCAGCACCGCCTCCGCGATGGAGCAGAAAAACGAAACCAGGATGGCGAGAAGAAGATAGAAAATCAGCAGCGTCATGCGGGCATGTTACCATGTTTCGCTTGAAGGCTAGTCCGGGATGGCCGCGAAAGCGGCCTGGCGCAGTCCAACAACACGCGCCGCGCCTATTCCTCTCCGATCTTCGCGAAACTGTCCGGATCGGTGATGACGATGACTCCGCCTTCCTGACGGACGAGGCCTTCCGCCTCCCACAGTTTGAGCTGGCGGTTGACATTCTCGCGCATGAGGCCCGCATGGGCGCCGAGATTGCCCTGCGAAAGCTTCATATCGATATGGAGCGCGCCGTCATCGTCGTGATGGCCGTAGTGTTCGCCGATGCGCATGAGCGCGCGGGCGAGCCGCGGCGCCGCCGGCAGGGTGGCGATGTCTTCCAACAGGAAGTTCGTGTGCCGCAGCCTCATGCAGATCGCCGAAATGATCTGCAGCGCGACGCCGGGATTGCGGTCGAGAAAATCAAGGACGTCGCGGCGATAGAGCCGCAGGGCCCGGGTTTCCTGAAGCGCGCTCGCCGTCGCCGAGCGCTGGCCGCCATCGAAAACCCCGAGTTCGCCCAGAACCTCATTCTCGCCCATGAAGGCGAGGACGGTTTCCTTGCCGGCGTCAGAGTAGGAGGAGATTTTCACCCGGCCCGAGAGGATGATGTAGAGGCAGTCGCTATCGTCGCCTTGCGCGAAAACCTGCTTGCGAGCGCCGAAGACCACCGGCTGCGCATGATCGAGCAGGCCTTTCAGCTTTTCCTCTGAAATGGCCTCGAAAAAGGGATGCCTTTTGAGCTCCCAGATCAGTCCTGTGGCGGCCCCGCGCATAATGCCCGCGCTTGTCTCGTTCTCGCGCCGTGAAGTCTAGTGAAAATTCGGAGAAATGTCGCGCATCGAGCCTGAAAAGAAAGCTGGCGCGTCCTCTCCCCCAGGCGAGGACGCGCCGCTCTCAGGTAGAAACCGGTGCGGGGCAAGCGCCGGTTTCTGGGGCTCCGTGTCAGCGGCTCGCTGTGAAGAGGCTGGAAAGCCCAAGCGCCGCGTTCGTGCCGATGAAGCCGATCAGGATGATTTCGATAACGCCCATGATGCTCTCCCGTTTTTCCTGACCGGCCTTTCCCGGCCGCCGATGATTGAAGGGTAGAACCGTCTCCTTCCGGGCGCTGTGATCGCCGTCACAGCCTTTGGTCCTTTCTCTAGACTCCTGTAATTCCTTTGTTTTCGGGAGTTTCGGCGCGCCCTCTCCCCCGAGGGCGCGCCGGTTCTCCCTGCTGCGTGGGTGCAGGATTAGCGGCCGACCGTGACAAGGCTCGACAGGCCGAGCACCGTGTTGACGCCAATAAAACCGATCAGGATGATTTCGATGACGCCCATGATGCTCTCCCGTTTTTCCCGTCCCGGCCTCTCCCGGCCGCCGATGGGTTGAAGGTAGAAGAGCCTCGGGTTTGGCGCTGTGACGGGGGTCACAGGCCGCGCGCGATCGCCGGAAAACCTGATTTTACGATGAGATACAGGAAGTTAGCGGAGGGGATGACCGGCCTTTGCCATCAGGATGTCGATCGTATCCCCGAGGCCGAAGCTCTCGCCGCGCTTTAAAGCCCCGAAATAGCGCCGCGCGGCGTCCCCGTCGCCGGCCTCCAGCGCCGCAACAGCAGCCGCAAAGGTCTCAGCGAAAGTCTGGAACGCCGGGCGGCGGGCGAGGTCTTCATCGCCGGCGAGGGCGAAAATCTCCGTCGCCTCGCTGCGTCCCGCGGCGACGAAACGCCCTAACGGGACCGCAGCGAAATCCGGGATGCGCGCCCGCATGACCGCCGAAATGATGACCGGCGCGGCGTATTCCTTGTTCAGCGCTTCGATGCGCGAGGTGAGGTTCACCATGTCGCCAAGCATGGAATACTCGAGATGATCCTCGGAGCCGAAATTGCCGACCTGCGCTTCATCCGTATGAAGACCGATGCCGATCCTGATCTCCGGCAGACCCTGTTTCGGATCCTTGCGCCACTCGGCGTTCAGCTTGTCGACGGCCCCGAGCATGGCGAGCGATGCGCGCGCCGCCTGCGCCGGGTGATCGGCGACATCGACCGGCGCATTCCACATGGCGGCAAGTCCGTCGCCCATATATTTGTCGACGAGACCGTTATGATCGGTGACGATCTTGGTCATCTCCGTAAAATACTGGTTGAGGAGCGAGGTCACCTGCGTCGCCGAAAGCTTTTGCGATATCGTGGTGAAACCTCGAATGTCGGAGAAGAAGGCCGTGATCTCCCGCGTTTCACCTTCAAGCTTCAGAAGACCCGGATCGCGTTCCAGCCGTTCGAGGATTAGCGGCGATAAAAACTTGCCGAAGGCGCCGCGGATGAACCGCCGCGCGATCTGCTCCTGCTGGAAGAGAACGACAAACGCGCCAAGAAACGAAAGCGTCAGGACGAGCCCGGGCGCGACCGGGTCGATCAGCAGCCGCGATCCCGCAAAAGCCGCATAAGCGCCGCCGAACAGCGCGGCGGAGAAGGCAAGCCACACCATGAACCCAGTCGCCGCGGTCAGGCGCGGCAGGAACAGGAGCAGCAAGAGGACGGCCAGCCCTGCGAGCGTGAGTTCGACAGGCCGCATCAGGTCCCATGCGCGATAGAGCGTCTTGCCGCTCAACACCTGTTCGATGATCTCCGCATGGATGTGAACGCCCGGGCGCTCGTCGCCGAGCGGCGTCACCATGACGTCGCGCAATCCTTCCGCCGATGCGCCGATCATGACAATGCGCCCGCCGACGGCCCGCGCAACCGTGTCTGCATCGCCCTCCAGGATATCGACCACCGACAGGCGCCGCTGCGCCATGGATGTCGGCGCCGCGTAATGCACCCAGATCTCGCCATCCTCCGTCGTCGGAATATGCAGGCCGCAAAGGGAGATTTCGGAGACGGATTGGCCCGCGACGCCTTTCACATGGGCGCGGCAGGGCCGGCTCCTGGCCGCGGCGGCTTTGAAGGCTTTTGGCGCAAGGTCAGGATCAAGCTTCGGGGCGGCGACACGCAAGGCTTCAAGCGCAAGACCCGGATAAATCTCCTTGCCTTCGCAGGCGAGCGCGATCAGCGGCGCGCTGCGGATGACGGCGTCATTGGAAAGGCCGGTGCGCGCGAACCCTTCGCCGCTCGCCGCCGCGCGGAATTGCGGCAGGGACGGCACGACGCTGCGAAAACTGGGCGCAATCCGCGCAAGCTCGGCCGCGCTCATGCCCTGGATTTGCGCGCCGTCGAGCGGCGCGGGACAGGCGCCGCCGGAAGAGCCCGCGCGCGCCGTCAGATGCAGCACCGACGGCGCCGCGGCGAGCACAGCCGCCAGCCTTGAATCATGATCGACGGCGGAAAGATCGCTCGCCGAAAGTTTGGACACCACCGACGCCAGCACCGGCGTGTCGAGCCAGTTCGCGGTGACGTTGGCGGGACTGGTGCGGTCGGGTTCGGCGAGGATCACATCAAGGACGACAGCGGCCGCGCCAGCTTCGTTCAGCCGCTCGATGATTGACGCCAGGCGGTGACGCGGCCACGGCCATTGCCCGTAGCGTTCGAGCGCAGCGTCGTCGATTTCAACAACACGCACCGGGGCCGAGTCATAGGCGCGAGGGCTTAGGCGCTGAAACTGGTCGAACAGACGGTCGCGGGCGGAATCGATCAGCGCCGGCTCATAAAAAACCAGCGCCAGCGCGATCAGGGCGCCGACAATCCCGGCAAGGCGCGGTCCGAATATCCGCCGCTTCATTGCAATCGCCTTTCAGCGCCGGCCTAAAGGAAAGACGTCGGACCTGGCTGGCGCGTCATTTCCTCAATGACGCCGACGCCTTCGCCGCCCATGCCGTCATTAAAGTTGAAATAGATATCGGCGCTCTCCCCCGCCCCGCCATCCCCATCGCGGATCAGCAGCATTATGTTTTCGACATTTGAGCCGGTGACGTCGGCGTCGCCGAAGCCGAAAACGCCGACGCCGTTGGCCGCATCGTCGAAGCTCTTTTCGGCGATGAACTCAAAAAAGTCGAAGTAGTAGAGATTTGTATAGTCGTCGATGGTGGCGGTTATGAAAGACTCGCCGCCGCCGACCGTGCGGCTGCCGAAATCGATATCGATCGACGCCGCCGCCGAGCCGAAAGAAAAGCCGCCGTCTGCGCGCTCGACTTGCGAAAAGTCAAAGCCTCCGTCGAAACGAAAGACGCCGCCTCCAAGCGTCACACCCTGCTGGTCGAGTCCGGCAATGGTTGAGATTGCATCTACATTGAAGGATGTCTGCGACAGGAACGCTTCCGTATATAGGTGATTGCCGTCGTCATCCTCGAGAATGGCGGCGATGTTGCCGATGAGGCCGTCGCCGGGACCGAACATCGCCTCGCCGGCGACAAGCGCCGGGTCCGCCGTCAAGGTCGCCAGCGTATAGAAAGAAAGACCGAAAAGCCCGGAGTCGAACGCCGCCGCCTGATCGAGCGGTAGGTACTGCACCGTATTCGCGCCGCCAATCGCGCTGTCCGCCGCAGCGGAGATCGCAATGAAAGACGAACCGCCGCCCACCGTGCGGTCCGCGAAATTCACCTCAAGCTGGGCTACCGACCATCCGGTAAGACGCGTCGCGCCGCCCAGCGTTGAAATGACATTCGTGGACTGGCCGTGAATGGTGACTGCGCCGCCGGTGATCATTTCGAGTTCCGGCTGCGTGTAAAGATCCGCAAGGTCGTAGGAGAAATAAGCGAGCTCTCCAGGCCCTGAGGATAAAAGCACATCCTCTGCCCCGCCCGCGAGAACGTACACATTGTTGTTGGGATCGCTGCCTTCGAACTCGCTGCTGACATCGACGGTCACGGTCTCGCCTTCGCCCTGACGCACAGTGAGGCTGTAGGCGGGGGCATTGAAAATCGAAAGCCCGCCCTCGCCCGTGGAGAAGGGAACGCCGACGCTCGCGAATTGCGTTTCCAGAAACGCCTCTATGACTTCCGGCGAAGGTTCGACGCCTGTCGTGCTGCGCTGGGTGAGATCGTTGGGGTCGGTCACCGTGAAATCGAACTTCACGAATGACGCGAGCGCCTCCGGCGCAATCGAGCGGCTGGCCCAGTCGATGGCGATCTGGAACATGACGATCCCGTCCTGCGTGACCGAAGAGCCTTCGGGATTGATGGTCATCTGCGCCGGCGCGATAACGAAGATATGTCCGTCCGGACTGGCCTGCGCGTCCGCGAAGTCTTCCAGCACGTCGAGCGGCAGGATGTCGCCAACCGGAATCATGAAGTCCGGTTCGTCCGGGTTATCGGGATCCTCTTCGCCGTCGGCCGAGGGTTCCGGCGGTAGATACTCCGTGTTCCAGTTGTCCTGTCCGCCCTTGTTACCGGCATATTGCTGGCCGCCCTCGCCTTCCTGCGCTCCCTGACCGGAATTGTTCAACGGATCGCCGGCGTAGTCCTGCTCTTCGCCGTCGCCTTCCGGAATAACCGGCAGGAACGCGTCATAGATTTTCTTCAACAGCTCTTCATCGGCGCGGAAAGGCTCCGACACGCCGTCGGGACCGATGCGCACGACCCAGCCTGGACGTTTCAGACGCGCGACGATCTCGTCCTCATTGTCCGTCCAGAAATCGACAAGGCCTTTCGGCGAGAGGCCGCTATTGTCGCGCAACGGCCCTTCGAGCAGCGCATACACATAGCCGTCGATCTCGACGATGATGACATTGGTGCCGCGCACGCCCATGGTGACGCCGCTGTCCTGGATTTCGACTTCCGTATCGCCGGGCTCTGTGTCGCGGCCCGACGAATACCGGACGCCGCCGCGCACGAAGTTAACGACGCGCCGGCGCCCCGCGCCTTCGCCGTCGTAGAACTCGCTGATCGAGGATTCCGAATTCGGCGAGAAGGTGTAGGTGCTCCAATCGCAGAGCTTCAACTGCAAATGGGATTCGTCCCCTGTGCGGACGTAATCCTGCGAGAACATGTCGTCGCCTGCATCGGGACGGAAGGTGCCGCGCACATTGCTGCGGTCAACGCCAACCTCGGGACCGACAACCGCGGTCGCATTGCCGGCCTTCGGATCGTTGGTCTCTTCGTCGAAACATTCCGCCGCCATGACGGGCGCCGCAAACAGAGATAGCGCCGCGACGCCGGCGGTTGTCTTCAAGATGGAGGCGATAGGTTTCTTCATCATGCCGTCCCCCTAAAACGCGATGCGCTTCGACACCAGGAACGCCGCTTTGTGCGTCTTGTAATCGAAGTT
Source organism: Hyphococcus sp. (assembly GCF_965267305.1). Classification (GTDB taxonomy): domain Bacteria; phylum Pseudomonadota; class Alphaproteobacteria; order Caulobacterales; family Parvularculaceae; genus Hyphococcus. The sequence goes on along the minus strand of NZ_OZ253945.1, from coordinate 357,943 downwards.
CAAAATGTTGGAATCGACCGTCTCATATTCATATTGGACGATCAGATTGATGTCCTTCACCGCCTCCGGCAGCTTTGGCGCGAAGAAAGACACAGGCGCGCCCAATGTCACACGGCCGCGATAAAGCCACTCGTCGCGTGTGATGGCCGGCGTAATGAAAAAGTCCGGCCCGTCATAGGACGAATTTTCCGCCCAGAAACCGAGCAGCGAAAACGCGCCGCGGCCCAGGAGCCAGCTATGCTGCGCATAGACGCCATAGCGATCATAGGATTCATATGCGGTCTCGCCCTTCTTGTCCGCATACATGCCCTCAACTGTAAGCTTTTGCGTCGACGAAAAACGCCAGGCGACGCCGGCGCGCCCCGTCAGGCGCCGGCCCGACCGTTCGCTCGCCGCACCGAAGGAGGCCGTGTCGCGAAAATCCTCTTCTTCGCCCCGGAAGTTCACATAGGTGGCGAGTTTCGGATCCCAGCGATAAGCGACTTCAATCTCGCCGCCATAGGTCGCGAGATAATCGTCGCCGTCGAGCCAGTAAAATCCGCCGCGCAGGCGCGGCGTCACCGACCAGTTTCCCGAATACCACGTCCCGCCGAGCGCCAGCGTGGCGGCATTGAGATCGAGACTGTCCACTTCCGTTTTGTCGGAATGATAAAAGCCCACATCGGCGTGAAGCAGACTTCCCTCCTGCGTGCCGAGATCGTGCTGCAATCTTCCCTGCGCTGAAAGGATATAGGCGAAATCGTCGATCTTCGGATTGGCGTTCAGGGTCGTCGTCACATACTGCGTCGGACTGACGGGCAGGGAGAAAAGAACCTGTCCGCTCGACGGAGATTGATTGCGGTTCGATTCATAATCGACGCCGGTCGTGATGGTGAGCGCGCCGCGCGTCGGACGCTGTTCGTATCTGATGCGCTCAAGATAGGTTTGCGCTTCCGCCGCCAGCGGCGCCGGCAGCTCGCCGCTTTCCAGCGCCAGCTCCAGTTCGTAGCGCGCGCGGTCGTAAAGCCCAAGCCGGTAGAGAACGAGGCCATACAGGACGCGTACGTCGTAAAGCGTCGGATTAAGGAGGAGAATGCGCTCAAGCGTCGCCCCGGCTTCTTTCAGGTCGCCCGCTGCAATCTGCTGGCGCGCATAATCGATATTGAGCTGGATATTGTCTGGCGCCGAAAGCACCAATCCGAACGGAATGACAGCGCCGCGATAACGGTCCCGCCCAAGCTCGCGCTGCGCTTCCGTCAGGTCGCGGTCGACCGCCTCGCGCGCCGCTTCTTCCGGCTCCTGCGCCAAGACCGGCCCCGCCGCCGCCAGGGCGGCCATCATTGCTGCGCCGAATAAAAAAATCGGCCTTTTTCGGGTGTTAAACCCCATAAACTCCCCCTTGCCCGGCGCGGTCAACTCCTTGCTCACACTGGGAAAGACGCCATACCCGCAAAACGCCAGTCCGCGCCAAAGCGCGCCCCCCGGCGAATTCTCTCGTCTCGACTATGCGATGCGGCAAATCCCCCCGCAACCGTTTTCTGGGAACGGTTAACCATGAAAGCATGGCGAAAACCGGGCTTTATCTTGGCCTTAGCGGTTTGTAACCAGCTCCCAGATGATAAAATAATGGGTTAGATGGTGAACCATCTGATCGAAGCCGAAAGAAATCCAGAAAGACTGCCGTTCCGGATCGCCGAACCGGCCAAGCATTGAGCGCGCGGATTTGATCCGGTCCATGGTGAAATGCGCAGCAAAATCCACCAGCGCAAGCCACCATAAAGAAGGGTTGACCACCATGACGATGGTGAAAGTCAAAAGCGTGTGGATCAGAACATGCAGCGTCAGGGGATATAAAAAACCCCAGCCCGGCTTCATCTTGCCATTGGCCATCCATGTGGTCTGAAGAAGATAGTCGCTGATGAAATGCTTGGCCTGATAGGTCAACAACAGCGCAAAGACGAACGAGAGATCGTTCATTCCAACAAATCCTGCCCTATTCCCCCGGACGCGTCCCTAAGCGCGCGGCGGAACCCTATGCCGTGTCGATGAGCCGAAGCAAGGCGCGGTTTTATCTTTCAACCGCGGATAGTGACGCCCGTCACACTTTGTGCGGCGCAACGCGATATGATTGGCGATCCGATGCATAGTGCTCAAAGCGCGTTGATCATCTCGACAAGGCGCGCGCGCTCCGGCGCCTCTTCCGGCATCATGGCGACAAGCCGCGACCAGTATTCGCGCGCCGCTTCTGCGTCGCCCTTCTGACTGGCGGCCAGACCCTGAAAATACAGCGCAAACGGATGATCCCTATTGAGGGACGCCAGCGCCTCGACCGCGGCTTCCGCTTCTTCGTTCATGGGCTCGCCTTTTGCGTCCAGCGCAGACATCAGCGCCTGTATCCGATTGACGTGCAGGTTCGGGTCCTCCGGGGACAGAGCGATGGCGCGGTCATAAGCCGCTGCGCTTTTTTCATAGTCGCCCATGACGGCGTAAGACCGGCCGAGCATGGTCCAGCCCTCTAGGTCGTCCGGATTGTCTTCAAGCCGCGCGGCGAGTCCCTCGACCATGCCGGAAATCATCTGCGCGCGATCCTCCGGCGACATGTCCGCCGCCATTTGCACGCGGGCGCGCGCCGCAAGCTCCTCTCCGGCACGGGTCGTTTCGCCGGAAGGATTGCCAAGAAGGCCGTAAACAAAAAAAGCCGCCAAAGGAGCCAGCGCAGCAAGCGCCACAACAACCGGACGTAAAGCCGTGCGAGATGGCGGCTCCATTTTTTTCTCCGCAGCGCGATGAGCGGCGAGAAGGCGCCGGCGCGCCTCTTTATCCGCGCTCTCCGCCTCCTCCGCACTGATCAGCCCCGCCTCGCGGTCGCGGGCGATGTCGGCGATCTGAGCCGCGAGATAATCCTCTTCGTCGAGCGGCGCGGCGACGTTGCGGGCGCGCAGGAACGGTTCGATAAGAAGGACAAGCGCCGCAAGCGCAATCACAAGAATGGCGATCCAGATCATCAGCCGCGCTCTTCCAGCAGCCGGTCGATTTCTGCTTCGTCCTCAGCGCTCATGGGCGCGGGCGGCGCCGGTTTCGGCCGCCGCAGGAAAAAAAACCCGCCCGCCGCGCCTGCGATCAACGCCAGCACCGGGAAGGTCCAGAGAAACAGCGTGTTGCCCTGCACCGGCGGTTTCAGAAGAACATAATCGCCATAGCGTTCGACCACATAGGCGATGACTTCCTTGTCCGTGTCGCCCGCGACAAGCCGCTCGCGCACCAGCAGCCGCAGATCCTTCGCCAGCGGCGCATTCGATTCCGCGATAGACTGGCTCTGACAGACGACACAGCGCAACTGCGCGTCGATCTTTTCTGCGCGGGTCTCCAGCACCGGATCGTCGAGCAATTCGTCCGGCTCCGCGGCGACAGCGGCGCCCATAAAGATCAGTGCAAGGATAAATGAGAGAAGCCTCATTGCCGGCGAAGCTCCTCGATCATCGGCGCCAGCGTCTCATTCCAATAGGGTTCCGTGATGGGCATGGCGACGCGGTAACGCACGCGGCCTTGCTTATCGATCACAAACGTTTCCGGCGCGCCGGTGACGCCGAGATCGATGGCGACGCGGCCTGCCTGATCGTCGCCGACTCTCGTATAGGGATTGCCGAGGCGGTCGAGCCAGGCTTTCCCCTCCCCGGGTTTTTCCTTCCAGTTGAGGCCGTAAATCTTGATGACGTCATCCTCGGCAAGCTGCATCAGGAACGGGTGTTCTATATGACAGCTCACGCACCAGGAGGCGAAGACGTTGAGAAGCGTCACCTCGCCTTTCAACTCTTCCGATGAAAACCCTTCATCCATCCCTTCAATGGCGGGCAGATCGAATTGCGGCAGCGGCTTGTCGATAAGTTGCGACGGGATCGCGGACGGATCGCGCGTCAGTCCCCAGGCGAAGAACGCGCCGACGACAAGAAACAACAGAACCGGAAGGAGGAGTAGGAGGCGGTTCATGCGGGCGCCGTCTCCGCTCCGGCCGGCGCCGGTTTCTCCTTGCGCAGTTTCGCCGGCTTGCGGCCGCGATCGCCGAAGGCGATGAGCCCGCCGAACGCCGTGACGCCCGCGCCGATCCAGAGGAAGCCCACCAGCGGGTTGAAGAAGAGACGCACGGGCCAGCCATTGCCGGATGTGTTGGCGCCGAAGGAGATATAAAGATCGTTCGGCCCGCGGGCGCGGATCGCCGCCTCGCTCGTCTCCATACCGCGCACAGGATAAAACCGCCGCTCGCCGGCGAGCGTGACGCTCTCATTATTCTTCGTCGCAACGAAGGTCGCGCGTTCCGCCTCGTAGTTCGGGCCGCGCAGCCGCTCCACCGATTGCAGCGTCACCTCATAACCCGCAATGGCGGCGCTATCGCCTTCGGCCATCAATTGCACGACTTCGGTCTTCCAGAGACTCATGGACGCCGCGCCGAGGGCGAACAACGCTAGTCCGCCATGGGCGATGGACGCGCCCCATGCGGCGCCGGGCAGTCCCTTGGCGCGAGAGAGGCTTTGGGCAAGCGGCGCGCGAAACAGCTTGATGCGTTCTGCGATGTCGAGAAACGCCCCGCCCGCGAGCCAGACGACAAGGCCCATGGCGAAGGCGCCGCTGATCCGGGCGCGGTCCGCGACGACAGCGGCGATGATCGCGACTGCCAGCGCCGCCGCAGACGCGGGCCAGAGTTTTCTGAGGCTCGCGCCGAGGTCGCCTTTCTTCCAGGCGAGCAAAGTCCCGACAGCGGCGAGAATAAGCGTCAGGGACGCCAGCGGCGCAAAGATGAGATTGTAATAGGGCGCGCCCACGGAGATTTTCTCCCCGGAGAGAACGTCGATAAACAGCGGATAGAAAGTCCCGACGAACACCACCGCACAGGCGACGAGCAACAGGACATTGTTGACGACGAGCGCCCCTTCGCGGCTCACCGGCGCAAAGGCGCCCGTCGCCGAGAGCGAATTGGCGCGGAACGCAAAGACGCTAAGCGATCCGCCGATGGCGGCGAACAGAATGGCGAGAATGAACACGCCCCGCGCCGGATCGACGGCGAACGCGTGGACTGACGTGATGACGCCGGACCGGACGAGAAAAGTCCCAACCAGACTCAGCGAGAATGTCGTGATGGCGAGGAGCAGCGCCCAGCCCTTCATGGCGTCGCGGCGTTCGACCACGCGGATCGAGTGGATGAGCGCCGTCCCCGCAAGCCACGGCATGAACGACGCGTTTTCAACCGGGTCCCATGCCCACCAGCCGCCCCAGCCGAGTTCGTAATAGGCCCACCAGCTTCCGAGCATGATGCCGATGGTGAGGAACACCCAGGCGATCAGCGCCCATGGCCGGACGAGCCGCGCCCACACGCTGTCCGCACGGCCGCGGATGAGCGCCGCCACCGCGAAGGAAAACGGGATCGAGAAGCCCACATAGCCGAGATAGAGAAACGGCGGATGGATTGCGAGACCTGGATCCTGCAACAGCGGGTTCAATCCGGTCCCGTCCGCCGGCGCCGGGATCAGCCGTTCGAACGGATTTGACGTAAACAATATGAACGCCAGAAAGGCGGCGATGATGAGCGCCTGCACGCCGAGCGTCAGCAGCAACAGATCGCGCGGCGCCGCCCGTCCCTGCAGCGCCAGCACCGCGCTGAACAAAGTGAGGATCAGCGCCCAGAGCAGCATGGAGCCCTCATGGTTCCCCCATGTGCCGGTCAACTTGTAGATGAACGGCTTCGCCGAGTGGGAATTCTCGAACACATTGACGACGGAGAAATCCGACACCGCATAAGCGTGCATCAGGCTGAAAAAGGAGAGCCCGACGAGGCAGAAAATCAGGATCGACGCGCGCTGGCCGAAGACCGCGAAGCGCGCATCCTGTCCCCGCGCACCCATAAACAAGGCCGGGCCCTGAATGAGCGCCAGCATGAAGGCGAGGATCAGCGCGAAATGTCCGATTTCAGGGGTCATTGAGAGCCTTTACCGAGGCCTTTTCATAGAGAGTTCGTAGGGATTCTGCGAGGGCCGCCGCCCGCGATAAATAGGCGCTGCCCCCTTGCTGCGGGCCCGATGCGCTTCGTTCGGCGCCCTTGTTTCATGCGGGGTTGCGGGCGATGTGGCGCCATTTGGAATTTTCTGCTCTGTCCACATTTCCATTGCCTCTTGTGTCATCGCGAACGGCCACTGCGAACACATCCGCAATGACTCGGGCGAGACTATAAGGCGGCCGCGAAGGTGGTGGATAACTATTCGCCAGTGGAGCGGGGTTGGGCCCCCGTTTCACGGGAAATCGCTCTGAAGGCCTTGTATTCTCAAGGGTTGAAACACAGCACGCAGATCTGAAAGCCCGAAAATGTAACGTCCGGCGTGACAAAGGCGGGCGGAACCGTCAGCGCAGCTTGTCGACGATTTCCGCCATCACCGTAAGGTGCTCGCGCGCGAAATTGCGGCACCGGGCCGGCGACCAGCCATGAACCTCGTCCGGGTTCACATTCGCATCCTTGAACGGCATTTCGAGGGTCATGGAAAGGCAGTTCCAGGTCTCGGCCACATAGGAATTGGCGATGTCGAGATTGGCCTTGCCTGGCGCCGCAGGCGGGTAGCCCTCTTTCGTCTGGAAGTCCTTCGATATGTCGAGCAGCCTTGAGGAATAGGCGTCGAACAGATTGCCATGCCGCTCGTCCCAGGAGGGGATGCCCGCGGCGCTGTCGAGGAAATTGTTGGCGATGGCCTCATCGCCATGAACATCGAGGAAGAAGTCGACGCCGGTTTCGCGCATCTTCTCGCGCACCAGGAACACCTCCGGGCTTTCCTCCATGGTCGTGTTGCGCCAGGCGCGGTTCAAATCTTTGCCCGCCGCATTGGTGCGCAGATGGCCGCGCTTGACGCCGTCGAGATTCATGCAGGGCACGATGTGGAGCGTCGCCTTTTCAAGCAGCGATGTCACGGCCGCATCGTTTTCACCTGTCAAACGCTCGAGAAAGCCTTCCATCCACCATGAGCCCATGGTCTCGCCCGGATGCTGGCGCGCGATCACCCACATCTGGCGCGGTCCCGACCCGGCGCGAAAATAATGAATGTCCTGACCGTCGAGCGTCTGGCCCAGCACTTCGTTGGCAAGGATCGACGACGCCGCGATGTTCTCCATATAGGTGCGGTAGCGGCTGGTGGGATAAGGCGCGAAATAGGCGTACCAGACCTTATCCTTCTCCGGCGCATGACGGATGCTCAGTTCGCCGCCCTCGAAGGACGTGTTCACCCGCACCCATTCTTCCTGGTCGTAAGACGCGACGGCGCGATAATTTTTCCAGCCGCTCTGATACGACGCGCCATGCGCATTGGTGAGGCGCATGACGAGGTTCTGTCCCTCGCCGCCCTCGACGCAAAAGAAGAACCACTGAAAGAACGCCGCCTTGTCGTCGGGCTTGATTTCAAGCTCGATATTCGACGGATCTTCGGCGCTCTTGCAGATGATGTTGCCGCTGTCGAAATCGCTGGTGATGGTGAGCATGTAACTTCCTTTCCTCTTCCCCCGTTTACGGGGGAAGTACCGCCGAAGGCGGGGATGGGGGCAGGCCATGCGGCCCCCTCCGTTCAGCCGCAAAAGACGGCTGGCCACCTCCCCCGCAAGCGGGGGAGGAAAAGAGGTTTCGTCGTCAGTCTTTCTTTTCCGTGATCGGCATGACGACGCGGATATGGACGTCCTTCAATTGCTGATCCGACGCCTCGATCGGCGCATGCAAGAGCAGGTCTTCCGCCTGCTGCGTCATGGGGAACATCGTGACTTCGCGAATGTTCACTTGATCGGCGAGCAGCATGACGATGCGTTCGATGCCCATGGCGCAGCCGCCATGGGGAGGCGCGCCATATTTGAAGGCGTTGAGCATGCCGCCGAATTTGTCCTCGACGACTTGCTTGCCGTAACCGGCGATCTCGAAGGCTTTATACATGATGTCCGGACGGTGGTTCCGGATCGCGCCGGAGCCGAGCTCGTAGCCGTTGCAGACAAGATCGTATTGATAGGCCTTGATGGCGAGCTTCTCGTCATCGCTCGCCGCGGCTTCCAGCGCTTGAAGCCCGCCCTGGGGCATTGAAAACGGGTTGTGGCCGAATTCGACTTTCTTGTGCTCTTCGTCCCATTCATACATGGGGAAGTCGACGATCCAGGCGAGTTCGAACCGGTCCTTGTTGGTGAGGCCAAGCTCCTCGCCGATGACGACGCGCGCCTTCGCGGCGACGGGCTGAAAATCCTCCGGCTTGCCGGCGAGGAAGAAGGCGGCGTCGCCGGCTTTCAGCCCTAGCTGCTCGCGCACAGCTTCGGAGCGTTCCGGGCCGATGTTTTTCGCGAGCGGGCCTTTCACTTCGGTTTCGTCGAAGATCATGTAGCCCATGCCCGGCAAGCCTTCCTTCTGCGCAAAGGAATTCATGCGGTCGCAGAAAGCGCGGGAGCCGCCGCCCGGCGCCGGGATCGCGCGGATTTCGTTTTTCGGGTCGGCGTCGAGGATCTGAGCGAAGATCTTGAAGCCCGAGCCGCGGAAATGATCGGACACCACATGCATTTCGATGGGACATCTGAGGTCCGGCTTGTCTGTCCCGTATTTCAGCATGGAAATGTCATAAGGGATCAGCGGGAACGGATATTTCGTCACCGTGCGCTCGCCCGCGAAGGTCTTGAACGTCTGCTCCATCACCGGGCCCACGGCGTCGAAGACGTCGCTGCGCTCGACGAAACTCATTTCGAGGTCGAGCTGGTAGAATTCACCGGCCGACCGGTCGGCGCGCGCATCCTCGTCGCGGAAGCAGGGCGCAATCTGGAAATAGCGGTCGAAGCCCGAGACCATGATGAGCTGTTTGAAGATCTGCGGCGCCTGGGGCAGCGCGTAAAACTTGCCGGGATGGAGACGCGACGGCACGAGGAAGTCGCGCGCGCCCTCCGGCGACGAAGCCGTCAGGATCGGCGTCTGGAACTCGGTGAACCCCGCCTTCTCCATGCCGTTGCGGATTTCGCGGATGACTTTCGACCGGAGCATGATGTTCCGGTGCAGCGTCTCGCGGCGGAGGTCGAGATAACGGTGGGTCATCCGGATGTCTTCCGGATAATCAGGCTCGCCGAACACGGGGAGCGGAAGCTCGTCCGCGCCCGAGAGGAGCTCGAAGGCGTCGATCCGGACCTCGATCTCACCCGTGGGGAGGTTCGGGTTCACCACTTCCGCGTCGCGGGCGACCACCCTGCCGTCGATCTTGATGACGCTTTCCTGGCGCACCTTCTCGATTTCGCCGAAGAACGCCGCCTCCGGCTCCACCACAAGCTGGGTCAGCCCGTAATGGTCCCTGAGGTCGATGAAGAGGAGCCCCCCGTGGTCGCGTTTGCGGTGGACCCAGCCCGACAGGCGAACCGTCTCGCCGACCTCGGTTTTGCGCAGTTCTCCACAGGTGTGGCTACGATAGGCGTGCATTTTATTCCCCACTGATTTGGTCGCGCCGGAGTGGCCACAACGCCATGCAATGTCAAGGCCGCGGCTTGAGGCTTGGGCTCCTTCCGGGCGGGCGCTGGCGGTATGTCCAGTTTCCTTTACATTTAGGTCACAGCCGCGCCGTTTTGCAACGCCGCAACGCGCTTGCAGGCACCCCCGCGCGCCGATAGAAGCGCCCGTCATGCAAGTCATTTCGACCACCGACGACCTGGCCAAGTTTTCCAAGGCGCTCAAGAAGCAGCCCTTCGTGGCGGTCGATACGGAATTCATGCGGGAAAAGACCTATTGGCCGATCCTCTGCCTGATCCAGGCGGCGGCGGAAGGCGAAGAGGCGATCATCGATCCCCTCGCCGACAAGCTCGACCTCTCGCCGTTTCTCGAGCTGATGACTGACAAGAAGGTCGTGAAGGTCTTTCACGCGGCGCGTCAGGACCTCGAGATTTTCTACCGGCTCATCGGCGAAGTGCCGGCCCCGCTGTTCGACACGCAGATCGCCGCCATGGCCTGCGGCTTCGGCGACCAGATCGGTTACGAGCCGCTGATGCGCACGCTGTTGAAGGCGAAGATCGACAAGGGTTCACGCTTCACCGACTGGGCGCGCCGGCCGCTGACCGAGGCGCAGCTCGCCTATGCGCTGTCCGACGTCACGCATCTGCGCGACGCCTTTCCGCTTTTGACGGAGACGCTCGACAAGCGCGAACGCAAGCACTGGGTCGAGGAAGAGATGGAGGCGCTTTACGAAGGCGATCTCTATTATGTGCAGCCGGAAAAAGCGTGGAAGCGGCTGAAGCTCAAAGGCGTGCGCCCTAAGGAAATGGGCGTCCTGATGAAGCTCGCCGAATGGCGCGAACGCGAGGCTCAGACGAAAGACACGCCGAGAAGCCGCATCCTGAAAGACGAGTCCATTTTCGAACTGGCGCGCCTGCAGCCGAAGGACGCGAAATCCCTCGCCCGCGCGCGGTCGATCCCCACCGGCTTCGAGCGCTCGAAATCCGGGTCGGCGATCATCACCGCCGTCAAGGAAGGCGCCGAGATCCCGCGCGACAACCTTCCGGCGCTGGAAAAGATCGAAAAGGAAAAAGCGCCGGCAGACGTCGTCGAACTCCTGAAAGTTTTGCTCAAGCGCCAGTGCGAAGCCTATCATGTTGCGCCGAAACTCATCGCGTCGAGCGCCGATATCGACGCCATCGCCCTCGACGACGACGCGGATGTGCCGGCGCTCCATGGCTGGCGCCGCGATGTCTTCGGCGAGGCGGCGCTGCGTTTGAAACGCGGCGAGATCGCCCTGAAGCTAAAAAAAGGCGCTGTCGAGATTATCGACGCTTAAATTGGTCTCCGCGCGCGTATCCTTCCGCCCTTGCGCGTTTTGCAAACTCGCGCACAATCAAGACCATGAACGATTTCGACATTGCTTATCTCGAACGCTTCGGCGCAGCGCCGGTTTTCGTCTTCTGTGACCACGCCTCCAACGCCATGCCAGACGACATGAACTGCCTCGGCCTGCCTGAAGATATTCTGAAAACCCATATTGCGTATGATATCGGCGCAAGCGCTCTCGCCGCTGCACTCGCCCTGCGGCTGAAAGGAACGTTCTTCCGCAGCGGGTTTTCGCGTCTCGTGGTCGACCCCAACCGGCCGGTCACGTCCCATGACCTCATCCCGGCGACGAGCGATCAGATCCCCATCCCGGGCAACCAGATGCTAAGCGAAGCCGACCGCAAGGCGCGCATCGAGCGCTTCCATGTTCCGTATCATGATCGTCTCGACGAAGCCCTCGACGAAACCATCGCGCAATCCGGCCCCCCTTTCGTCATCTCGATCCACAGCTTCACGAACCGTCTGATGGGCGCAAAGGAAGACAGGCCCTGGGCGCTCGGCCTTTTATGGCGCGAGGACGAGCCTTCCGCCCGCGGAATGATTAACTATTTGGAGCAGCATACGGAGTGGCGCATCGGCGATAACGAGCCTTATGATGCGCGCGAATTCAATTATTCCGTTGACCGTCATATAGGACCGCGGTCACTATCGCACCTGACGATTGAGGCGCGCCAGGACCTCATCGCCGACGCGGCCGGCGTCGACACGATCGCCGACGTGCTGTCCGAGGGCGTCATCGCCCTTTCAAGATGAAACATTCGGCCCGGACAGCGTCCGGGCCGAGGCAAGGTCAGGACGCGGCGCCGACAAGTTTCGGCCCTGTCTCAAGCCACCAGGGCGTGCTCCAGAGGAGATTCTGCGCGATGGCGGTCGGCAGCATCACCGCAAGCCAGACGATGTAAGCGCGCTGAACCTTGCCGCCGCGCCGGTAAAGATCCCAGACGAACAAGGGCGCGATCACGAGCAGCGCGTAAAGATCCATCGTCAGCGGACTGTCCGGCGACGATGACGGCAGAAAATGGATCCGGTCGATCGCCGCCGGAAGCGGCGCGATGGTCGCAAGGATCATCAGTCGCTTGTGCGTTTCGAAATCTGTTTTCCGGACATAGAGGGCAAGGCCCACAAGCAGCGGAAACACGATCCCGACACGGATTTGCGCCAGCAGCAGATTGGTGACGAAGGGTACGACCTCCGCATTCAGATAAGCGGCGACATCGGCCGGCGCCGCAGCGATCATTCCGTAAAGCTGCGCGTGACGCACCGGCACCAGCATGAAGCCGACAATCACAATGGCGGGCGCCAGGATCAGCGCGATGAGGCCGAGCTGCATATGCAGGCCGCGGCGGCCCGTCGCCATCAGCGTCGCCTGCGCCAGCAGAAGCAATATCCACGCCCCCATCAGCACGGCGTGCACATGCAGGATCGGCGGGATCGGCGGGGCCGCGCCCGCCTCCATCCGCGCGACCATGCCGAAAGAATCCGGCACAAAGCCAATCAGGACGATAGCCAGAATGAACCCCGCCATGAAGACGAAGATCCAGCAGTCGATAAAGGCTGCGACGCCGCCCGATGCGGAATAAGAATGGTCAAGAACAGGATCGGATATTGTTGTCATGGTTTCTCCCTCTCCGTAATCCGGCGGCGCAGATAGCACCGGTCCCGATCGCCGGGAAGCGGGGTGCGGCGAACCGAGGGAAAGATGCGCCATCCCGCGAAACGATCCGTTCAGGAACTATTAACCGCTTGATCGGGGCCGCAAATCCGGATGCGCCGGGGCGATAAATTCATTGACCCCTGCGCCGGCTCCGCGCACAATTTTGCGTGAAATGTTTGTAATCAGGAAGACGAGATAGAATTTTCAGCGGAGCGCCGGGGCTTTGCCTTGAACGGGAACGGCGATCCGGGAAGGAGCTTTCATGCTGCCGGCGCTGACACTGGGCATAGAGGAGGAATATCTCCTCATCGATCCGCAAACCCGCGATCTCGTGCCGGAGCCCTCCCCCGACTTCATGAAGGAGTGCCAAGACCGCCTGGGCGAGCGTGTGACGCCAGAGTTCCTGAAATGCCAGGTGGAGATCGGCACGCCGGTCTGCGCCGACATCTCCGAAGCGCGCCACCATCTGACCGCCCTGCGCTCGGCGATCATCAACACCGCCGAAAAACACGGCATGAAGCTGATCGCCGCCTCGACCCATCCTTTCGCGCAATGGGGCCGCCAGAAACACACCGCCGCGCCGCGTTACGATCTTCTCGACGCCGATATGGGCGGCGCGATCCGCCGGATGCTGATCTGCGGCATGCATGTGCATGCCGGCGTCGAGGACAAGGAGCTCAGGATCGATCTCCTCAATCAGACACGCTATTTCCTGCCCCATCTTCTGGCGCTTTCCACGTCTTCGCCGTTCTGGGGCGGCCATGACATGCAGATGCGCTGCTCGCGTCTCGGCATTTTCGACTCCATGCCGCGCACCGGCATTCCCGACCGCTATGAAAGCTGGTCCGAATATGAGCGGATGATCGAACGGCTCGTGAATGCCGGCGTGATGGAAGACTCAACCAAACTCTGGTGGGACATGCGCCCGAGCGCGCGCTTTCCGACGCTTGAAATGCGCATCACCGATGTCTGCACGCGGATCGAGGATGCGCTCTCAATCGCCGCGCTTTATCAGTCGATCCTGAGGATGCTGGCGCGCATCAAACAGAAGAACATGCGCTGGCGGATTTATCCGCGCATCATGCTTGAAGAAAACCGCTGGCGCGCCCAGCGTTACGGCTGCACCAAAAGCATGATCGATCTCGGCCGCGGCGAATGCCTGCCCTTCGGTTCGCTGATCGAAGAGATTCTTGAAATCATCCAGGAAGACGCCGTCGCGCTCGGCTGCCTCAAGGAAGTGCAGCACGCGCGCACGATCCTGAAGCGCGGCACCAGCGCCTGCCGGCAGGTGGATGTCTTCGCCAAGGCCAAAGCAGATGGCGCCGATGACACGGAAGCGCTCATCAAGGTCGTCGACATGCTGGTGGAGGAAACCGCCGCGGACCTGCCGCAAAGCGGGTAAAGGCCCGATTTTCCCCGGAAAACCAGCCAAAATAATCGGCGGACGGGCCTTGCGGGCCCCGTCCGGCTTCGCTATACCCCGCTCTCCCGTTTGCGGGCGCGCCGAAGCGCCGCTCAATCGCGGCGGGAAAAGCGTTTCTCATGCGAGTTTCGCAAAGTTGGCGCGGGGTGGAGCAGCCCGGTAGCTCGTCAGGCTCATAACCTGAAGGTCATAGGTTCAAATCCTATCCCCGCACCCAATTCTCCCCATCTAACCCACTGAAAATAAACAGATTTTCTACCATCGTATTCCGGTGTTCGTGTCAAAAAGCGACTGTTTTACCCTTACACAGTGATTACACAGTTTTAGGGTTTTTGCTCTAGCAACGGAGACAGATGGCGAAACACGAATTATTTGGCGGAAAACTACATCTTTATAAGCGTGAGAATTCACGCCACTGGCAATGCGCGACCTTCCTTGAAGGGCGCAATCACCGGCGCAGCACGAAAGCCGAAAGCCTGGCTCAGGCAAGAGACATTGCCGAAGACTGGTATCTTGAACTTCACGGCAAGCACCGGCGCGGTGAGAAGCTCCATGAAAAAACTTTCAAGGACGCCGCAGCGCAGTTCATCACCGAATACGAAATCATCACCGAAGGCCAGCGGAGCGGCCGATGGGTGGAAGGCCACAAGGCCCGCATCCGCCTCCACCTTGAGCCGTTCCTTGGCAACCTCGGCCTTTCTCAGATCACGGCGGGCAAGGTTCAGGAGTATCGCATCCATCGAAAGACCAAGCCCGCCGATTGGGAAGAAAAAAATAAGAGAGCCTGGAAGGCCCCATCGCACAGCACCCTGCACGATGAAGTCGTGACTTTAAGGCAAGTCTTGAAGACGGCCATACGTCATGGCTGGCTCGATCACCTGCCCGATTTATCGATGCCGTACCGTGGGCAGGCGAAAGTTATCGCGCGGCCCTGGTTCAGCCCGCAGGAATATAAACAGCTCTATACGGCAACCCGCAATCATCCCCGAACGCTGGCAAATGGTCGTCATCGCCAGCATGCGGAAGACCTCCATGATTTTGTGCTCTTCATGGCGAATACGGGACTGCGCCCGGATGAAGCCTATAACCTTCAGCACCGCGATGTGGAAATCGTCGAAGATGACGAAACGGATGAAACCATCCTCGTCATCGAAGTGCGCGGCAAGCGCGGCTTTGGCTATTGCAAAAGCATGTCGAATGCGGTGCGCCCATACAGACGTATTCTTGAGCGCCGCAGACCTGACCATACGAGGCCGTTGTCACCTGACAACGCCCCCGCCCCTACCGATATGGTGTTTCCGAACAACCACCTCCGGATGTTCAACACTGTGTTGGAACAGGAAGGTTTGAAGGAAAGCCGCGACGGCCAGAAACGAACGTCTTACAGCCTTCGCCATACTTATATATGTTTGCGTCTGATGGAGGGGGCCGACATTTATCAGATCGCAAAGAACTGCCGCACCAGCGTTGAGATGATCGAGAAGCACTACGCCTCCCACATCAAGAACAGCATCAGCACGGCGGCTGTGAACGTCCGCCGTCCCAAGAAACCGAAGAAGCCCGGCCTACCCGGCGGCGTAGCCGTTGAATCGGAAGAGCCGCCACACGCTCCGTAACGCTTGACGGTTTCGCTATCTGTCGCCGCGGGGAGACTAAAAAATCATTACCCGTAAGTCGCGTACTTGTCCGGCTCTTATTATCGGGTTTTTTCCTTCACTTTGAGCCTTTGCGTTGTTGAATTGGGGTTCGATCCAAACCAATCGATTTTCCCGTGTCACAAACCAATTTGCCGCATGTAGTTCAGATGGATTATCTGTTTGGGATGGGGGTGACCAGTTGCATGTCCCCCAGAAAATCCCTGCGGCTATCGGATATCCTCCTGTAATTCCCTTATCCTCTGTCGCGAGGTAACCCATTTTGGATTTGAAGGTACAAGCATATTCATCGCAGTCGAATACCTCGCCTAAATTGCCGAAATGAGAAATGTGACATCTGCTGAGCATACTGCTCAGATCACGGCCTTGAGGTAGCCAATAATATCGGTCAGCGCCGTTCAAAAATACTTCTTGTGACGCCCATCGACCGCGCGTCTGCTGAATAACAAAGCTCTTTATAGCCCCCATCTCTTCGACTTGTCTCACAGGTGTTTGTTCCGCCTAATTCGGATTATAATCACTCCCCTCGGGGGCGACCGCTTCCAATGTTTTCTGATACTCCTGAACCGACTCAATTAAAGCCTTTTGGGCGTCAATTAACGCTTTCTCCGCAGCGGCGGCATCCTTCTCCTTGTTCGTTGTATCAATTTTCAGTTGTACAAGTTCGGTCGGAAGCTTGACCAGTTCTTCCACAACATTGATTGGAATCTGTATGCCGGCCATAGCCTCGCTTGGCTTATTTAGAGACACCTTTTTCAGCATTCCATTTGTAAAATCTGCGGTAAATGTCTTCTTCACAAGGCTTGCTCGTTTAAGGTCGAGAATTCTGAGATTTGTTAAATCGGGTATGGATATAAGTCTTTCTTCGTTTGCGCCAATCTGCCCCTTGAATACCACTCGTGCGGACGCAGCTTCTGGATAGCAAATATTCACACCGCATGCAGAATGTATATAGGCTTCATCTTTATCGTGAGTGCCCTGGCTCAAATTGGAAGCAGAAATAATCGAAATATCTATCTCCTCGCCTATTTTCTGCGGAATTGGATCAATACGGATTGGTCCGGCATACGGATCGAGGATAAAGCTCACAGTTTGCGTAACTTCTTCTTGGTCGAAAGTGAAAGTTGATCCTGGAAAAGCAGTTGCAGCTTTCGCAGCCTTAATCCCCAACTCTAAAAGCTTGCCTACAAATGCGCCAGATTTGTCGTCAACATCAATTGAGACTTGCTTTAGCATACCCTTTTCATCCACTTCCATCACTACAATATCATTGGAAAAAGAATTTCTTTTGTAGTAAACGGATATGTACGTTGCCGGAACAAAAACAGGATTCATTTTTGTAACCGATAGCGAGTATTGCCCACTCTTGAGCGATGCACGGCTGTTCAAATAGGCAGCGGGGTACTTTAATTCCAGCGTTACTTCGAAAAGAGCTTTTGGTATTGCGTAATGGCCAATCGCTTCAGTCGCATCACCAGCTTCGGAAAGCACCGAACCACTGGCGCAACCTGAGATTAATAATCCCAGCAGGCCAAAGCCGAATCTGAACTTTGTCATGGAAGCCCCTCCCCAAGAAAGTTTTATATTTACATATTTCACCTGAATAGCATAGTATATATTACTGTGTTTTTATTGTTATAGTGTAACGTCGCTCTGGTTGATCGCCGCTCAAATTTGACAAACGGGAGCAAAATATTACATAATATACGCATACTGATTAATTTATTTTGTTTCGAGTAATAATGCGTGCGTGTAATGAGTTCAATTGCGTAGCTGTTATGAAGGCCCTGGCCCCTCTGGCGATTGCCGGGACGGCGTTCGCCATTGGCATTGCGAATCCGGCTACGCTGGGATTGATCGTTCTTCTCGCCTATGCGGCGCTTTACGGCCCGCAGGCATTGCGCGGCACGGCTCCCGCCGCTCAGACAGCCTAATTTGTTCCCAGCAGTTTCATGATCGGGCCGGAGAGGGCGAAGACCAGCCCGATGCTCCCCATCACGCCTGATGGTGGCCGCGACAGCAGCCAGAAGAACCGCCACACGGCGGACATCAGTAGGTAAACGCCGATCCCGAGTATAAAATTCATCGCCGCCCATGTCATATAGGCCACCGGCACAGCCAGTATGATAACGTCGATGATCTTCCAGTCCGTCCAGGGCAGGAAGAGCCCATACAACGCCTCCAGATTGGCCTTGGCCTTCGGCTCAGTCTGCGCGGCGATAGCGATCAGCGTTACGCAGACGAACATCTGCCACAGCGCCTCGCGCCCGTATCTCCTGAAATTGCTCCATGTCGGCAGGAAGGCCGACAGCCCCTGCCGCATAAGCGGCGCATTGCGCCGGAAATCATCCCGGATGCGGCACAGGAATTTCTCAATCCGCTCCGTCATGCCGGAAAAGCTTAGGATCGCCAGCACAATGCCCGCGATCTCGATATAAAGCCCCGCCTTCCCGAACAGCGCTTGCATACGCCTAGGGTGAGCCCGGCATGTCAGCCGCGACGGAAAACGTAAAGGCGATGCAGCCCGCGACGTAAAGGAACCACATTACAAAGCCGAAGCTGCGACCGTCCGAGGCATCATAGCCCCGCCCTTTGGCCAGCCAGCCGATGCCGTTCCATATGATCTTCACGACGATATAAAAGACTACAAAGAACAGCGCAAAAGCAAGGTATGCGAACTGTACCATCGCAAATGAGATGATCGTGACGGCGATCAGCGTGATCGCGCCGAAGAATAGCGCCACTCGCCCGGAAAAACTGTCCTCATAAGACGTGTTCATAACTGCCCCTCCATACGCAACGAACAGCGCAGGGCGCTGCGCTTTTCTAACGTCACGGCCGCGCGGATGTTGAGACGAGGAGCGGTTATCCACTGGAAAAAGGTTCCTTTAAAAAGTTTTCGCTGGGCGGCGTGCGCAACCTCGGGGATACTGGAAAGGAATGAGCGGGACAGGTTTAGCGGAAAAAGGAACCCTTATTCCGCGTCAATCGCCCGCAAACGGTATAAGCGAGACAAGGCAGCAGGTGATGCGTATCGGTTACGCCCGCATCTCGACGATAGAGCAGAACTTGAATTTGCAGCGCGACGCGCTGAAAGCGGCGGGCTGCGCGCTCGTCTATCAGGATGAAGGTGTTTCGGGGGCTAAGAAACAACGCCCCGGTCTTGAGTCCGCGCTTGAACGCCTGCAATCCGGTGACGAGCTGGTCGTTTGGAAGCTCGACCGGCTGGGCCGATCAATGCGTCACCTGATCGAACTTACCGAATGGTTGGAACAGGAAGGGATTGGCTTTCGCTCTCTTGTCGATGCCATCGACACCTCAACCTCCGGCGGACGGCTCTATTTCCACCTGATGGGCGCGTTCGCCGAATTCGAGCGCAACCTGATCTCCGAGCGCACCAAGGCAGGCATGGCGGCGGCACGAGCGCGCGGGGCGCGGATCGGCCGCCCGAAGAAGTCGGATAATCTTCCAGTCCCTGACCGAGGTCATTGATACGAACACTGCGGGCGGCTCCTTTATCATGTCGCCGCCGCTTTTTCTCAGTTCGAGCGTGATCTAATTTCCGAACGCACGAAGGCCGGTCTCGCCGCTCCTCGCAGACGCAGTGTGCGCATTGTCAGATCGCGAAGGCTCACTGCAATGCAGGTTCAATACGCAAACGCCAAGATCGTAAGGGGGGCGAGTACAATAAAAGTTTTGATGGATTTATTCAGCGTAAGTTCGTCCACGCTCTGGCGGACCATAAACGAAAAGGGCTAGATTGAAGTTATGTTGATGAAAGAGCTATTTTCAAGTGACTCATAACTATCCTCAAACGGATCAGTGTTTACATAAACGAGCGGAAACAATTCCGTCGTTCATGCTATTAGATACTTCTTGACACTGAGCGCAACTAAAATACGATCTGTACAAGGAAGAGATGCTTTGTATTGCCGCAAGCCACGCGAAGGCTGTTATCGCCTGATGGGGGCGTGAGGCGAGGTGCCGTCACTTGGTCGGCGTATCTGATCGATCTGCGGATTTAGGCGTTCTTCGAGCGATGCGCTGCCGGGTTCAGCATCACCCCCGGGAAGGTTGCCGCTGCCGAAGTGGCCCTTGAGGTAGGAGCGGTCTCGCAGACAAAGAGGCAGTACAAGAGCCTTGATGTCCCTAGAAAAATTTGAACCGTATATTGGCTTCAATATCTTGCGTGGATCGGGTAAGAACAAATACAAACGGTATGGTTACGGGGAACGGGGGCTGGTTATGGCGAGCGTATTTTCGAAAGTGAGGCGGTTCTATGAGAGCGTATGGAGCGAAGCCCCATGGGTTAGAGCCGCTGGCTTCGTCGGGGCCGCATCCGGGGGGCTGTTTTACCTCAATCAACATCTTCCGTCTGGCATTAAGGTCCAGGCCACGGAATCGAGCGTCGCCGCAATACTCATTGCGATTGTCGTAACCCTGTATTTCTTTCTGGTTGCTGTTCTTTTTGGCGATCAAGTGCGATTACAAAAGAAATTGCGCGCACTGGAGCAAAGTTTCCGATACGACAAACGAGGTACGCTATACAACGCCTCAGAGCCAAACATCGCCTTTAGGATCGCTACATTTAAAGGCATTCTGGCTGGAATTGGTACTGAAGTTGGTAAGGAGCAATTGGCCGCCGCGTTGGTTGAAGCCGGCCGTGCTTCGGCAAAGGACTTCGCTGCAAATTTGCCGAACATCTTTGATCGCGATATTCGAAGCAACAAGGGTGGAGGTATTTGGTCCGGGCTGACCTTCGAACAGAAGCTCATTGAGTGGTCAGACTATGACAGCGCAACGGGTTGGGGCATTTTCGCCGCTCGCGCCGTGAATGGGCATTTGCGTGTTGGCGTCACTCATTTCAGAGGGCTGTTCTCCGGCGACGGCGGCCTGTTCTTTGGCCAATATCTCGCGGGGTATTCGGAAACCGTCCTTTCCGAAATTGTGCGGCATCACAAAGATGGAAGATTCGGGGATTTTCGAGGCGTTAGGCTCGCTGAAATAAACTCAAAGAATGAAAACTCGGTAGAGTTCGAGTATGAACTCGTCTGAATTGGAGGTTTAGATGTCGACCAAATTGGCGATTATTACAACAGGCGGAACGATAGGTTCCGTCATAAAGGGCCAGACTGTCGGCGTCGATGATACCGTTGAAAAGTTGCAACAGGAAATAGCCCGAATCTGTCAACGAAAAGGAGCAAATTACGAGGTCTTTTCGCCAATTAATAAGAACTCAGAGGATTTAGAACCAGGCGATTGGGCAATACTCGACGCGACGATACGATCTTGCAAAGATCGCGGGTATAACAAGTTCGTTATTACTCACGGAACAGATACGCTAAGTTATACAGCTTCCGCAATCGGCATTACGCAGCAAATCGAGCCCGTCAAAATTTGCTTTACTGGCTCATTTTATTCGATGGATCACGAGGAGACTGATGCGCCTATAAATCTTCTCGCAGCGTTCGAGTCCGTACTCTCAGATAACGTAGATAATGGAGTTTACGTCGCTTTCCGGGAAGATGAGCGGAACCGCACGGCGGGGATATATCGAGCCCTGGGCCTCAAGCCGATGGCATTTGACGACGTTGCTTTCAGGTCGGTTTACGATACGAAAGTAGCACATTTCTCTCGAACCGCCGGGCTGATGATCGGGCGAGAACCGATGGCGCTCTTTTACCCAAAGTTGAGCGTCTCCGGTCCGCTTGAGCCTCAAAAGGTTACTAAAATCGCAGAACAAATTGTTATCTTGCGCGCATATCCTGGCTTGACATTAGCACCACTTGAACCGTGTCTGTTTGACTGTGCTGCCTTGGTGATTCAAGCTTACCATTCCGGAACTGCCAACTCTGTAATTGCGCCCGGCACACTCACAAATTTCATCTCCAAAATCGCGTCACGAATTCCTGTTCTCATTGGTGCTTTCCCAAGCCGTTACATATCGACACCTTACGATAGTACAGCTCGCTTAATTGATGCGGGCGCGCATGTTTACAGTAATCTTCAGCCGCATAATCTGTATACGTATCTTGTTATTGGAATGAGCCAAGGGATGTCAGCGCGGGACGTGCTCAGTGCTCTTGAGCCAAATCTAGTCAAAATTCAGAACTGAACCTGATCATAGGGATAGCCAAATGTCTAAAGTTCGCTTGCTTTCTTTGTGTGGGCTAGCGCTCTCGCTGGGGTCCATAATTGCTCCTGAAGATGCCATTGCCGAGGAACCGTTGCCAAAGGTTGTTATCTTGGCGACAGGTGGAACGATTGCTGGAAGCTCCAACTCGTCTAGTCAAACGAAGTACGAAGCAGGAGTGTTGGATATTGGCAGCCTGATTGCGGCAGCGCCGGGTATCAAAACATTCGCGTCTGTTGAGGGTGAGAGAATATCGAATGTTGGAAGCCAAGATATGTCGGCAGCGATCTGGAGCGACCTCGCTGCAAGAATAAGCGAACTCTATGAAGATCCAACGGTTGCGGGAATTGTAATCACCCATGGGACAGACACCATAGAGGAAACCGCTTTTTTCCTCGATTTGATGTTCCCGTCCGGCAAGCCAATCGTTCTTACTGGGTCAATGCGCCCGGCAGATGCAATTAGTGCCGACGGACCGCAGAATCTTGAGGATGCGGTTGAAATCGCAGCTACATCCGCGGCTGCGGGACGTGGTGTTATGGTTGTCTTAAACCAGAAGATTCATGCGGCGCGTAGGGTGATTAAGTCTCATACGGAAAATCCGGATGCCTTCGTCTCGGAGCGAGGAGGTTTACTTGGAGAAATTGTCAACGGAAAACCGCATTATTTTGGCGTCGCCGCTCGTGCAAAACTCGCTCCCGCGATTAATAACTGGCGCTCCATCAGTGCCACCGAATTCCCAAAAGTGGGGATTCTATACGGCCACGTAGATTCCGACGCCATTCTGGTCCGCTTCTTTAGTCGGAATTCGTATGAAGGTTTAATTCTTGCAGGCGTCGGTAATGGCAACACTAACAAGCGCACTGTGGAGGAACTTCAGAAGGTTGCATCGCGCATGATCATTGTTAGGTCTTCGCGAGTCCGCGATGGGCTAGTTTCAAGAAATGTCGAGTTAAATGACGATGAGCTCCGCTTTGTTGCCGCCGAAGACTTGAGCCCGCAAAAAGCCAGAATCCTTCTTCAACTCCTGTTGATAAGGAACGCAGATAAGGCAGTGATCCAACATTTATACCGGTGCGATACGCCGCTCAATCCCGACTATTGTAACTAATAGCCATGCCTCGTGGCTTCTCCCTGTCGCAGTCCTTTGCGAACTTCACTCTGATAGCTTCTTGTCTTTGCGCGATTTCGGCGTCGATGCGTTCGCGCACCTGCTGATCGACTGCGCTGCGCATGGGACCGTTGGGCGTCAGCATGGGCTGCGGCGGTTTCATGCCCTGCGGCGCGTTATTCACCTGTTCGGGCGAGACTTTGCGATCCAGCGCCTCGGCGAAACCGTCCTTCGCCATATGCTTGTTGCGGTCGGTCCAGTGCTCAGCCATGGCGGGCCTTTAGAAAGTTGCGGATCGGGCAAGGATGCGGTCGGGCGCTGAAATGACCTGCCGGGATGTCCCGAGGAATTTTTCGCGTCGTGCATTCAACAATTGCCGCAGCGCATTCAGCGCATTAAAATCCTGATGTTTCTTTTTGGTGACATAGATGTTTTCTCGCCCATAGCAGAACAGGAGGCCGCCGCCCGCCACGCGGAACTCGCCCATCTCCTTAAGGTCATAGCTCTTGCGGTCGGTGAAGGCTTTCCGCGTCATGACGATCTTCTCGCCGGTGGGCCAGATCAGCGCCTTCAGCCAGCCTGCGCCGGCGAAGAGAAGACCGGTTAGCGGCATCGGCGCATAATGCAGGAGCGAGAGGTCGCGCCCCGGCACGAAATAGATATAGGGCACAGCGGATACAATGAGCCCGAGCAGGAAGCCGATGCGAATGGCGCCGGTTGTCCGCACGCCTTTGTCCTCGAAGAGGAACGCGGAAAAGCGCGTATCGTCGTCCTTCAGGATTCGCACGCCCTTGATGTCATGGCGCGCCTTGACGCGGTTCCAGAAGCTCATGCGGCTGCCTCCTGCCTTTCTGGCGCCGGTTGCTCATAGGCGGGATCGGGATCGAACTTGCCCATAAAATGCGCGTCGCGGTCGTAATCGGTGCGGGAGAGCGCTATCGGGTCGGTGCCGGGCCACAGCACGAGCTGGCGGCCCGACTGGCGCGAGAAATACCGCCCGATTTCCTCCGCGCTCATCAGATCCACCACCTGCCGCGTGGTGGATTTGCCAGAATAACCGTTGGCCGCCTGCGCCATGGAAATCTCGCCTTGCGAGACAGACTCCAGCGTCGTCTGGCCCAGGCGTTTGGAAAGATATTCGAGCGTAGTGAGATCGTTGAGGCCGAACCATTGCGTCAGCCCGGCATTGCCGAGGAAGGTTTCCCAGCTTTCCGGGTAATCGCGCTTTAGCTGCGTCAAATCCTGCAACACTGGCCATAGGCGCACGCCGAACCCGGCGATCAGCCCCGCCGCCCGCTCGATGACGCTCATGGGGCCCAGCACATGGAATTCATCCATGATGATCAGCGCCGGGTGCTCGGGCCTCGCCCGGTTGCGCTCCATCGCTTCGATGGTGAGCGCAATCATCAGGCGCAGCCACCGGCTATGCGTGCCCATGCGCCCGGCGGGCAGGCTTAAATAGATCGTGCATGGCGTATTCTTTATATCGGCCAGGGTAAAATCCGAATGCGACAAGACTTTCGCCATCGCCGGAGAATCGAGGAAATCCGTCTGCACGATGGCCGTTGACAACACGCTGGAGCGTTCGCGATCCGACATGGCGATCAGCGTGTTCGCCGCCCGCGCGATGGCGCCGCCGCAACGATCCGAACAGCTCATTTCGGCGAGCGTGCGGGTCAGCGCCTCTTCATTGCCTGTCAAGCGCGCCCGCACTTCGAGGAGCGTGCGCGCGTTTTCATCTTCAAGGCTCGCCACATGCAGGATGAGGCCGGTAATCCACAGCTTCGCCGCATCGGTCCAGTGCGCTTCCACATGCGATGGTATGATGAGCGCGTCGGCAAGCAGCGCCGCATCGTCCCGCCCGTCTTCGCCGTCCGGATCGATCGCATCGATCGGATTGAAAGCGGCGCGGTATTGTTCCGCATTGCCGCGCGCGGCCATGAAGGGATCGAGCACATAGACCGCCTGGCCCATGCCCTCCGATGTGTCCGAGCCTTTGCCGCGCCTCGCGGCGGTCACGGTCGCAAGATCGCCCTTCGGGTCGATCACGACCACCGAGCCCGGATATAGGCACATATTCGGAATGATGACTGAGCGGCCCTTGCCCGCCCGCGATCCGGCGATAGTCATGATGTGGCGATCATCGCAGACGCCCAGCATCGCATCGCGCGTTTGGCCTACGAAGATAGCACCCTCTCGCATCTTCCAGCGCTCATGCTGGACAAGGGCTTCAGGCGACCACCAGCCCGCATCGGGAAAGCTTGCGTCATGCGTGCGATCCGGCACGCCGCGCGGAAACAGCGACATATCCATCGGCTGAGTGCTCCTTCAAACAGGGTCCACTGGCCTTTTCGCCTTATTGTTCCGCCTCCTGCCTTAACAGATTGCCCAACAGACCGGCGCTGTTGGTTTTCTCGTCTTTAACGATGCTGCGTCTTTATTTGCCTCCTTCTTGGGCTAAAGGCCGTATGACCTTCCTGCCTTGATCTCCTGGGTTCTGGCGGATGCGGCCCGGCTGCCCTTCAGCGCGCAAGGGGCTTCCGCCGCGCATACGCGCGGTCTCCCGAGAAGCCCCCTGACGCGGACCGGGCCTATGCCCCCGCCAATTCGCCCCCATGAGGCAGGAATGGTCCGGCCTCAAAAGCCAAGGAGGCGACAATGACGAAAGCAGCAACCAAAACCACGAACACCAACACCCAGAGACCGGCGCACCGCGTTTTTCTCGTGCAGGAAGACGATAAGGGCGAAACCCACTGGACCGAGCTTTGCTCGCTCTGGCCGACGAAGAACCGTCCGGGCTTTACCGGCCCGGTGAAACCGAACCTCGCGATCAAGCCCTTCCAGGGCCGCATCGTGGTCCTGCCCGCCACGTTCCAGGCGAGCGCAGCGAAAGGGGCTCAATAATGAGCCCCGCCAAGCAAAAGCGGATTGCGGAGCTGAACGATCAACTCCGCGCCCGCATCCAGACGCCGGTGTTCGGCGAGGCATTTCCGCCCGGCGCTGTTTACCTTACGCGGGGCGTGGCAAGCCTTGGCCCGGCGGCGCAGATCATCGCCTGCGCGATGGTGCAAAACTTCGACGGCTTCACGGCGGATAACGATCCTTACGGCGAGCATGACTTCGGCGCATTCTCGCTTCCAGGCGGCGAACGCCTGTTCTGGAAGATCGATTATTACGCCGATGCGGAGTGCGAATACGGCTCCGAAGACCCGTCCGATCCGGTGAAGTCGTATCGCGTGCTCACCATCATGCTGGCGGAGGAATATTGACCATGCGCTCCGGCACGCCAATCGAAACCATAATGATGTGGGAGGGCCGGTCCATCCGGCTCTCCTACGATCCCGTCAAATGGGGGATCGTCGATCACCTCGAAATCCAGAGCTGTGACGGCGGGCCGCTTCCTATTACGGAGACCGGCTACCGGTCGCATTTCTTCGGCCCCATGGAGCCCGCTTTAACTATAGAAGAACTGCACGAATACGTGCACGCCTGGCTCGATGAAGCCGCCCGCGATCCGAAGTGGAAAGCGGCGGAAGACAAGCGCCGCCAGCTCTCGCTGTTCTGAAAAGCTCTTCGGCGGAACCGCTTCTTGCCGGTTTCGCCAGCGCGCGTGTTTGTCACGGGCGCATCATCTCCCGACATGCTTATCATCCGTTCACCAATCATGCTATTGTCGGCGCATGCGCGTGTGTGGTTTCCACATACAAGCGTGCGCCCATTAAGAGTTTCCTAGAAAATTCTACCGTATCCTGAACAAAAGGGAGATGTGCAAGCCATGCGCGGTCATACCGCGCGCTTGGCAAGGGGCTGGCGGCCCCGTTGCATCCCCGAGAGGTCGTTGTGGAAAGGATGCGAGATGGCGGCTCGCAGAAGCGGAAGCGACAAGCGCAGGCGCACCGCGCGCGTCCAGTTCCGGGTGGACATGGACGAGCTCGCGGCGCTTGAAAAGGCGGCGAGCGAGGCGCGCCTTACGCTCGGCTCTTATTCCCGCAAAATCCTCCTGGGCGCGTCGCCCGCCCGTGCGCGCCGGAAAGCCTCGCCCGATACAATTGCATTAGCGCGGCTACTCGGAGAGCTGGGCAAGGTCGGCTCCAACATTAACCAGATCGCCTACTTCTATAACGCGGGACGGCGCGGCGATGTGGAGCGCGAGGAACTGCATGCGGCGCTTCATGCCGTGCAGGATCTTCGCGACGAGATCATGCGGGCGTTGAAGCCGGAAGGGGCCGCATGATCATCAAGGGGCGCGCAAGAACCAACCCGAAAGACCTTGCCGCCCACCTCCTGCGGATGGACGAAAACGAACAGGTGAAGGTGATCGAGCTGCGCGATGTCGCAGGCTCGAACCTCCATGACGCCCTGTGCGAGATGGACGCCCTTAAAGCCGCGACGCGCGCCGAGAAGGGCCTTTACCATGCGATGATCAACACCCGCGCCGATGAGCATTTAAGCGATGACCAATGGCGGCACGCCGTCGATGCGCTGGAGGCGCGGCTGGGGTTTTCGGGCCAGCCGCGCGCCGTCGTTAAGCATGTGAAGGATGGCCGCGAGCACTGGCATGTGGTCTGGTCTCGCACCGACCTCGAAAAGGCGAAAGCCATCCCGGTCAGCCATAATTACCGCGCGCATGAGGAAGTCGCCCGCGCCCTCGAACTTGAATTCGGTCATGCGCGCGTCGAGGGCGCCCATGCGGGCCGGGAAGACCGCGCGCGGCCCGACCGCACGCCCTACCCATGGGAAGTCCAGCAGCAGGCCCGCACGAAAATCTCCATCAAAGAGATCGGAGCGGCGGTGAGGTCCGCCTGGGAACAGGCGGATGGGGCGAAAGCTTTCCAGAACGCCCTTGAGCATCGCGGCCTGATCCTGGCCCAAGGGGATCAGCGCTCATTTGTCGTGGTGGATGCCGCCGGCGGCGTCCACAGCCTTTCGCGGCGCTTGAAGACCGTCAAAGCCGCCGAACTCAGGGCGCAGCTTTCAGCGCTTGAGAACCTTCCAAACGTCGATGAAGCCCGCGAGTTGCAAAAGCAACGCAGCCGCGCCCGAGACGAAGCGGGCGGAACGCTCCCCATCGCGCCTGCGCCGACATTGGATGAGGTCGAAGGCGAATTGCTCGGCACGCGCTCTTATTTCACGCGCGGCCAGCTTGAAGGGCTCTTGGCCGATAAGGGCCATCAGCATGCGCGAGCGCTTGCAACCGGAATCCTGAAAGACGAAAGGCTGTTGCGCCTGACCGATCCAGCGAGCGGGCGCTTTATCGGCTACACGACGCGCCATGTCCGCACCCAGGAATTGAATGTGCTCGCCAATGCGCGGGCGCTTGCTTCCGATCACCGGCACCGCCTTGCGGATAGATCGCATAAGAGCCTCTTCCGCGAGATACAGCTATCCGGCGAGCAGCAGGCGGCTTTGCGCCATGCGCTGGAACCGGGCGCGTTGAAGCTGATCGAAGGGCGCGCCGGGACGGGCAAGTCTTTTCTCTTAAAAACCATCCGCATGGCGGCGGAAGCGGATGGCTATGAGGTCATCGGTCTTGCCCCCACCAACACCGTCGCCGCCGACCTTGGAAAATCCGGCTTCAGGAACGCGCGCACCGTGCATTCGCTGTTATGGTGGCGGGAAAACCGTCTCTCCCATATCAATGCAAAGCTCACGGCTAAATCGGTGATCGTCGTCGATGAAGCGGCGATGCTCGGGACGAAAGTGCTGGACCGGCTCCTCAATGAAGCGCGCGAAAGCGGCGCGAAGCTCATTATGGTCGGCGATAGCCGCCAGCTCCAGTCCGTCGAGCGCGGCGGCATGTTCCGCGATCTCAGCGATGCGTTCGGTACGGCCTCCCTGACCGAAGTGCGCCGTCAGCATGAAAGCTGGGCGCGGCAAGCCTCGGAAGCCTTCGCAGAAGGAAAATTCAGGGAAGGGTTACAGGCGTATGACGAGCGCGGCCTTATCCGCTGGAGCGACAGTCTGGATGAAGCCCGCCAGCGCCTTCTTACAGCATGGGAGCAGGACACGGCGCATGAGCGCGGCGAGCGCTTTGTCTTCGCCTACACCAACAAGGAGGTGGATGCGTTGAATGAAGCCCTGCACCAGATCGAAGTTAATCGCGGGCGCATCGGCGACGCGATTGAGGTCGAGACCACGCGGGGCCTGCGGGAAATCGGCGAAGGCGACCGCGTGCAGTTTCGCGCGAATGACAAGCCGAACGGCGTCTTCAACGGCGCGCTCGGCACCGTGATCGGCATCGAAGGCCGGGTGCTGAGCATCGAGACCGATGCAGGGGCGACCGTCGAGGTCGATACGCGGGAGTTCAAAGCCATCGACCATGGCTATGCAGGAACCATCTACCGCGGACAGGGCAAGACGCTCGACCAGAGCTATGTCCTGCATACCCGTCACTGGCGCGACGCATCATCCTATGTGGCGATGTCGCGGGCGCGGGAGGATACGCAGATGTTCGTGGCGCAGTCGCAGGCGCGCGACCTCGACGATCTCGCCTGGCAGATGGGCCGCCGCCAGTCGGAAGGCTCAACACTCTCTTATTCGGCGGAGCCGGTATCGCCTGATCATGTCATTGGCACCGCAAAGGCGGCATTCGATGAACAGGCGCGCATGGCGACGGAACTGCGTGACGGGCTCGAACGCCTGAAACTCGAAGCCCGCTACACCGAAGGGCGCATGCGGGCAGCGGAGGCACACCTGGAAGCGGAATCCAAAGCACCGCCGTCCGAGATTCCAAATCTGAGGGCGCAGTTCGCGGCGCAGGATGCATCCCGCCAATCAACCGCTTCCGCGGAAATTTCAGCGCTGGGTGCGCAACAGGATCAGACCCGCCCTGCCCGCCGATCAGCACTCAGCGACACTTTTGAAAAAGCCAGCACTGGCCTCACCTCCCCTTCCCGACCGCAAGAATCTGCCGTTGATCAGACTACTCGAGACATAGCTCGGAAGCTCCGCCAGGACAGGCGCCGCGAACGAGAACAGCGCGAACCCCAGTAGAATCATGCTCCACCGAGCTTCTTAGAAAGCGTTTGTTTTTCCTGTGGAATTTTCTCCACGCATCTTAGCCGCACCTAGGCAATTGTGTATCCAAAGGGTACACTAATCTAATGAAAAAAGATTCGGGATTACGCATTCGCGTTGAGCGTGAACTTCGCGAAAAATTTTTAAAGCTTTGTCAGCAACAGGACCGCCCTGCGGCGCAAGTCCTCCGAGAATTTATGCGCGACTATCTGGCGAAGTATGAAAATACTAATAGTAATGCTTCCCAAAACCTAAATGTAGAAAAGCATAAACTCATTCGAGGCGGGAAATGAAGGTCGTTGACAATATAACCCATCTTTTGGGCGACGATCTAAAGGCCTCGCTAAAACGCGGGGTTCGACTAAAGATCGCGGCGTCGTGTTTTTCGATTTATGCCTTTGAAGCGCTCAAGTCCGAGTTGTCCAAAATAGACGGCCTCGATTTCATCTTCACAGCACCCACCTTCGTGCCGGAAGGTGTGACCGACCAAGTCAAACGCGAGCGCCGTGAATTCTTCATTCCTAAGTCCCAGCGCGAACGGAGCCTCTATGGCTCGGAGTTCGAAATACAACTCCGAAATAAATTGACCCAAAAGGCGGTTGCGCGCGAATGTGCTGCATGGATCAGAAACAAAGCGAAATTTCGGTCAAATAAGACCAAGGCGCCCATGCAACAATTTGTGTGTATCGACGCCGCAGATATGCAGGTCGCATATATGCCGGTTGGCGGGTTTACCGCAGTCGATCTCGGCTATCAGCAGGGAAATGCGATCTCGAATATTGTGAATCGTTTCGACGGTGCGCCACATACGAACACCTACATTGAGCTTTTCGATCAAATCTGGGGTGACGCCGAGAAGCTGCAAGATGTTACAGAGGCAATCTGCCAGCACATCGAGTCTGTTTATCAGGAGAACTCCCCCGAGCGCATTTACTTCTTGATCTTGTACAATCTCTTCAGCGAATTCCTCGAAGAAATTGACGAAGATGTGTTGCCCAATGACCGGACAGGTTATCTCGAAAGCGTCGTATGGAATAAGCTCTTCAATTATCAGCGAGACGCTGCCACCGGCATTATCAACAAGCTTGAAACGTATAACGGCTGCATCCTTGCTGACAGCGTTGGCTTAGGTAAGACATTTACGGCGCTAGCCGTCATCAAATACTACGAGCTGCGCAACCGTTCGGTTCTCGTGCTGTGCCCGAAGAAGCTTGCCGATAACTGGCTAAACTATAACAAAAACCTCAAGACGAATATCTTTGCTAAGGATCGTTTCAACTACGACGTATTGTGTCATACTGACCTCTCAAGAACCTCCGGCGATTCATTCGGCACTCCGCTCAATCGGGTGAACTGGGGAAACTATGACCTCGTGGTGATCGATGAGTCCCACAATTTCAGAAACAACGACATCTATAAAGATAAAGAAACCCGTTATCAGAAATTGATGAACCAAGTCATCCGCGATGGCGTGAAGACTAAGGTTCTCATGCTATCCGCAACTCCCGTGAACAATCGGTTTAACGACCTTCGTAATCAATTAGCCCTTGCTTACGAGGGGCAGTCTGAGGCCCTAAGCAAAAAACTCAAATCAAAATCTAGTATTGAAGAAATTTTTCGCAAAGCCCAAGCCGCCTTTAACGTCTGGTCAAAACTGCCGCCTGAGGAGCGTACTGCCCCAACTATTTTGAAGATGCTCGACTTCGACTTTTTCGAGCTGCTGGATAGCGTCACAATAGCCCGCTCACGCAAGCACATCGAAACTTTCTACGATACTGCGGACATCGGCAAATTCCCTGAGCGCCGTAAGCCGCTCTCGTTCCACTGCCCGCTTACAACACGCAAAGACGTGATGAGCCTCAACGAGATCGTCGCTCAACTTTCCATGTTGAAGCTCGCAGTCTATGCACCGCTGAGCTACATCCTGCCCAGCCGCATCGCAAAGTATGAGGCTCTCTACGATACAGAGGTAGAAGGCGGTGGCGGAAAGCTCAAGCAAGCCGACCGCGAGCGCAGCCTTCAGGCGCTGATGACAACAAACCTCCTGAAGCGTCTGGAAAGCTCTGTTGAGGCGTTTCGGCTCACACTGCGTTCGTTAAAGGACAACCTCAACGGCACGTTAGACGCCATCGCCGATTTCGAGCGGTCGGGCGGCGCGCTGGAAGTATCGGACTACACCGGCCACATCTCGGATTTCGATGAAGACGATGAGGATTTGTCTGGGCTGGGCGACTTTACAGTGGGGAAGAAGGTTCAGATCAACCTCGCGGATATGGACGTGCAGTCCTGGCAGCACGACTTAAAGGGTGATTTAGCGCTCATCGATGCGTTGCTTGCCTCTATGGATATGATCCGCCCAGAGGATGACGCAAAGCTACAGCATGTGAAAGCGCATATTCGAGAGAAGATCGCCACCCCCATCAATCAGGGAAACAACAAGGTTCTCATCTTCACTGCGTTCGCTGACACGGCGAACTACCTCTACAACAACATCGCAGCCGACCTTCAGAAGAGCAAAGGCCTAAACACCGCGCGCGTGACGGGCTCGGATTCACCGAAAACGACAATCAAGAAAAACTACGACTTCCAATCCATCTTAACGCTCTTCTCCCCCCGCTCGAAGGAAAAGCATCTTATCCTGCCGAACGATGACAATGAGATCGATATCCTTATCGGTACGGACTGCATCTCGGAAGGGCAGAACCTTCAGGACTGCGACTATCTCATCAACTACGACATTCACTGGAATCCGGTGCGCATCATCCAGCGCTTTGGGCGCATTGATCGTATAGGCTCGCCAAACGCACAAATCCAGCTCGTCAATTACTGGCCGGATATCAGTCTCGATGAGTACATCAATCTCAAAGAGCGCGTCGAAAATCGGATGATGATCGCGGATGTAACGGCGACGGGCGACGACAACGTACTCACCGCAAAATCAAGCGAGATCGCCTACCGCAAGGAACAGCTCAAACGCCTTCAGGAAGAGGTCATCGAGCTGGAAGACTTGAAGACCGGCGTTTCGATCACCGACCTTGGCCTCAATGATTTCCGTATGGACCTGCTCAACTACGTCAAAGAAGATGGCGACTTGGGGCGGATGCCAAACGGTCTTCACGCCGTGGTGCCGTCTGACCCCGCGCTGGGCCTGCCTCCGGGCGTCATCTTTGCGCTGAAAAACATCCATGACAGCGTGAACATCAATCAGCAGAACCGCCTGCATCCATATTATCTTGTCTATATCGGCAATAACGGGACGGTTGTCGCCGATCACACAGAGGTCAAACGGCTGCTCGATGTCCTCCGCGCGACCTGCAAAGGCGAAAATGAGCCGATCCAAGCCGTCTGCCGTCTGTTCAATGAACGGACCGATGATGGCCGCAAAATGGACTTGCAGTCGGAGCTATTGAGCCAGGCCATCCGCTCCATGATCGAGTTGAAGGAAGAAAAGGACGTAGACAGCCTTTTCAGTGGCGGGCGAACCACGGCGCTCGTGAATACAATCGCTGGGCTTAATGATTTTGAGCTGATCGCCTTCCTCGTCGTGCAGGAGGGCAGCTCATGACGGCCTGCTTCGAATACCCGCCCGCAGCCAAGTTCTGGCGTGTTGTCCCCAAGACCAAGGTCTATGACCATGCGCGCGCGACCACGCGGCTGCGGCAGCTTTTTGTCGATCAGGTGGACCAGATCGTCTGGCGCTACAAGCTTGCGCCCGAAACAATCAACCTATCCGCCACGAAAGCCGTGTCGGAAATTCAGGTATTTGGCATTAGCCTCAGGACGCCAGAGCTGGATGAAGATATTTTGCTTGCCATCGATAAGGCGATTGCCTTTCCTATCATCTTTGAGCTGACCAACGGCGGAAAACGCAAGTCCATTGCAGCCTACAAGCGCCCCAGCGAGGCGGACAGCGTCAAATGGGTCGTGAGCGAGTATTTCGCGAGCGATTGGGAGCTTGAGGATAACCCGAGAAAACCGCTGCCAACGGCCCTCAATTTGGGTAGTCTGTATGACAAGCTTTTGTCATCCCTGATTCCGGCATATGCCGGCGATATGGAGCCTCTGGACGCCCGTGTGGCGCGAATAGAGGCGATCAGGGCGAAAGAACGAGAGGTCGAACGCATCAAAGCGCGCCTCTCGCGTGAAAAGCAATTTAACAAAAAAGTCGCGATCAATGCCGAGCTGCGCGGGGCATTGAGCGAACTGAAAAACCTTGGCGGCGGCAAAGCGGCTGACGCCTGAAACGATACGGACAAAGACGAATGGAAAAACTGAAAATGCACAGCCCGAACCTGACCGACGAAAACATCGCAAAAATCCGCGAAATGTTTCCGGGCTGCGTCACAGAAGCGAAAGATGAAAACGGCGAGACGTGCTACGCCGTCGATTTCGATCAGCTACGGCAGGAGCTTTCAGACCATATCGTTGAAGGTCCGCAAGAGCGATATCACCTGAATTGGCCGGGAAAGCGTGAGGCGCTGCTAACCGCGAATGCACCAATTGCCAAGACGCTGCGCCCTTGTCGCGAAGAAAGCGTCAATTTTCATACGACAAAAAACCTATTTATTGAGGGGGATAACCTGGATGCATTGAAGATTTTGCAAGAGACATATCTCGGCGAGATCAAGATGATCTATATTGATCCGCCGTACAATACGGGTCGTGATTTTGTTTATAATGACAATTACGCAGTCGACACTGACGACTACATGGTTGCTTCAAATCAGACTAACGACGTAGGCGCGAGATTGATTGCGAACACTGAAGCCAATGGTCGCTTCCATTCGGATTGGCTTTCGATGATGTATCCTCGTTTGCGCCTTACAAAGGGACTTCTTTCAGATGACGGAGTCATATTTATCTCCGTTGACGACAATGAAATTCACAACCTAAGAAAAATATGTGATGAGATTTTTGGTGCAAAGAACTTCATCGACAATATTATTTGGAAAAAGCGATACGGCGGCGGAGCCAAAGAAAAGCATCTCGTTTCAATTCACGAATATATTCTGATGTATGCGCGCAATCTTGATTCAGTGGCCGATCTATATGTGCCGCTAACAGATGCACAAGTAGAGCGGTACTACACCAACAAAGATGAACACTTTCAGCAAAAAGGCCCGTTCAGAACTCACCCGCTAGAGGCGATGAAGAGCTTTGAGGATCGACCTAATCTAAGATTTGCCGTTCCTTGCCCGGATGGGTCCGAGCTGTGGCCAAAGCGCCAATGGCGCTGGAGCAAGGAGCGAATGGAGCAGGCTCTTGCATCTGGCGAGGTTCATTTTCAGAAGTTGAAAGACGGAACTTGGTCAATTTCGTCGAAGCAATATCTGAATACGTCCGATGGAGAAAAGCGAGCGTCAAAATTTTTCTCGATCATCGAAGGGGTATACGGGCAGCACGGAACAAATGAGATTGTAGACCTGCTGGGGAACGCTCAGGTTTTTCCTTTCGCCAAACCATCCGAGCTGATACGGCGGCTTGTCGAACTTGTGACATTTGATGATACGAACGGAATCGTCCTCGATTTTTTCGCCGGTTCCGGCTCGACGGCTCAAGCGGTCATGCAACAGAATGCAAAAGACGGGGGGCGTCGCTCCTTTGTGTTGGTTCAGGCCCCCGAAAAGTTGGACGCTGCCGCCCTGAACACCAAGGTTGCGGCGAAGTTTTGCCGTGAGTTGGGTTTTCCTGAAGTCGTATCTGAAATTACCAAGGAGAGAATTCGTCGAGCGGGAATTAAGATTACCGATAGCGATTGCAGTCAAAGTTGGAGTGGTGACGCGGGGTTTCGCGTTTTTAAGATCGATACCTCCAATATGGCGGATGTGTATTATACGCCGGGAGAGCTGAAACAGGAGGATTTGCTCGGCGCGGTCGATAATATCAAACCGGGCCGGGATAATCCTGAGGATTTGCTGTTTCAGGTTCTGGTCGATTGGGGCGTCGATTTGACCAAGCCGATCCGCAAGGAAACCATCCAGGGCAAGACAGTCTTTTTCGTCAGTGAAGCGCCCTATGACCTGATCGCCTGTTTCGACAAGGGCGTGACGGGAGAGCTGGTCAAGGAACTCGCCAAGCATGAGCCCATGCGGGTCGTGTTCAGGGATAACGGCTTTGAGTCCGATGCGGTCAAGATCAATGTCGATCAGATATTCCGCCAACTCTCCCCTGCAACCGATGTAAAATCGATTTAGGGGGCGGCCATGAAACTCAAATTCAAGGTCCAACCCTATCAGACGAATGCGGTTGAAGCCGTGGTCGATTGCTTTGCGGGCCAGCCCATGAACAACGGGCTGCGCTATCGCATCGATCCGGGCCGTGCTGCGCAGGTTAGCGCCTTTGAGGAAGGCTTCAAGAACGAGGATATCCGCCTTGCCGACACAGCCCTGCTGACGAATATCCAGGCTGTTCAGAAACGCCAGAACCTGCCGCTCTCCAAATCGCTGGATGAATTCACGACGCTAAATCGCAAAGGCGAGCGACAGGCCGCACCGCGCTCCTACAAGCCGGGCTCTAAAATCAATCTCGACATTGAAATGGAAACCGGCACAGGCAAAACCTACTACTACATCAAGACCATGTTCGAGATGCACAAACGCTTCGGCTGGTCGAAGTTCATTGTCATGGTCCCAAGCATCGCGATCCGTGAAGGCGTCTATAAGTCCTTCCAGATCACCGCAGACCACTTCGCCGAAACCTACGGCAAGAAGGCGCGATTTTTCATCTACAATTCCAAACGCCTGCACGAGCTGGAGAGCTTTTCTTCCGATGCGGGCATCAACGTGATGATCATCAACATCCAAGCCTTTGCATCGCGCGGCGCGGACAACCGCCGCATCTATGATGAGCTGGACGACTTCCAGTCACGCAAACCTATTGACGTGATTAGCGCCAATCGCCCGATCCTTATTCTCGATGAGCCTCAGAAAATGGAAGGCGCGGCGACGCTCAACGCCTTGCCTGAATTCAAGCCGCTGATGATCCTGCGTTATTCCGCGACTCACAGAACCGGACATTGCAAAGTCCATCGGCTCGATGCGCTCGACGCCTATAATCAAAAGTTGGTCAAGAAGATCGCCGTGCGTGGAATTCAAACGCGCGGGCTCGCGGGTACAAACGCCTATCTCTATCTTGAGGGTATCGAGATTTCGAAGAAAGCGCCCGTGGCGCGGATCGAGATGGAGATCAAACTCAAATCAGGCGAGATCAAGCGCCAGCTCAGGGTGCTTGAGTTTGGCCGCAACCTCTATGACGTTTCCGGCGGCCTCGATCAGTATCAAGGCTTCACCATTTCACAGATCGACTACAATAACGACACGGTCGAATTCACGAATGGCGCGGTTCTGAATGCTGGAGAAGCCACGGGCGATGTGAACGAGCGCGACATTCGCCGTATCCAAATCCGCGAAACGATCAAGGCGCACTTCGATAAGGAAAAGCAGCTCTTCGCTCAGGGCATCAAAGTGCTCTCGCTCTTCTTTATCGATGAAGTCGTCAAATACCGCGACTACAGCCAGGACGATGAAAAAGGCGATTATGCTCGCGTCTTCGAGCAGGAGTATGAGCAGCTCAAGCAGGAGTATATGGATGAGCTGGCTATCGATAACGAAGCCTACAGAGCCTACCTCGCTGGCATTGATGCCGCCAAAACGCATAACGGCTACTTCGCTATCGACAAGAAAACCAATCGGATGAAAGACCCCGTTGTGGGCGCGCGGGCTGTCGATTCCGACGATGTGGATGCTTACGACCTCATCCTGAAAGACAAGGAACGATTACTGTCTTTTGCAGAACCGACACGGTTCATCTTCTCGCACTCGGCGCTTCGCGAAGGCTGGGATAATCCGAATGTATTTGTCATGTGCATGCTGAAGCACAGCGACAATACAATCTCACGTCGTCAGGAAGTCGGGCGGGGCCTGCGCCTTTCCGTCGATCAGCACGGCGACCGTATGGACCATCCAGCCGTTGTCCATGACATTAACGTACTGACGGTCGTCGCCAGCGAAAGCTACAAGGATTTCGTTGCAGGGCTACAGACCGAGATCAGCGACACGCTCTCGGCGCGTCCGCGCAAGGCGACGGAAGAGTATTTCACTGGCAAAGTGATCCAAACTGATGATGGGTCTAGGGAGATCACGGCTCAGATGGCGAAACAGATTTACCGCTATCTTGTCAAAAACGATTTCACCGACGATTCCGACGAGATAACTGAAGCCTATCATCAAGCCAAGGAATCTGGGGACATGCCCGGCTTCTCGGAGGACCTGGAGCCATTCAAGCACCAGATCATCGAGCTGATCGATAGCGTCTTTGACGATAGCAAGCTGCCTAAAATCGATGACGGGCGCAAACCTAAAACCAATCCGCTCAATGACAACTTCAAAAAGAAGGCGTTTCAGGAGCTGTGGAGTAGGATCAATCGGAAGGCTGTCTACAGGGTCGATTTTGATTCAACGGAATTGGTTGCAAAGTCGATCAAAGCCCTGGACAGCCATCTTCGCGTTACACCCCTCCAATACACAACGACGATTGGCGAGCAGGTAGCCGCCCTCACCACTGACCAACTTGCTCAGGGTCAAGGGTTCGAGGTCACAGGCATCTCTACCGAACGAGGCGGCGCAGTTCACTCTGATGTTTCTTATGACTTGGTGGGGAAGATTTCAGAAGAGGCGCATCTAACGCGCAAGACCGTCGCGGATATCCTCTGTGGCGTAGCACCGGTGGTCTTCGGACAGTTCCGAGAAAATCCCGAACATTTCATTGCGGAAGCTTCGCGGCTTATCAAAGAGCAAAAGGCGACGATGATAATCGAGAAACTCGATTATAACGCCGTGGAGGATCGGTACGACACCGACATATTCACTGCCGCGCAGACAGGCCAGGATTTCTCCCGCGCCACCGAGAAACTTAAAAAACATGTGTTTGATTACTGCATGCCTGATTTCGGCGTGGAACGGCAATTCGTCTACGACCTGGATGCCAGCGACGAAGTCGTCGTATATGCGAAACTTCCGCGTGGCTTCCTGATCCCTACACCAGTTGGCGACTACAATCCCGACTGGGCTATCTCCTTCAAGAAGGGAAGCGTTAAACACATATACTTTGTCGCTGAAACGAAAGGCTCAATGTCATCGATGAAGCTGCGCGAAATAGAGCGCACCAAGATCGGATGTGCCCGCAAATTTTTTTCTGAACTCAACGAGAAAATCGACGCCGACAAAGTAAAGTACGACGTAATCACCGACTACGCCAAGCTGATGGATGTTGTCGGAGTGGAGGCCGCGTAACCATGAATGACTACATTATATCTAAAATACTTAGGATGAGACCTTCTAATGAGTAATGTGAACATTAAACGAGCTGTTGAAAACATACGCTCCGGAACAACAGTTTACACGCCACTTGTCGAAACAGTGGTGAATGCGATCCAGGCAATCGAATCGATAAACCCTCCCAAGGGAAAGATTGAAATCATCGTTCATAGGCATAAGCAACAAGAGTTGGATGACGCACTCTCGCCTGTAGAGAGCTTCGTTATTACCGACAACGGAATCGGTTTCACAGAGAAAAACAGGGATTCATTTGATACTCTCTACACAGATCAAAAAATCGAACAGGGCGGGAAAGGTTTTGGGCGGTTTACTTGCCTGAAGTATTTCGAAGATCTGCTTATTGATAGCGTCTACGACACGGGAGAGCGCCTGCAAAGGCGGACTTTTCGAATGGGCAAACAAACGGACATTATTGTAAGTGAGAAAATCGAGACCGTATCAAAGGGGACAGTAGGATCGAAGGTAACATTATCCAGGGTCAAACAAAAGCGCTTCACAGATAAGCAGTTAAAAACTATTGCGCGTACTTTGGTGGAGCGTCTCCTGCCATACTTTATCGATGCAGATTACAAATGCCCAGAAATATCAATCGCTGAAGAAGATGGCTCCAATAGGATTGTGCTCAACGATTTCGTCAGTAACGAGCTCTCTGGCCTAATAATGGAGATACCATTACAGAACGGCTTGTTCACTCTCGAATCCCGCCAAGGGCCACAAACCTTTCAAGTTCGTATTTTCAAAATTTATTCTCCGAAAAGTCAAAAGAGCAAAATAAGCTTAGTCGCTGACAGGCGAGAAGTTACCGAAACAGCTATTCACAATTACGTGCCTGAGTTCATAGATGAGTTTTTCGACAGCTCCGCGGAAGGCACGGAGAGCCGTGATCGAAATTATATTATCAAAGCTTATGTCTCCAGCCCCTTTTTGGATTCCAATGTTTCTTTAGAGCGCGGGGGCTTTGAATTTCCAAACGATGAAGACCTCATGCACCCGACATCACAAACAGAAATTGAACAGACTGCTGCGGCATTAGCGCGCGACGCTTTAGGAGACACGATAACCGCGCGACAGGAGAAGAAGCGCCAAAGGGTGCAAAACTATGTTGAAACATCCGCCCCCTGGCATCGCTCAATAGCTGAGGAAATTGACCTATCGTCCATGCCCTTCAACCCGACGCCAGAACAAATAGAAACCGTTTTTCAGAAGGAAAAGTTTAGTCAGGAGGTGGCCATCCGCCGAGAGGTAGAGAAAATATTGTCAGAAACGTCGGCGGGCGATCTAAATGAAGGTTTGGCGAGCATCGTCAATAAAATTTCCAAAACTAGCAAGAACGATCTCATTCATTATATCGCTCTCCGTAGAAACGTTCTGGACATTTTTACACGCAGTATCGAGCTTAATGATGCAGGCACATACCCCTCTGAAGCGACAGTGCACGACATTATTTTCCCTCGCAAAGGCGATAGTGGAGTGACATCATTTGAAGATCACAATTTGTGGATCATTGACGAGCGATTGAATTTTACCAACTTTGTTAGTTCAGATACGCCACTGGCCGGAGGTAGGACTGAGCGCCCTGATATCATTGCTTTTGACCTCCCCGTACTTTTTCGAGGAGATAACGAAGCAAGTAATCCCATTACTGTTTTCGAATTCAAGCGCCCAGGCAGGGACGACTTTGCAAATCCGTCATCAGATGAAGACCCCGTTCAACAAATTCTGCGGTACGTAAACAATATACGCAAAGGCAAGTTCAGGACACCTAAAGGACGCCCCATCCAAGTGGCGGACAAGACGCCTTTCTATGGCTACATAATGTGTGAGCTTACAGAAAAGGTGAAAGAGTGGCTGCATTCAGAGAAAGAATTTACGCCAATGCCTGATGGATTAGGTTGGTTTCGTTGGTTTGGTAATAACAATCTTTACATGGAAGTTTTGAGTTGGGATAAGGTGCTCAGGGATGCCGAAATGAGAAACCGCATCTTCTTCCACAAGCTAGGCATCGACTGACTTTCTCTTCACGAGCCCTTGCGCGCCTTTACAAATCCCGGTCAGAACTTGGCAAGCTCAGGCTGGTGAAGCATCACTTTGGGCAAACCCGTCTCGCTCCTTTGCGTTTGCGGCACGCCTAAGTGGTATTCACTGCTACGGCTAGTGTGATGGATTCTTTTGGAAGCAGGTACCACACCCTCAGCTTTGTCTGTTTGACAGGCCCTCCACAGACGATGCTAAGGCGACGCGCCAGCGCCAGATTCAGGCAAAGCTAGTTCAGCCATCGGGTCATTTGCTGCGGCTGGCTGATCTTCCGATTCGTTTGCTATAGGGAGCGCAGCGTAATCGTTTCCCATCATCATTTTATAGTGCCCATCATGTCCGGATTCCTCGAATATCCGCTGGAACACTGCGAGATAGCGGCCAACCTGTCCTGGGTCGCATGACATATAGAGATCGTCGTTGGCGAAGTGCGAGCCGTCATTGATCCAAGAAAAGAGCGAACCGCAGATCAGCTTTTCCTGACCGTCGAATTTTTCTATGATGCTTTCTGGCGTGACGCCGCCGAAGAATTTGAAGTAATGCTCGAGGATGCGGCGCATGGCGTTCTGGATTGCCGTGTCCGAAGGCGGTTTTTGCCTCACTTCTCGCCATAATAGCTCATAGCTCGACCTGATAGGATTTTCCGCAGACGGAACTAGCTCGGAGCGGTCGGCGGACTTGCGAATGATCCAGAAGGTTTCATCATGGAGCGCGCCGGCACCGCTGCGCTTCTTGTTGAAGGTGATTTCTT
The DNA here is from genome assembly GCF_965267305.1 of Hyphococcus sp. GTDB lineage: Bacteria > Pseudomonadota > Alphaproteobacteria > Caulobacterales > Parvularculaceae > Hyphococcus. The sequence goes on along the minus strand of NZ_OZ253945.1, from coordinate 316,002 downwards.
TGTGAAAATAGATATTGTGGGTCAGGATGAAGACCTGCTTGATGGCGCTGTTCCCCTCGCGCATTTCATTGACGATGCCCTTGATGAGATTGCATACGATGAACAGAATATCGGCATCAAGGCTAGATACCGGATCGTCGAACACCACAATCCTGTCGGTTGTTGCGCCGCTTGCCGTAAAAGATCCACCTATCAGGTGATAGAAATACAGGAAGGTGATGAAGGACTTCTCACCTTCACTTAACGTGTCTTTCGCATCGTCTCCACCGGGGCGCTTGACCTCGTAAAATCCGTTCTCTGCGCTTTCCACGAGATAGAAGTTTACAAACCCGAACGACTTTAGAAGCTTGTTGATCGCATCGATCGTCGGCTTGATGCTGGTGATCTTGCGTTCGTTCTCTTCGATCTCGCTATTCCTGGCTTCCAGTTCACCTGTGCGCTGTTCGATCTGTCCGCTGAGGCTCCTGATCGCCGCATCGAGATCGCTGCTCGCCTTCTTGTATTTATCGCAGGTGGCTTTGGTGTCTTCCAGCAAGCGCCGCCAGATTTGCGCGGACAGCTCCTTCTTGCGGGCGTCCAAATTGTGCAGCGTGTCGTTGTTCGCCTTCACCTTCGTGTTCGCAGCGCCGATGTGGGCATCAACCGCCGCGAAGAGCGGCTTTGTATCCTTGAGCGTAACCGGCGCGCTGGGTTCCTTCTTCTTGACTCTTATGTGATCGATGTTGTTCTCCAGCGCGAGGCGCAACGTGGCGAGGTCTTTGCCAAACGCATCCCAGTCGAGGAACGGGGAATCCACAATCGCCGTTACGCCATAGCCGTCGAGAAGAGCCTTCGCCCTGGTTTCATAGCCATCCAGCAACCGGTCGATGGCGGCAAGATCGGCGACATAGCTTTCATCGAAATAGTCTTCGAGGCTCTGGCGGAATGCTGCATCGGTCTTTTGCTGGCAGAAGGGACATTGATCATCCAGCTTGTCAAAATACTCCCGTCCCTGCTGAACCCAGTCGCTGTTGCCGAGCTTTTCGATCAGGGCTGCGATATCGACATCTTCCTTGCCGATTATTTTCTTGGTCAGGATTGCGTCGGTTTCGAGCGCGACAAGAGCGGAACTGTCCGGCTGCGGCAAGGTTGCCGCTTCGGTCAGCGTACTGGAAAACACCGTCCCGGCATCTTCGCGCAACGCGCCAATGTCCCGCAACTCCGCCTTGTTGTTCTCGGCCTCGGCCAGATAGCGGGCGCAGAAGTTTTTCTTATTGTTGTTCAGACCGGAAAAGGCGTCACTTAGATCGTCAAGGTTCTTCTTGGCCGTCCAGATATCCTCGACTACCTGGCTTTGCAGATCGTTCCGTTCCTTTTGTTTGCCGCCATTGCCGTCTGCGCCATAGAGCGTCTTCTTCAGCCCGGCTAGCTTTTCGCTAATCTCATCGGCATCGACTTTCAACGCTCTGATCTTTTCAGCGACTTCGACATTATCGCCGAATGTGTAAATGCCCTTGATGCTGCTTTCCGCATCGAAATGCTTTTTGACAAAATCACGGTTATAGACGCGCGTTTCCAGGGGATTGCCCGCTACCCATGTCACCGTGCAGTCGGGGTAGGTTTCCGCGCCGTCAATCACGCGGGAAATCGTCGTTTTGCCGGACCCATTCGGGCCGAACACGAAATTGAGCGCCTTTAAGCCTGTGAGGCTTGTTCCAATGGCGTCATAGGCCCCTTCATTTCTAATGTGTACAGATTCAATCATCTAGAAATCGATTTCACCATTATTTTGTATTACTTGAATGTTGCCACTGAACTTTGCGCTGAGGCAAGCATTTTTCGGTTAATTATGTTACTATTGGCGCATCCGGCAAAGCCGGACCGGGCTCTCGTGAACCGAGCCCCGTGCCATAGCTTCCAGGCAATGGCGGGTCTCGGCCATCCGGCTTCGATCCCTTGCGCTAGCGGCGCGTTACCACCGGACTTCGCCCAGAGGCCGCGCCTATATGGTCCTGGCCACTGCGTTTCACACAGGGGCGGTCTTTTCTCTTTTTTGGGCTTAGGGGCCAGCCCCTCAGCGCGCTTGCAAGAAAAATAGACGGTCTCCCGAGGCTCGGATCGCTTCGCTCCCTGCGCCCGCCGTCGATTTTTCGTTGAAGCTTGCACACCCCGTTCTCGCCGAAAGGCAGGGTTGCATGAGCAACCCACCCTTGATTTTTCTTGAATACTTATTCCGTACACGTTAGTTTTTCTGCGCGGGGTGGAGCAGCCAGGTAGCTCGATAGGCTCATAACCTATAGGTCAGCGGTTCAAATCCGCTCCCCGCAACCAGTTTTTCTAAAACTCAATACCTGTTGCGATTAGTGAAATCGCTTAAAATGCCTGTTGTACTGTATTCAAACAGCACGACGTTAATGCTCAGCTTATGCCTATGCGCCTCTTATTTCCACTCAGCCCAACCTAGCTCACAAAGGATTACTCCCAAACATTGCGTTGCCAGTTCGGCGTCTTGCTCTCTAATTGCTCGCATCTTCCGCCGTTCTCGTTCAGAAGGTTTGTTGCGCGCATGTAAACGTGCGATTATGTGACTTGCGCTAGCTACAACCAGCCGGTCTTTTTCTGCGCGCTTGGCTAGATTTCCCAAGTCTTTCGCATCTTCGCCACTTAAATTGAAGTGCGCGAGAAGTATTTGGCTTGCCGCATCTCGCGCCCTATCGATAACTGATATGGGGGCCGAGCGATGTACAGAGTCTGCAAATGTGTCCAGGGTTTCCGTTACTTTGGCTCGATAGCGCTCTGGAATCTTTTGGTCATCATAAACAGGCAGGATTCCAAAAGTTCCCCTTGCCTTTAAAGTCACTAAATCTTCTCCCGAAGATATGGCCTCCACATCGGTTACTACCCAGACCGTGAAACAATCATCAAACCCCAACAACACTAACGGCTGCTCTTTACGGTCCTTAATGAACTCGCGGAAAAACAGCATATTACGAAACGTATGAAGCCTTTTTACCAAGCCTAACCTATCTGGCGCGTAATGAGCTTCAAAGGGTAAGGCCGGATGTGGATGCACACGCCACTGAGTGGGTTGCTGTCCGATATCTTGCGCAGTATAAAATCGGCCTCGCCGTATCCTTGAAACAGGGTCATAAGAGTCCTCTCGAAATCGACAGGCAGTTGTGCGGTCCTCACCTCGTCTTTCCGCTATCAACGGTCCTTCAGACTCAAAAACGATTTTCGCAGGAGTGATGACAGGTGCTGGCCAAATTGCACGTCCAAAATACCCTGCATCACCCTCATAAATTAGCCATTTATCTTCTTCTATTCCTAATCGGATCATATATTTACTCCATTAAATGGCCGCTTAGCCCTCGCCTTTCCACGGATCGCCCGGCAAGGATTCGATTAGTTTCGTTGAAACAAGCTTGGCTGATTTTTCCAAGTTCCATGACCGTCCGCTCGCCAGCAGCGGCGAAATATCACTCGTAAAGTCCTTGTCCTGCAATTTATGGTGCATGTTTTTCTCAAATTCCGCACGGCTCACAGCATGACCGCCATGCTCCATATATTTTGTGAAGGATTCGAGAATGCGGGCCGGGTCTGCGCCGGTTTCTTCCAGCGCGATCGCTAGGTCGAGCAGATCGCGCCCCTTCTTGCGCTGATATAAGGCGCGAAGCTTCGTGCCTAAGAGCTCGTCCAGCTCATAGCTGCCAATAGCGCAGGCCCCTTTAAACCAGCGCGAGGAAACTTCAAAAGGAACCTCTTTGATCCCGTACACCGAAAAATGTTCGCGCGTGTTGATCTCTACCTTTAAGCGCAGCGGCAATGGCGGCTGATCTTCCGAGTTAAACCGATAGACGAATGTCACTCTCCCCTGCGTCTGCTTATATTTCGGCGCGCCGAGCCATGGGTTCAGCAAATCCTGCAAGGCCCCCATAATCTCGCCAGCGGGTTCGGCCCTGATCTGCACGAGGTCTATATCTTCGGAATACCGCGCGGGCGGTTTCATGAAGAGCTTGTAAAGCGCCGTGCCGCCGCGAAACGCCAAGGCGCTTTTCAGCACCGGATTTGAAAATATCTCAACAAGCGCACGGCTGATAATCAGATCCTGTTCGACCTGCGCATTTTGAAGCCACGGCGCTTCTTCACGCCATTCCATGATGTAGGCGCGCGGGATCATATCTCCGCCTCCACATCAGCGTTGATAATGAGCTTCCAGTGCTTCGAGCGCGGCGCAGAACTGTCAGCGCCGGGTGGCTGGAGCGGCGTGTAATCCCTCGCCGCTTCCGAAACATACGCCTGTAGCGGGCCGGTCAGGCTTTCGTGTTCAACCTGCTCAAGAAGATAGCCCAGGCGCTGCGCCCATGGGACCGGCGCAATTTTCGCCGCTTCCGCTAGCTTCTCAGCGTCCAGTTTTTCTCCGAGTTCCGAAAGGACCGTTGCCACCTGATCCATGCCCCCGGCGCGCGCATAATATCCCACAAGGTCCAACGCGGTGGCTTCCGGGGTCGATACGCGGATAGTGCCTGCCGATGTATTAAAGCTTTGAACGCTGACCTCATCGATGTTCTTGCGCGCTATAAAAGCGACTCTCGCCGCGCCGCACCTGATCGGTTTGCGGTTGCGCGCAACGAACACCTGAAACTCCTGCGGACGATGATGCGCCGCCCCGTAATATTGAGCTGCGGAAAGCAGGCCCGCGTAATAGACAAGCCCGAGATGATCCATCAGCGCAGGAATGAACTGGTCCGGCGGCAGGCTTCCGAGGGACCGGTATTCGGGCGGAATGATCATGTAAAAACCGCGCGACGGCGAGGCCAGCATTCCCTGCTGGATCAGCCGACTTAGCGCGTGCATGACCGAGTCTTCGCTGCCCTTAAGAGCGGCATGCGCTTCCACGGACGAGAAATGGTTACGGCCTTTCGAGGCCAGCTCGTCCAGATACTCCCTTGCGCGCATAGTTTGGGTTTCCGATTTCACTTACCGAAACTACCATTTTTTTTCATTTTGGGATAGTGAAATCGGAAAAATGGTGCGGGCTTCAGGCGTCGGTTTGTTCTGTTTTCGCGTAAGCCATTGTATCTATGTGATATTTTTACTGTAAAAGTCTTTGTGTAAGACCTGTGTAAGTGAAGCCCGAGAAGCGCCCTTGCCAGGATCGTTAATTTTTGATAACTATTCTCAAGTAAGCAACAGAAAGGGGAGCAAAGTTACACAGTTCCTTACACACTTACACAGAGAGAAATAGAATTTTCTCAATGTTTTCAGTAGGTTAGCAGGTTTTTGAATTGGTCTCATAACCTGAAGGTCAGAGGTTCAAATCCTCTCCCCGCACCCAATCTTTACTTTGAAACGCGCATTTAATATTACATTTAACGTAATGTCACTCGCAAGAAGCCAACGCCGCGCACTCAAAAAACAGAAAAACGACGCAATAGAGAAGACTTTGAAGCACGGCTTTCAGCCGGATCAAACTCTTTTGCAACGCCAGACAATTGCTTTGGCTGCCCACCTTATTGGGATACTTGGCGGAAATAGCTTTCGCAGAGCCTCGGACGCAACCGAAGCAGCTATGCGAGTACTAGAGCGCTCAAATAAAACTTATCCATTTCCCGGCCTCGCTTGCAAGAAAGGGTGTTCCTATTGCTGCTATCTATTTGCAAGCGCTAGCGCACCAGAGCTACTATTAATCCGTAGAGTAATTGAGGCTCTACCTTCGCAATCACGTAATCTTATCATTAAACAAATAGAGGATGCACCGAGATTAGATGAAGAAGGCCGCTGGGCTAACGTTATAGCCTGCTCCTTACTAATTTCCGCCGAATGTAGCGTATATAGAGCAAGACCTTTTAACTGCAGAAGAGTAACATCAGTAAATGTAAAAGAATGTATCTCAACTTTCGAGCGGACTGATGATGCTACTGACGAAGTACCCTATCCGGCTGTACCTATGATGTTTGCAGACTCAGCAAAGTTTGCTCTTTCCGCCGCACTTTACGCTCATAAATTATCTTACCATTCCTATGATATAAATAGCGCAATTAAAATTCTAATGTCTATTGAGAATGCAGAAGCTAGATGGTTAGCCGGGGAGAATATCTTCTCTGGTGCAATTATTGATGGTCCCGAGATTATTGATGAAGATCATCCATACGATGCATACATTATAGAAATCGCCGAAATTGCATCTCAGTAGCCATTACCGTTATTTGCCTTTGCGCGCCTGCTGCGCCAAGTCAGCCAGCATGCCTTCGCGCAAGCCTCTGTCCGCGACGCGGATGCGCGTCGCCGGCCATTCCGCCTGTAAAGCTTCGAGGATGGCGCAGCCGGAGACCACAAGGTCCGCGCGTTCCTCGCCGATGCAGGGTTCGCTGGCGCGTTCCAAAAAACTCATGGCGTTGAGTTTCGCCGTCACGGCTTTTGCATCGTCGATCGTCAGCCAGATGCCGTCGACCTTGTCGCGGCGATAGCGCGCGAGACCCAGATGCACGCCGGCGATGGAGGTCACCGTGCCCGACGTGCCGAGGAGATGCGCGCCGTCCTTTTCGAAAATATCCTTCATGCCCGCAGGATCGCCGATCTGCGCAATCACGGCGCGCACTTCACCCACCACCGCGGCGTAGGTTTCGGCGCTCATCTCCCGCCCGCCCCATTTTTCGGCAATGGAGACGACGCCGAAGGGAAGCGACGTCCAGGCGGCGATCTCCACGCCGCCTTCCCTGCGCCGCACCCAGGACAGCTCCGTCGAGCCGCCGCCGATATCGAAAACGAGCCCGACCGCTTCATCGAGAAGATCGGCGCAGCCGGCCACCGCGAGCCGCGCCTCCTCCTCCGTCGTAATGATATCGAAGGAAAGACCCGTTTCGCGAGAGACCGTTTCGAGAAAGGCGGGGCCGTTCTGCGCGCCGCGGCAGGCCTGCGTCGCGATGCAGCGCATATGAGTGACGCCGCGGCGTTCGATTTTTTCAGCGCAGACTTTAAGCGCGCCCAGCGTTCGCTCCATCGCCGCCTCGGATAAAACACCGCTTTGCGACAAACCTTCGCCGAGGCGGACGATGCGCGAGAAAGCATCCACAATCCGGAAGTCGCGTCCGCGCGGCGAGGCGATGAGGAGGCGGCAATTATTGGTGCCGAGATCGAGCGCCGCGAGCCTGACAGTCCTGCGCCGTCCGCCTCCCGAGGATGGTGGCTTCCTGCCGCCCGCCGCTGATTGAGGTTTTTTCCGGCGCTTGCGTTTCCCGGGATCCTGACGGTCATCCCCGCCCGCGCGCTGCTCGCGCTTGCCATCGCTCATCATTCGCGTCCTCGCTGGAGCCGCATGGCGGCTCTGATGTGATGGCGAATGGTAGTCGGCGCCGGCGCCGTCGGCAAGCGCGCCCGAATGGCCGTGGTTAAAGGATCATGAAGAGGCAGGCAGGCGCTGGCCGGGTTTCGCACTGCGCGGCCTCTTTCGCCGACGCCGGTTCATAGCCGACCGCCATGGCGAGCGCGAGGAATGCCGCTGCGGCCAGCGCAACCATCACAATTCCTTTTGCGATAACGATTAAAGCAGTCATGTCTCTCTCCATTTTCCGCGCGCTTGAACGCACGTCCCCCGTTCCGCCCGCTTCGCGGGCATCCCCTAAATCGTTCTCTTCTCTCTTTTGGTTCAGGCGCCGCGTTCGAGGTCGCGGAAGGCTTTCCTGAGGCCGTACTCGCTCGACGTCACGGCGTGTTCAAGATCGGCGATGCGCATGTCGAGCGCGCGAAACCGGTGCTTGAGTTCGGAAAACGTCGCCTTCGGGCGCGTTGAAAAAGTGCGCCAGAAGCGTTCGGTTTCCGGATCGCGAAACTCCGTCTGCGGCGGAAGATCCGTATCAGGTTTCATAAAGATCGCCGCAGCGAGATAAGCGACCGCCGGCATCGGGAAGAAGAAAATCGTCGCCAGGATCATCAGCACACGGACCCATTTGAGGTTCCAGCCGAAATATTCGGCAAAGCCTGCGCAGACGCCCGCGATCTTCCCGCGCCGCGTATTCCTCCGCAGGCGGTGGAAATTCGGGCCCGGCCCCGGCTGCCCGGCGCGATAGGCGTAGCTGTCCTTGTCGCGCCAGTGATGATGGTGGTGATGGTGATGATAATCAGGCATGGGGACGCTCCGGATAATCCTTGCGCCAGTCCGGCGCTTCCTTGTCGAGAATGGTCTCGAGGGCGTCCACCCGGCGCTCAAGGCGCTGCGCGGTCTTCCAGAGATCGTCGACAAGACGCTCATCGTCGGTGGAGATCGACTTCGTCTTTCTGAGCTCCGCCTGGTAGTGCATGAACACCGCCGGACAGGCCACAAAGATGATCGCGACGATCGCTATGGCCATGAAATATTCGTTCATTGCGGAAGCCCCTTTCCCTCTGCCTTAATTTTGCCCTGATGTGGAAGTGCGGCTTGCAACCCGCTTTTTCAAGGCTTCGAGGTCCGCGGTGACCGCATCCTCGGCTTCCAGCTCAGCGAATTCCTGCTCCAACGTGCGCGGACGGCCCAGCGACCAGCTTTCCGCTTCCGCCTCCAACTCATCGATCCGGCGCTCATAGCGGTCGAATTTTGCCAGCGCCTCTTCGATGCGGCCGTCATTGACCTGGCGGCTGACACGGACGCTGTCGGAGGCCGCATGGCGGCGGATTTCGAGGGAGCGCTGTTTGGCGCGCGCCTCTTTCAGCTTGGCCTGAAGCCGCTCGAGGTCTTCATTGGTTTTGTTGACCGTGTCGTCGATGGCTTTGAGTTCGCTGTCGAGAAGACCGATCATTTCCTCGGCCTTGCGCTTCGCCGCCACGGCGCCACGCGCGAGGTCTTCACGGCCCTTGGCGATGGCGAGTTCGGCCTTCGACTCCCACTCGCCGGCGCGGCGCGCAAATTCGTCCTTCTTGCGGGTGACTTCCTTGCGGTCCGCCAGCGCCCGGGCCGCGTTGGAGCGGACCTCGACGAGGGTGTCCTCCATTTCCTGGATTATCAGGCGCACGACCTTCTCCGGGTCTTCGGCCTTATCGAGCATGGAGTTGATGTTGGAATTGATGATGTCGCTCAGTCGGGAAAAAACGCCCATGTCTCGATCTCCTAAAAAATGATGCCGCCAAGGATGAAACCAAGGAAGAACGCGCCCCAGGCGAAGCCGGCGCGGCCGCGCAGCGCGTAATTGACGCGGTGCTCCCAATCGCGGTCTTCGTATCTTGAGTATCGGCTCATCTCGGTCTCCTCAGCAGTTGGCCCTTTGGGCCTGATTAACCCCGTCTGCTCACCTTATTGCGAAAGCCGTGCCAACTCGGCGTTAACTTTGTAATGTATTGTTTTTACTAGATAATATACTTTTCCGTCTGCCAGGCAGTAAGATTTTCAGGTATTTCTTACCATGGTACAGGTATCTTTAACCGCATTATGATGGTATTTTTTACCTATGACAGCTCAACCCTCGCCCCCAGAACTGATCGGCCAGTCCCGCGCCTTCCTCGATGCGCTGGATCACGCCTCGCGCATCGCGGCGGTCGACCGGCCGGTGCTGGTCATGGGCGAGCGCGGCTCGGGCAAGGAGCTTCTGGCGGCGCGGATTCACTTCCTGTCCGGGCGCTGGGGCGGACCGCTTGTGAAGGTCAACTGCGCCGCGATGAACGAGACGCTGTTGGAAAGCGAGCTTTTCGGTCATGAGGCGGGCGCTTTCACCGGCGCCACCAAGCGTCATCTGGGCCGGTTCGAGCGCGCCGAAGGCGGCACGCTCTTCCTCGACGAAATCGCATCCGCCTCGCTCCGCGTTCAGGAGAAGCTTCTGCGCGTCATCGAATATGGCGAATATGAACGCATCGGCGGCGAGCAAACGCGCATCGCCGATGTGCGCGTCATCGCCGCCGCCAATACGGACTTGCGCATCAAGGCGGAAGACGGCGAGTTCCGCGCCGATCTTCTCGACCGGCTCGCATTTGATGTTGTGGCGGCGCCGCCACTCCGGAAGCGTCAAGACGACATCATGCTGCTGGCGGCGCATTTCGCCAGCGCCGTCGCTACGGAGCTAAATCTCAGCTTCCCCGGCTTCTCAGCCGAAGCCGCAATGGCGCTAAAAAATCACTCATGGCCGGGAAACGTCCGTGAACTGAAAAATGCAGCGGAGCGCGCCGTGTTTCACTGGGCGGAGCTCGACGGCAAGGGTCTGATCGACGAGGTCGTGCTCGATCCGTTCGAGGCGGCGTTCGGTCCTTTCGGCGCAAGCGCGTCTCCTAAACCCGAGGCGCCCGCGCTTTCACCCCCTGTCTCCGGCGCCCGGTACGATCTGCGGGCGCATCTCAACGAAGTCGAAAAAACGCTGGTTTCAGAGGCCCTCGCCGCCCATGGCGGCAACCAGAAACAGGCGGCCGAAGCGCTGTCGCTCACCTATGACCAGATGCGCGGCCTTGTCAGAAAACACGATCTGACCTAGCGCCGTCCGGGTATCGGATCGTCGCGGAACCAGCCGGTGACCGCGCGGCGCACGCCGCCGGCGAAACTCGAAACTTGCGTCACCGTGTGAAGATATTTGATGTCGAAGATCGTCAGCACATTAAAGCGCGGCAGATAGCCTTCGGTGATGTCCTGCTTGTCGTTAAGGAATAAAAGCAGCCCGCCCCAATCCGGCTGCCAGTCTTTGGTCATGCCAAGCACATAGGCGGCGCGGCGTTCGCGGTCGTCGCCATAATCGAGGTGGCGCGTCAGAAAATGAGTTGCACTGTACGCGGTCGCATGCGCATCCGCCTTGGTGATCTGCTGCACGCCGGTCACACGACGTCCAAGACCAAGCCAGTCAGCGCTGTTTACAAACTCGGTGATGGTATGCAGCGGATGACCGGGATCCCAGCCTTTCATATAGGCTTCGATCAGCGGGTAGGTATGATAGAAAAATCCGCGGTTCTGGCGGGCGCGCGCCATGACATCCCGGAAAAATGCGTCCCGTTGTTCCCGCGGCATGGCGGAAAGCTCAGCCTGCGTGAAATGAACGGGCTTGTCATTCGAGTCGGTCGCCAGCAAGCGCCAGGGCACGGGGCCCGACAGGATCGCATTAAGGGCTGCGGCTGAATCAGCCGTCAGAACATCTGGAATCTGGACGATGCCGCGCCTCGCGTAGATCTCAGCGTATTTTGCAAGATCGAGCGCCGGATTAAGCCGCCAGGTGTCTACCGTGATCGCCATAAGCGATGCCTATCCGAAATTTGGAACGCCGCCTAGCGGCCCTTAAGTCGCAACTTGGCGCCGCAAGCTAGAACCGGCCTTTGGTGATGACCTTGTCGGAAGGCAGCAATTTTTCCGGATTGACCGACTCCCTGCCTGCGCCGCGCTTGTAGAACGGCGTGAAATCGCAGTCGCAGATTTCGAAAAGCTGCTCGAAACTGTCGATGACGAAATAGGTTTTCTGGAAATCATCGACCATATAGGCCGTGTTCAACACACGCTCGAGATCGAACGCGACGCGGTTCGGCTTCGGACTTTCCACCGAGTAGATCGTCTCTTCTTTCGACGACAGCATCCCGGCGCCAAAGGCGCGCAGTCCGTCCTTCGTATTGATGAGGCCGAATTCGACGATGTACCAATAGAGCCGCGCCAGCATTTTCTGCGCGCCATGCTCGATCGCCTTCGGCCCGCCGAGGCCGTATTTGCGCATATATTCCGCAAACACCGGATTGGAGAGCAGCGGCACATGTCCGAAGAAGTCGTGGAAAATGTCCGGCTCCACGAGATAATCGAGTTCATGTTCTTCGCGCATCCACCACGCGACCGGAAACCGGCAATTGGCGAGATGGTCGAAGAAGACGTCATCGGGGATGAGGCCCGGCACCGCGATCAATTGCCAGCCGGTTGCGTCGCCCAGAACCTTGTTGGCGTCCTCGAGGCGGGGGACCGCGCCACCGGCGTTCAGTTTTTCAAGACCGTCTATATATTCCTGCGCCGCATAGCCGGAGAGCAATTTCTTCTGGCGGTCATAGAGGAACCGCCAGCGCGCCTGTTCGGCTTCCGTATAGCGCTCGTAAGGCTGATCCACTGTGTAATCAGGGCGCATGCGGCCATAATCGCCGCGCAGCGCATGGCTGGTGTTCGCAGCGAAGGGATTTTTCGGCGCCGGTGCGGCGGATGCAGTCATATCGCCCATAGGTTGCAACATAGGGAATATCGCTGGAATTTCTTGCCAGATTTCATGGAAAATAAGAGAAATTTGACATATTTTCCCATATTCTCGTAAAAAACCGGAAAATTTCCTGTGATTGACGAAACAGACAAGAAAATCCTGACGCTGTTGCAGCGTGATGGGCGGCTCACAAACGCCGAAATCGCCGATGCGGTCGGTCTGTCGGTTTCCGCCGCTCACCGCCGGGTGAAGGCGCTCGAAGCCTGCGGCGTTATCAAAGGCTATGGGGCGAAGGTGGACCGCGCCGCGGCGGGGCTCACCCTCCTCGCCTATGTCTTTGTGAAGCTCGACTCTCACGCCGAGGAGCATCTCGAAGCTTTTGAGAAACAGGTGAACCTCCTCGACGAGGTGGTCTCCTGTTCGGCGGTCTCGGGCGGGGGCGACTACATCTTGCAGGTCGTAGCGAAAGACATGGAAAGCTTCGCCGAAGTTGCGCTCAAAAAACTTGTGCGCCTGCCGGGCGTAAAGGACTCATCGTCCCATTTCGTTTTATCGAGCATGAAGGAAGCGGCCGGTTGGCCGCTGTCCGTCTAGGGCAAAACGGACAGCGGCCGCCGGAGGACGTCAGGCTTCGGGGCGTAAGAAGGCCTGACGCTGTGCAAAAAGCGACAGTTCGGCGCTGGTGAGCGCACCGTTCGCATTGAGGTCCGACGAAGCGAAAATCGCCTGTTGCAGACCCAGATACTCCCCCTGCTGCATTTTGCCGTCCGCGCCTGCAAAGGCGTAGAAGGTGTGGCGAGCGACTGCGTCGATGCGCGTCTGCTCCGCATCGCCGAGCGCGACGGGCGCGGCGACGGGCAGCGCGATGGTTTTGACGCCTTCGCCGTTTTCCACCGAAACAAATCCATTAAGATTGGCGAGCTCCGCCGTAACGACGGTCAGCGCCGCAAATTCGTTGACGTCAAGCGCATCGTCGCCATTGCGGTCGGCGCGCATG